>JBBQDH010000256.1:0-8481 GCA_038319515.1 Bryobacterales bacterium
CACATACTGCTTCCCGCGCTTCTCCGGCCGCACCGTAATAAACGGCGTGTAGCCTTCAAACCGTCCGTGGTCCACCATCGTGATGGTCCCCGCATGCCCGCGAATCAGTCCCGGAATATGCTGCGAATTCGCCATCGACGAACTCAGCACAATCGAATGCCCCTTCGGGTAATCGCCCATCACATTAAACGTGTCCGGTACCTCCCGCTCGTCATGGAACTCGTAAATCCCCCCGCCGGCCATCACCTTCGCCGGGAACTGCGGTTCGCCCCAGCAAATGTTCATCGGTGCCACCACGTGGTAGAACAAATCCGTGGCGATTCCACCCGAATAATCCCAATACTTGCGGAACCGGAAGTAGCGGTCCGCGTTGAACGCCCGCTGCGGCGCCGACCCCAGCCACATCTTCCAGTCCAGATAATCCTCGCCCTTGCCCGTCGGCCCCGCCGCATTCTCAATCGGGTAATTCCACTCGCCATCCAGCGAGTTCCGATGATAAGAACCCTGGCTCATCAGCATGTCGCCGATCATGCCATCCGCAATCGCCTTCTTGGCCTTCGCCCACTGGTCGCCTGAAGTGGTCTGCGACCCTACCTGCAGCACCCGCTTCGTCTCCCGCACCGTCGCCACCAGTTGCTTCGCCTCGGCAATCGTGTGCACCATCGGCTTCTCCAGGTACACGTCTTTACCCTTATCCATCGCCGCAATCGCAATCGGCGCATGCCAGTGGTCCGGCGTCGCAATGTAGACCGCGTCGATCTCCGGGTTGTCCAGCACCTCGCGGTAATCCAGCGTGCCCTTTACCTTGTGATAGTCCGCATTCTTATTCACGCGCTTCTGGTATACATCGCAAACCATGGCGATGCGCGCGTTGTGCGTCAGCCCGGCCTTCGCGAAGTCGCGAGCAACCCCGGTCCCGCGCCCGCCGCAGCCAATCACACCGATGTTGATTCGGTCGTTCGCCCCCAGCACCCGCGCCGGAGCAGGCCGCGCACCAAAGGCCGCCTTCGTCAGCGATGACGCCACACCCAGCGCCGCCGTGTTCTTCAGGAAATCTCTGCGATCAATTTCAGGCATAGCGCGATTCTATCGAATTCCGGCACTTTGTGGAACTCCCCCGCCCGCCCCACGACAATAAGGGCAGACGTGGATTTCGACCGCATCAAGAATCGGGACCTGCTGCGTCGCTTCCGTGCCGGCGATCGGGAGGCTTTCAACACCCTGTACGCCGCCCATCACCCGGCCGTATTCCGATTCGCCCTGCACATGACCGCCGACCGCGAAAAGGCCCTCGAAGTGGCGCAGGACGTGTTCGTCTGGCTAATCCACCATGCCGAAGATTTCGACCCTGAACGCGGCGAACTTGCAGCGTTCCTCACCGGCGTCACACGAAAATTTCTGCAGCGCAAAAGGTATGAAGAGCACCGCTGGGTGCCGTTCGAAGACACCCTTGTCGACCGCAGGCAACGCACCGCCGGGCCGGAGCCCGACACAACCGATGCCGACCGCCTCCGCGCAGCCATCATCGCCCTGCCGGAGCGTTACAGAGAAGCAGTCGCCCTGTGCGACCTCGAAGGACACAGTTATGAAGAAGCAGCCGCCAGACTCGAATGCGCCGTCGGAACCTTTCGTTCCCGCCTGCACCGCGCGCGAGGGCTGCTGGCCCGCAAACTGCAACAACCGGAGCAGGTTCTACAAAGGTGTGAAGCATGAGTGATCGTCTCAACACAGCCATGAAACAACTGGCGACTGAGGCCAGAGCCGCCACCCCGCACGCTATTCCCGGCCCTCTTCTCCAGGCCGAGTGGGACAGGCGCTTGAACAGTGTGTCGCGCTTGTCCGTTCCCGTAAAGCGGGCATTTCCCTGGTGGAAGGCAGGCGTCGCCGTAGCTGCAACCATCATCGCCGGTCTGTTCCTGCCCCCGAAGCAATTCGCACCCGAAAAACCGAAGCCAATCCGAACCGCCAACGTCCTCCTGCCACCCAAAACGGAACCGCTGCCGCCGGCGGCACCCGTAAAGCGACCCAAAGCACGCCATACGCAACCGCGCCCGACGGCCGTCGAAGCGGTACTGACCGCAGATACCGAAGAGCCCTTTACCCCGATTCCGTTCACCGCGCCCCTCGCGCCCAACGAACGTGCCGATGTGATCCGCATGGACATCCCGGTCTCAGCCCTCATCGCTGCCGGACTTCCGGTACGTGTCTCCGATCCGGGAGCCCGCGCCCGCGCCGATCTCGTCGTCGGCGAAGATGGCCGCGCCCGCGCCGTTCGCCTGATTTCCGTTTCCGATACCTATTAGGAGCATCCCATGACAACCAGACAGACACTGACCGCAACAGCCCTTCTCACTGCCCTCTGCGGAGCAGCCCACGCCCAGCCTCCGGCAAATGTCGCATTCCAGTACTTTGCGAATGAGGATAAACTGCCCGCCACCATGAGCCTCAGGGTCAACACCATTGAGGCCATCGGCGGCAAGACCACCGCCGGCAAGCCCTTCTCCGCCAACGAACAGCGTCACACGCTCCAGGTCCTGGGAGACGGTACCCGCATCGACAAAAAGGAGTCCGACAAATACTTTCGTGACACCGAGGGCCGCACCCGCATCGAACGCGACAGCGGAGACACCATCATGATTTCCGACCCTGTCAGCGGCGTCACCACTGAAATGAGCAATGCCAATAAGACCGCCCGCAAAATCATGGCGCGGCGCTCCGGCACCTTCAGCACCAGTTCCAGCTCTGGTTCAGCCGATGTTCTCATTGCTGAAAAGATGAGAGCCGAGGCTCACGCCATGCAGAATATGCCCCGTCCCACTACGGCCACAATTGCCGGCTCAGCCGGCGGAGCCTTCCCCGCCAGGCCAGGCATCGCCTTCTCCACCACCGAAGCCAGATCGTTTACCTCCGCCACCCCTGCCGCCGACCTCAACGTCCCGATGGAGGATCTCGGCACTCAGATCATCAACGGCATTCCTGCCAAAGGAACCCGCACCACAGTCACAATCGCGGCAGGCCAGATCGGCAATGATCGCGAAATCAAAATCGTCTCCGAACGCTGGTACTCCGAAGATCTCGGCATGCTCATTAAGAGCAGCAATAAAGATCCCCGTTTCGGTGAAACCACCTACGAACTGACCAACATCCTCACCGGCGCCCAGGATCCCACTCTCTTTCAAATCCCGGCCGACTTCAAAATGAATGGCGGAGTGCGCTAAGCTGGACTGTTGAGCCCGACCGGTTTCCTTCCAGTACTGGAACCGGTCGGTAAAATTCCCGCCCGACGTTTGCGAATCCGTTTTCGTTCGTGTTACTATCGGTGAGTACCCGAAAGGGCTCAATGGGAGGTGTGCGCGCCCCGGCAGCAAACTGCCGAACCGGGCTGACGCAACCGCTTGAACCAATGAGGAGACATGGCAAGGAAACCAGGAAAAAAGTACCAAGCCGCGCTTAAGCAGATCGAAGCGCGTGATTACCCCCTCGATCAGGCAGTTCCTCTTCTCCAGAAGATTAAATTCGCCAAATTTGATGAAACCGTTGAGGTGCACATGCGCCTCGGTGTCGATCCAAAGCACGCCGACCAAATGGTTCGCGGCACGGTCGTCATGCCCAACGGGCTCGGCAGATCCAAAACAGTTCTCGTAATCGCCAGCGGCGACAAACTTCGCGAAGCCACCGAAGCGGGTGCCGATTTCGTCGGCGGCGAAGACATGGTCAACAAGATTCAGTCCGAAGGCTGGACTGCTTTTGATGCTGTCATTGCCACCCCGGACATGATGCGTTCTGTCGGTAAGCTCGGTAAGGTGCTCGGCCCCCGCGGTCTGATGCCCAATCCGAAGACCGGCACCGTTACTGTTGACGTTGCGAAAGCCGTCCTCGAAGTCAAGGCCGGCAAAGTCGAATTCCGCGTGGACAAGACCGGCATCATTCATGCTCCGGTCGGCAAGGTAAGCTTCTCCGCCGTTAAGCTGGTGGAAAATGCCTCCAGTCTGATCACGGCGGTTCTCAAGGCCAAGCCGTCTGCGGCCAAAGGCAAGTACGTGAAGAATGCCACTCTTTGTTCCACCATGGGCCCCGGCATCTCCATTGATGTTGCGGAACTGACAGCGAAGGAAACGGCCGCCAACGCCTAGTAACAGCGAGCGTTCTGCAAGTGCAGGAGCGCAAGCCGTTGGCAAACCCGGAGTCTCAAAATGAAAAACAGGGCAGACAAGAAGAAAGATTTTGAAGAGCTGCGCAAGGCTCTCGAAGCTGCGAACAACGTGTTCGTTACTGGTTTCGAAAAAATGAAGGTCGAGCAGGACTACAACCTGCGTAAGACTGTGCGTAGCGCGGGCGGCAGTTATAAAGTCGTCAAAAACAACATTGCGGATATTGCGTCGGAAGGTCTGGCATCTCATGAGGTTCTGAAGGGCCTCAAGGGTATGACCTCTCTTGCGTACACTTCGGGCGATCCGGTGGCACTGGCCAAGGCGCTTACAGCGTATGCAAAGACCAACCCGGCATTCACTTTCAAGGCCGGTATGGTGGAAGGTCGTGCGATCGACATTAAGGCGATCAATGATCTGGCCAGCCTTCCTCCGAAGGAAGAGCTCTTCTCCAAGCTTCTTTACCTCATCAATGCTCCGGCCCAGCGGCTGGTCACTGCGATGAGCGCCGTGGGTCGGAACCTTGCAGTTGTGATTGACCAGGGTGTCAAAGAAGAAAAGTTCACGGCGTAGTTGGGTGCCAGAGCCGCAAGGCTCCGGGAAGAAAGCCGCAAGGCTTCTCGAAAGAAAGCCGCAAGGCTTTTCGATTAAGGAGCCGAAAGGCTCTTAAAGAATGGGCCCCCAAGGCCCTTCACGGAAAAGACAACGAAGGTCATATGCCTTGGCATGTGGCAGTAACAAAAAGATTTTAAGAGGACAAAGATCATGGCGGACATCAACGCAATTGCGGATCAGATTCAGGGCTTGACGCTGCTTGAAGCATCGCAGCTCGTTAAGTTGCTCGAGGAAAAGCTCGGCGTTTCGGCAGCGGCAGCGGCTCCGGCGGCGGCAGCAGGCGGCGCGGCAGCGGCAGCAGCCCCGGTTGTTGAAGAGAAGACCGAATTCACGGTCATCCTAGTCGCGGCGGGCGCAAACAAAATCAACGTCATCAAGGCAGTTCGCGAAGTGACCAGCCTCGGCCTGAAAGAAGCCAAGGACCTGGTGGACGGCGCGCCCAAGCCGGTGAAGGAAGGCGTCAGCAAGGAAGAAGCTGCCACCATCCAGAAGAAATTTGTCGACGCCGGCGCAACTGTCGAAGTAAAGTAGTCACTATCGACTTTCTTCGGAACCGGTTGGACGAAATCAGGCGGTCCGGGCGGGCACTTTCGGGTGCCCCGCCAGGTCCGCCGTTAGTATTTTGCGTTTTGATGTGTTGACGGATTGACGACCGGCATGTTAACTTCATGGATGGCGGGCACTCCGTCGGTACTTTTTTTGTTTGCTCTTTGTTTCTCGGGACGAACTCCCGGATTGGTAAACTTGGCGCTGGAAACGTTGGCAGTCAAATCGAATGCCGATTTCGCAGACGCGTCGGGGCGGCGTGTGCCCTCACGTAGAAGCTATACGTGTACCTGCCGAGACCTCCCCACTGCACGAACGGGCAATCCAGAAGCCCAGCACTCTCTCAATAAAGTTGCACTTCCCGTGGTCGCTCGTCAATCACTTTCGGGCTCAAACCGACCAACGGTTACAAGATTCATTTGCATTGTTTGATTTGTTCCGGCACCGGCGTTTCAAGCGCCGCTGCCCGTTTACGGAGTACTTGAATTCTTATGTCTTCTGAGAACGGTCTTGCTCCTGACAGAGTCGATTTTTCCAAAATTAAAACCTCGATTCCGATTCCGAATCTGATCGAGGTTCAGAAAAATTCCTATGAGAAGTTCCTGCAAATGGACCTTCTCCCCAATGAACGCGATGATATCGGCCTGCAGACCGTTTTTACTTCGGTCTTCCCGATCTCGGATTTCCGTGGCGTCAGTACGCTCGAGTTTGTCGACTATTCCATCGGCAACTGGGAGTGTAAGTGCGGCAACCTCAAGGGTCTGCATCACCTGCGGTCCACTTGCCGGAACCCTTCCTGCGGCGCGACGATCCAGACGGATCCATTCCACCCGGGCGACATTCTGTGTAAGGTCTGCGGCACGTTCAACCGAAACATCGTCACCTTCTGTAACAAGTGCGGTGACCCGGTTGGCCTGCAGCTGAAATACGATCAGGCGGAATGCGAAGAGCGGGGCATGACATATGCCGCGCCCCTCAAAGTCACTATTCGGCTAACCGTCTACGCCAAAGATCCGGAAACGCAGCAAAAAAGTGTCCGCGACATCAAGGAGCAGGAAGTCTTCTTCGGCGAAATTCCGCTGATGACGAACAACGGCACCTTCATCATCAACGGCACCGAACGCGTCATTGTCAGCCAGTTGCACCGTTCGCCCGGCGTGTTTTTCGAGCGCATTGTGGCGCAGGGCTACTTCCTCGGCAAGATCATTCCGTATCGCGGCAGCTGGGTTGAGTTTGAATACGACACCAAGAACCTTCTCTACGTTCGCATTGATCGCAAGCGTAAATTCTATGGTTCGGTCTTTCTGCGTGCGCTCGGCCTCGAATCCGACGAACAGATTCTCAAAACCTTTTACCGCATCACCAAGGTCAACATCCGTGAAGCCAAGCTGAACTGGACAGTCGACGACAGCCTCGTCGGCCTGAAGCTTTCGCACGCCATCAACAACAGCGCCGGTGAAGTCGTCGTCCCCCAGGGTCGCAAAGTCACCGCCGGCCTGATGCGCGAAATCAAAAAGCAGGGCATCACCGAAGTCGAAGTCGCGTCGAACGATCTGGAAGGTGCTTTTATCGCCTCCGACGTTGTTGATATGTCGACCGGCGAAGTGATGATCGATGCAAACCAGGAACTGACCCCCACCGTCATCGGCAAGCTCATTGAAGCCGGTATCGAAGCCTTTGATATTTTCTTTCCTGAGCGCGACGAAGTCGGCACCGTCATTTCCACCACGCTCCGCAAGGATCCGGTCAAGACGCGCAAAGACGCGCTGATCGAAATCTACCGCAAGCTTCGGCCGGGCGACCCGCCCACCCTCGACACAGCCACCCAGCTGTTTGACGGCATGTTCTTCGACCCGCGCAAGTACGATTTCTCACGCGTCGGTCGCATGAAGTTCTCCATCAAGATTCACGATGCGCCGGAAACCCCAAAGCGTTTCAACGCCGATGGCAGCACCTACGACCCGCGCATCCTGCATCGTGACGATTTCAAAAACACCATCAAATACCTGCTGAAGCTCCGCAAGGGCATCGGCGCGGTCGATGATATCGATCACCTTGGTAATCGCCGCGTTCGCGCGGTCGGCGAACTCCTTGAAAACCAGTTCCGCATTGGCCTCGTCCGTATGGAACGCGCCATCAAGGAAAAGATGTCGGTTTACCAGGAAATGTCGACGGCCATGCCGCACGATCTGGTGAACGCCAAGCCCGTCATGGCCGCCATTCGCGAATTCTTCGGCTCCAGCCAGCTTTCGCAGTTCATGGATCAGACTAATCCGCTTTCCGAGATTACGCACAAGCGGCGTCTCTCGGCTCTTGGACCGGGCGGTCTCTCTCGTGAACGCGCCGGCTTCGAAGTCCGCGACGTTCATCCCACGCACTACGGTCGTATCTGCCCTATCGAAACGCCTGAAGGCCCGAACATCGGTCTGATCTCGTCCCTCTCCTGCTTTGCGCGCATCAACGACTACGGCTTCATCGAAAGCCCGTACAAGCGTGTGGTTGGCGGGTATGTGGTGGACGAAGTTAAGATCCTGAACCCCGGCGACACCACGTATAAGGTGGGCGACATTTTGCGCCGCGATGAGCTGGAGAAGGCAAACGCAGCCCTCGCCGCTGATCCAAACCGCAAGCAGGCTGAATTCGAAGCCCACTGCGATTACCTTTCCGCCTGGGAAGAAGACAAATACGTCACCGCGCAGGCAAACGTCGAACTCGATGAGAACTTCCGCATCGTGCCCGACCTCGCCAACGCCCGTCAGGCCGGCAACTTCGTCCTGAAAGGCCGTGACGACATTCAGTATATGGACGTCAGTCCGAAGCAGCTTGTTTCGGTGGCCGCCAGCCTGATTCCGTTCCTTGAGAATGATGACGCAAACCGCGCTCTCATGGGATCGAACATGCAGCGCCAGGCCGTGCCGCTGCTTCGCGGTGACGCCCCCCTGGTCGGTACCGGCATGGAGTACGTCACGGCCCGCGATTCCGGTGCCGTCGTTCTCTGCCGCCGTTCCGGCATCGTCGATTCGGTCGATTCCGAACGCATCATCGTCCGTGTGGACGGTGCCGCGCAGGAAGGTCAGATGTCCCGCGAAGTCGGCGCGGATATCTACCAGATGACCAAGTTCAAGCGGTCGAACCAGAACACCTGCATCAACCAAAAGCCGATCGTGCACCA
>JBBQDH010000257.1:0-8400 GCA_038319515.1 Bryobacterales bacterium
AAACTGGCCGCGCCGCCCGCCGTGGTTTTGGCCTGCGACTTTGACAGGCGCTGCAGCAGGTTGGCGCTCTTCAGGTTGAAGAAGTGGTCAGAGCCGTCATCGGCGCTCTTGTGATCCTGGGGCAGCAGGGACCGCAGGAGATCAATTGCTTTCGACTGCTTTGCTTCATCATCCTCAATGTCCGTCATGAGGGCGGCCAGATCGTCAAAACCGGTGGGGGCGGTGGCATTGCCTTCAGACGCCCATTCAGAACCGGAAACGAGCGACTTCAAATCGGCGATGCGGGCATGCAGGTCGTCTTCGCTGATCCCGTCAGAAAGGGAGGCCGCGCCGCCGGGAATCAGATCTTTCCCGTCGAACTTCTTTGACGGCCAGAGGACGCCGCAGATAGCGTAACTGCGGGCCGCGAGAGTCGGGTTGGCATCGAGTTGTGTCCTGAATACAGCCGCGAGGTCAGTGTATAGTGACACCGCGTCGGCCATGTTGTTGTTCCAGCCATGGCACATCACGAAAAGGTCTGTGGGTGCGGACGGTCCTGCAGCAACGCCGGCCAGTAGTGCGTCTGTTTCGGCGGGCAGGAACGGCGTGCCGTCTTTTGTGAACTGAATCTGAAACCAGGGGTAAGGGAAGCTCATATCAGACCGCCTGAATACTTCGCATCATGTCGACTAATCCACCGCCCTGGAAGTTACGTTCGCGGCCAAGGTCGGTGGCGTTGTTCACCAAAATCTTCTTGAGTTCTTCCGGAAGGCCGATGAACTCCGTCCGGACCGAGAGAATCCCGGCCAGAATGCCGGAGACGTGCGGGGCGGCCATGCTGGTGCCGCTGCGTTCCAGATAATACGCTGGTTGGGGGCCTGCCGCAAGGGGAGCGGCGCCGGATTTCCGGAGGCCGGTGACGAGGTCGGGGCCTGCCGCACAGGAGATGATACGCTCGCCAGGAGCCAGCAAATCGGGCTTGCAGCGACCATCGCCCGTAGGACCCTTCGACGAGAAATAGGACACACCGTAGCGGTGCGGCATATCGCGATGGGTCGCGCCGACCGTAATGGCAAGATCGGCGTTACCGGGATCGTTGATAGAGATCGCCGTCCCCTGCCCGGTGTTGCCCGCCGCGATCACCACGCAGACGCCGGAACGGACCAGCCGATCAACTTCCACACACACCGGGCTCTGGCCGCAGGCGAACCACTCCGGATCGAAGGGATAGCCAAGGCTCATATTGACGCCGTGGACAACGATCTGCCGACCGTACCCGTTAATTTCGTGGATCTTCTGGATGGCCGCAATAACCGTGCTGATCTCGCCTTCGCCGGATTCATCGAGCACCTTATAGCTCATGATTTTGCATTCGGGAGCGATGCCGGAGACCGGTGCGGAGATGTCGTTGAGTTTGTATTTGATGACTCCATCCGGATCTTTCTGGCGCGAAAGAGACTTACCGGCAACGGCGCAATCGAGTTCACCAGCGATGATGCCGGCGACGTGGGTGCCATGCCCGTAATCATCCGTCAGTTCAGTGAGGTCCGCAATTTGCTTCAGCTCGCGACCGGTAAAGTCCATGTGCTTCAGGCCTGAAGGGAGTTCGAGATTCCTGTACTTCGCGAAATGCGGATGGGTGCCGTCGATACCCGAATCGAAGACGGCCCAGACAATGTTTCGGCCCGAGGTGGCGAAGGCGCGGCGGCTGGCGTCGGCCTTTACGGTCGAGTTCGATTTCCAGATTTGAGCACGAACCTTGAAATCGGGCCAGATGTGATAAATGGACTTCGGCGCATCGGGACCGTCGTCGGTTATGACCAGCTGCCGGATCATGCTTCCCTTCAGGCGGGCATACACATACTGCTGACTGGTCGCAGTCTTCCAGTCATTGACCCCCAGCCCCATATTGGTGCCGGCCAGTTCCGTAACGAGGCTGATGATGCGGGCTCTGGCTCCGTCGCGACCCAGCGAAGAAGTGAAGTCGACTTCGATCAGAATTGAGAGGACGGCATCTTCGTCGGTCTCGATTTCACGGAGCATGGGAACCGAGATGACGGACTGGATCAGGTTATCCGGGTTGAAGATGCGGCCTTCACGGGCGTCGGGAAGGATGGCTTTTATGATGAGACCTTGCCCATCCAGGGTGACGAGTTCTCTGAGGACGGAGCCCTGAAGGCTGGCATGAACCGTTGTGTGGTCGCCGGGGACGAGGGGCTCCCCGAGCGTCTGTTCGGAACGGTCGCCCTTTCTCCCGATGGCCTCAGCGACGAGCGCCTGCAGCGCGAGGAAGGGTACGCCTGGGACAGACTCGATGATGACGCTCAGGAGGGCGCCGGGGTCCCGTTCGATCTTACCGAGGACTGCAGGGGCTATGAGCATGGCGCTAGTTCCCGCTCGGGGCTTTTTCGACGTGGTCGACGACGATCATGGTGACGGGCTCTTTGCGGGGTTCAAGTTTCAGGCCCAGAGCCTGGACGGAGGCGAAGATGGAGCCGCCCGCGGGATCAGAAGCTGCGTCGGCGGAAACGCCTGGAAGCACGGGGACCGGCCCTGCGGGCATCATTCCGGTGGCCTGGGCAGCCTTCATCATGTCGGCCATGGACAGATTGAGATTGATCTGGTAGTTGCCTTTGAGTTCGGTCATATCGACCACGGGTTTGTCGAGGAATTGGGTAATGGATTCGCAGAGCGTGGTCATGCTCATTTTGGAGGACTCCATGTGCATCAGGCCATCCTGCCCCATGCTCATTTTGACGGTCCCGGTTTTGGCGGAGGTCATGGTTGCTCCCATGCCGCCGGCGTTTGGTTTCACGGTGACGTCGCCATCGGGCGTGCTCATTTTAGTGACGCCGGCGGGGAGGGGTGCATCAGGATCGACCACCGGCTCCGGCGCGGCGTCTTTCAGTTTGGGGCCGCCTTTGCCAACGATGAGGGCATAAACGGGGACGGGTTTACTGTCTTTGTGGATTTTGAGGGCGAAACGCTCTTCGAGAAGCGCGCGAAGCATGGCCGGCACCTGCTCTTTGGTGGCTCCCTGGGGCATCGTGGCGGAGATGTCGAAGCGTTCGGACTTGATGAAATCGGGTCCGGTGATTTGATACGCCTTCACCTCATAGGCGGTGCGGAGGAGGTCTGCGAGGGAGAAGAAGCCGATGTCGACGCGGGCGGCATCGATCTTCATGCCGACGCGCATCTTGCCCGACATCATTGCCTGGGGATTCATGGGGCCGGAGGGTTTGATGCTGGCGACTTCGAAGGTGGGGTCGGCTGCGAGGGCGCAACTTACCAGTGCGCTGCTTGCGATGGCGAGGGTGAAGAGTCGTTTGTTCATAAATACCTTTAGGCTTGTACTGGTTCCGGGACTCGGGCTACTTGTGCTGTGGAAGTTAGTCGTTCCAGGTAGAGATATATTACAGGCGTTATATAGAGCGTGAGTAACTGAGAGACGACCAGGCCACCGACGACTGCCAGGCCGAGGGGCTGGCGGGCTTCACCTCCGGCTCCGTAGCCAACTGCAATGGGCATGGTGCCGAGCAGGGCGCACATGGTGGTCATCATGATGGGGCGGAAGCGCTGCATGCAACCTTCGAAGATAGCTTCCTCGGCCGTCTTGCCTTCCTTGCGGGCCTGAATGGCGAAATCGACCATCATGATGGCGTTCTTTTTAACGATGCCGATTAACAGGATAATTCCGACGAACGAGTAGAGGTTGAGGTCGTTGTGGAAGATGAGCAGCGTTACGAGGGCACCCAGACCGGCGGACGGCAGGCCGGACAGGATGGTGATGGGGTGGATGAAGCTCTCATAGAGGATCCCGAGGACCAGGTAGATGACGAGGACCGCAATGAGCAGGAGGATGGCGAGGCCGCCGAGAGATTTCTGGAAGGCCTGGGCGGTGCCCTGGTAGGTGAAGTTGGTAGTGTCCGGGAGGCCGAGCTGGCGGGCGGCCTCATCGATCTGCGCGGTCGCTTCAGAGAGCGAGACGCCCGGTTTGGTATTGAATTCGAAGTTGACGGCGGGCAACTGGCCAATGTGGTTGACGTTGAGCGGGGCAACCCCCTGCACCAGTCTGGTGATGGCAGCCAGCGGGACCAGCTTGCCGGTGTTCGAACGGATGAAGAGCTTGCCGAGGCCAGAGGGGTCGCGCTGGTATTGCGGGAGAACTTCCAGAATGACGTCGTATTCGTTGGCGGCGGCGCTGATGACAGAGACGCGGCGGTTGCCATAGGCGTCGTAAAGGGTGTTGGCGATTTGCTCGGGCGTGACGCCGAGCGAGAGAGCGCGATCGCGGTCAATATCGACGGTGACGCGGGGGCTGCTGAGCTGGAGATCTGTGTAGACTTCGCCGAGGGCCGGGATCTGGCGGAGTTTGGCGTCCAGCAGTGGCGCCCATTTGTAGAGGATGGCGGAATCGGCGTCCTGCAGGGCGAGCGAGTACTGGTAGCGGGATTCGTTCTGACCGAGTGAGAGCAGCGGGGGCAGGCGCAGGAAGACGTTGAAGCCGGGAATTTCGGCGAAGTCCTTTTGCAATTGAGCAAGGATCACGCTGGCGTGCGGACGCTTCGGATCTTCGGTGAAATGCATGAACATGAAGCCCTGGTTTTGCCCCGAGCCTTGATTACCGCCGCCCGTACCGGTGCCGAACTGCCCCACCCATTTGTTCTTACGAACAACGAGCATGGCTTGTTCCTGCAGTTTGATCATTTGTTCTGAGGAAGTATCCTGGGCGGCCTCCGTGCTGCCGAAGACGGCTCCGGTATCCACGCTGGGCAGGAAACTCTTCGGCATGATGAAGAACAGCCAGACGGTGACGCCGGTGATGGCGAGGGTGGCGAGGAGGGTGACGAACCTGAAGCGGAGCGTGAAGATCAGCGTGCGGCGATAGAGGTTGTTGAGGCCGACGAAGAAGGATTCTGTGGACCGGAAGAGGCGCCCGTGATTGTTGTCGTGTTGCAGGAAGCGGCTGCAGAGCATCGGCGTTAAAGAGAGCGAAATGAGACCGGAAATGAGGACGGCGACGGCGATGGTGATGGAGAACTCGCGGAGGAGGCGACCGATGATGCCGTCGAGGAAGAGCACGGGGATGAAGACCGCCGTGAGCGAGATGGTCATGGACATGATGGTGAAGCCGACTTCACGCGCCCCTTCATAGGCGGCCTGGAGGCGCGGTTTGCCCATTTCCATATGGCGGACAATGTTTTCGAGCATGACGATGGCATCGTCGACGACGAAGCCGACGGAGAGGGTCATGGCCATCATGGACAGCGTGTCGATGGTGAAGCCGAGGAGCTTCATGGCGGCGAAAGTTCCGAGGAGGGAGAGCGGCACGGCGAGGCTGGGAATGACGGTGGCGGAGATGTTGCGGAGGAAGACGAAGATCACCAGAATCACGAGGACGATGGTGAGGAGCAGGGTGACTTTGACGTCCTGAATGGACTGGCGGATGTTCTGTGAGGCGTCGAATTCGACATGGAGGTCGATGCCTGCGGGCATGTTGGCGCGGAGGCTGGGGAGGAGGGCTTTCACGCCATCGACCACTTCGACGGTGTTGGTGCCTGGCTGCTTCTGGACAGCGACAATCATGGCGAGCTCGCCGTTGACCCAGAAGACGCTCTTGTCCTGTGTAACGCTGTCCTTCACATCGGCGATGTCTTCCAGACGGACGGGGTTGCCATTGCGGTAGCTGACGATGAGGGGGCGGAACTGGTCAGCGGTGGTCACCTGGCTGTTGGACTGGACGCTATAGGCTTTGGTGAAGCCGTAGAGGGAGCCTGCGGGGAGGTTGACGTTCTGCTGGCCGAGGGCTATGCGGACGTCTTCGAGACCGACCTGGCGGGAGGCGAGCTTGTCGGGGTCTGCCTGGATGCGGACGGCGTATTTTTTGGCGCCGAAGACCTGGACGGCGGCGACTCCGCTGACCATGGAAATGCGGCGGGCGATGAGGGTTTCGGCGTACTCGTCAAGGGCCGCCATGGTCATGGTTTTGGATTTGATGCCCATGAAAATGACGGGGCGGGAGGCGGGATTGACCTTCTGATAGGAAGGCGGGGCGGGCATGTTGGTGGGGAGGCTGCCACCGGCGCGGGAGATGGCGGCCTGAACGTCCTGCGCAGCGGCGTCAATAGGGCGGGCGAGGTTGAACTGCAGGGTGATGCTGGTGGAGCCGAGGGAGCTGGTGGAAGACATGCTCTCAATGCCATCAATGTTGGAGAAGGCCTTTTCGAGAGGGGTCGCCACGGAGGAGGCCATGATGTCCGGGTTGGCGCCGGGGAGGGCTGCGGCGACCTGGATGGTGGGGTATTCGACGGTGGGGAGGTCAGATACGGGGAGGGTGAAATAGCTGATGAGGCCGAAGCCGAGGATGGCGGTCATGCAGAGGGTGGTGGTGACGGCTCTGCGGATGAAGAAGTCAGTTACGGCCATGGTCAGGACCTCGATTCCCGGGAAGTGCGGGTGAATTGGGACGGGGTTCGTTCTCGCGAAGACGCAAAGACGCAAAGAAAACCCTGCGGAGAATTATGAGGGCCTGGGTTAGAGGTTTGGGTTGGGGCGGCAAGGAGGCGGACTTTAGCTCCGGGGGCGAGTCTTAGCTGGCCTTCGGAGATGACGGATTCGCCTTGTTTCAGGCCTTCGCCTATTACGGCCTTTTCGGTGTCTCCGGCGGGGGTGTAAATTCTGAGAACTTTTACGAGGCGGATGGAGACTGTGGAGTCGGCGGGGTTGAGGACCCAGACGTATTTGCCTTGCGGACCGGTCTGGACGGTTTGGGACGAGATGACGATGCGGTTCTGTTCGACAGAGAGGCGGGCGCGGACGTTGACGAACTGACCGGGCCAGAGGGCGCGTTCAGTGTTGTTGAAAGACGCCTTCAGCCTGATGGTGCCGGTGGTGGTGTCGACGGAATTATCGATAAATTGCAGGGTGCCGATGGCAGTTTTGGAATCGGCGGCGACGGCTGTGATGGCAAGGGGTTTGGAGGTGTTGTACCGGCGGATTTGCGGGAGCAGGTTTTCGGGGACCGGGAAGGAAACGTAGACGGGCGTGGTCTGGAGGATAGTGACGAGTGTGTTGTCGTTTTCGCGGGCAAGACTACCCTGTTTAATGGCGATGGAGCCGGCGCGGCCGGTGATGGGCGCGTAGACCTTGGTGTAGTCGAGCTGAAGGCGGACCTGGTTGAGGCGGGCGCGGTTGGCCTTCTCCGCGGCGCGGGCGCTTTCGAGGGCGGCGCGGTCGGCTTCGAGAGCGGCTTTGGCAGCTTCGGCGTTGGCGGCGGCCTGGTCAGCCTGTTCGCGGGAAAGGATGCCGTCTTTCAGGAGGCCGGCGCTGCGGGTGGCGATGGAGTTGAGGTTGTTGGCGGTGACCTGGTCGCGGGCGAGATTGGCTTGTGCCTGTTTTTCAGTGGCGACGTCTTTGGCGATGTTGGCGTCGATTTCGGTGAGTTGGCGGTTGACGGGCTCGGCGTCGAGGGAGAAGAGGATCTGGCCCTGTTTGACGTCCTGGCCTTCGGAGAAGTGGACCTGAAGGACGGGGGCGGTGAGGCGGGCCTTGACGTCCACGGAGGAGATAGCCTCGACGTTGCCGATGGCGGCGATTTCGAGGGGCACGTCGGCTGTGGTGGCGGAGATGGCGCGCACGGTGGCCGGGGGCGGGGGTGGCGTGACTTCAGGAGCGCGGTTGCAGGCTACCGGGAGGGTGGCGAGGAGCGCGGTGATCAGAATGGATTTGCGGTTTTGCACTGGTATGGGGTTAAGTCCTAAGGTATCAATTTGTGGACGCGTTTCGCGGGGAAGGGTCCCGATTGGAACTGCTTTTTGGCCAATGCAGAGCCGTTTTGGGGCGATTTCGGAGCCGCTCAGGGGGTCTGGCAGAGCCGAGCAGAGCCGCTCAGACGCCGACACTTCCCGGATCTGATGTTTTTGATTCATGGAGTTAAGGGGCTTGGGCGATCTGGCGGATTGGGTCTGTTTGGTCAAAAAAACTATTTCCCCTCAGCGATATTTTGGGCGCGGGCTTCGGCCTGGGCACGTTCAGCGCGGAGTTGGCGGAGGCGTTCGAGGGCGCGGTCGAACTGGCGGTGGAGGCGACCTTCGAAACGATAGATGGTGTCGAGGTTGCGGGAATTCTCAGTGAGTTCGCGATAGGCGAGGGTGGCGCAGATGGTGACGTCAAGTTTGTCGAAATCAGGAGTGCGGAGTTTCTGGTATTGGTAGTCGACGGCGGCGACTTCGAGGCCTGCCATGCGTTGCATGCGCCAGCGGGCGGTGGCCATGATGTCGACGAGGGCCTGTTCGGTGGGGGTTTTGGGCCTGTATTCGCGGTAGAAGCGGGTGATATGGGTGAGGAAGCGCCGGGAACTTTCGGAGCCGAGGACGGTCGCTCCGGCGAGGGACTGGTGGCGGCGGGCGTTTTGGGCGCAGA
>JBBQDH010000258.1:0-8355 GCA_038319515.1 Bryobacterales bacterium
GAGCTGGGTTTAGAGGCAGACCATCGCAACCTTGCGCAAACGGGCGGAGCCGCTGCGGGAGCGCTTCTTCTTGACAGTTTTCTCACAGAGCGGGGGGCGCGCTACCACCTCGAAATGTCCTCGCCGGTGACGGCGTTTGACAGTTGCTCGCGGCTGAGCCCGCATCTTGCGTATGGAACGATTTCCACCCGCATGATTGCGCACCGTCTGCGTGCCGCTGAAGGCAGCATGGCCATCCGGGCATTCAGCGCGCGATTGCATTGGCGCGACCACTTCATGCAGAAACTGGAGGATGAGCCCGCCATCGAATTTCAGAACTTCGTGCGAGGCTTCGACGGGCTGCGGGAAAACGATTTCAACGAGGACTACTTCGAAGCGTGGAAGCAGGGGCGTACGGGCTACCCAATGGTGGATGCCTGCATGCGCTGCCTTGCACAAACCGGGTGGATCAACTTTCGGATGCGCGCGATGTTGATGTCGTTCGCGTCATACCACTTGTGGCTGCACTGGCGCGAGACGGGCCTGCATCTGGCGCACCTGTTTGTGGATTACGAACCCGGCATTCACTGGAGCCAGACGCAGATGCAGTCGGGGACGACGGGCATGAATACGCTGCGGATTTACAATCCCACAAAGCAGATTCTGGATCACGACCCGGAGGGGCACTTCATCCGCCGCTGGATTCCGGAACTGGAAGGCGTGCCCGCCGGGCTGATCACGAACCCGTGGATGTTTGCGCCAACTTATCCGCAGCCGGTTGTGGAACATATCGAAGCGGTGAAGAAGGCGCGGGCGCGACTGAGCGAGTTCCGAAGCCAGGCAGGGATGCGGGCGGAGATTCAGCAGGTAACGAAGAAGCACGGCAGCAGAAAGAAAAGCGCTACCGGCAAACGCGCCCCGAAGCGGCGATCTTCTGGTCTGTCAGAGAGCCATGGCGATTGATCCGGAACTTGTGCTGACTGGCTTTCCACGCGACCTGCAGGCGTTGAGTGGAACCGTCCAGCGGCCAGTAGCCGAGTGCCAATGCGCAGAAAGGAAAATGGGTTCACGGTTAAATCCCAGTTGGGTAGTAAGAAGCCGAAAAAACTCGCTAAATCTCTGCAGCCAGCCTGGTTAAAATATCTCCTCCTTAGTTGGTCCGCCTGAGCTGACGATGTAATCGGGCAGGATTACGTACTGAATCTGGAAACAGGGCTTGAGGTTCGGCGTGAAGGCGGGTGAAGAACTGGTGTAGAGTTTGCGATTTCCCCGGCGGTCCCTTTCAGGTTGCGCAGCACCATTCGACGGCCTCCACCTGATGGTCTTCCGGTATGTCGGTGGCGTCTGAGGAATTTGGCAGGCGGAGCGTCGCTGTCTTTAGGCGGCGGTGGGGTAAGCGAAATCAACAAAGACCGGCGCGTGAGCATTGACGGGTATTGCAACGTCATTCATGCCCTTAATTCTCTGCAGGCTCCCTGACGTCGTCGACAATCCAGTATGTAAGCGGACCTCTGGTATTTGTAAAGCGCAATCCGCATTGGCTGCGCAGGGTCGAAAGCAACAGAGCGGCGCCATCGGGACCAAGCGGGCTGGAGTCTTGCTCCCCGGCCCCGTCAGGTTCACTCCACTTCAAATCGAGATCGTAGTATCCGCCGAGGCCTGTTTGATTGATTACGGTACGCCCGGCCCAAAAAGACAATATGCGAGCCAGATTCGCCAGTGTCACCTTCGAGGCAATAATCCGTCCTGACCGATTTCCCAACACCATGTTCACGAGCCCCTCCGTTTCGGGTGGTACAGGAGGATCAACCTCCTTAAGTTTAAGGCCCGCCGGCGCGACGTTCATGCCAAATAGCAGATCTTCCCGCGTTTCGGTGTGTAGCCTGACACCGAATCTCTCGCCGAGCATTGCGCGCATCATGATACGCACATGGTCTATGTTGCTTGCCGGGGAGACTGCAGGAAAACCGGGCGCAGGCTTGGCGGCCACAGCGAAGTATTTCTCCTTCGCCCACTTTGGGAGCCCCTCCAAACGCTTTTGCCGATTTTCCACTCCATATGCGAACGAGATCAATTCTTCCGGCGACACATTGGAATTCACATACTGCCCGCCGGGCAGCACGGGCGTGAAGTTCTGTGTTCGATGCGTGATGGGCGCATTCGCCGGTCTGGTGCGAATCGAGACGACTTCAAAACGCGGGCCATCCGGCAGGCCGGGCTGCGCCTGCACTACGCCGAGGGTGAGCCACGTTAAGAATTGAATTTGAAGCAGGCACTTCGGGTACATAAGCTTTCTCCTCAGGAATGCAGAACATTATTATTGTATGTCGTTTTTTCGCCCGCTGAAAACCCGGAATTCCCGTGGCTGTAGCTGCGTCGTGGAAGGCGGGGCCGTAGAATTTAATTTGACACGAATCACTGCCACCACACTTACAGCACTTCTCGCCCTCGTGGGAATCGCCAGTTCTGCTCCTCCCGCAAAGCCGAAGGCCGGCAAGGTTGCCACGCCTGTTCCGACTTCGTTCGGAAACGCGGATTCCATCAGCGAAGAAGAGCTGAAAGTCTATTTATATTTCCTCGCCTCAGACCAGCTGGAAGGCCGCAATTTGCCATCGCGCGGCTTCGATACGGCGGCGCTGTATGTGGCCAGTCATTTAGCGGAATGGGGTTTGAAGCCGGGTGGCAGCACCAGCGGAACGGATGGCCCCTTGCAGCCTTATCTGATGCCGATGGAACTGGTGAGCAAGACCGTTGTTCCGGCCGACAGCAAGGCTTCTGTGAGTGGCGGAGCGGTAGCTGGCGGGCGCGGCGGTGGGGGCGGGCGTGGCGTGGCATCGCTGGAGTACGGAAAAGACTGGAGCATTTCGGCGGGCGGTCGGGGCGGCCCTCCGCCGGAACCATTTGAAGTATCCGGAAACCTGGTGTTTGCCGGGAACGGCTACGTCATTAATAAGACGAAGACGGACCCGTTCGAGGGTCTGGATGTGAAGGGGAAGATTGTCGTGGTGGCGGGGTTGCCCGCTGAGCTGGCAGCACAGCAGGCGGCGGCGGGCGGGCGGGGCGGTGGTGGACGGGGCAGCCCGAATCCGCTGGGCGAGGCTTGCACGGATTTTCTGACGCCTGCGGAAGCGGCGGCCAGGAATGGCGCGATCGCGGTGGTTTCGCTGGCTGGGTTCCAGGAGCTCAGTACGCTGGCGAATCCGAACGTGGCGTTTGCCGGCTTTGCGGCAGCGGCGGCATTGAATGGCCCCGCCTACATGGTTCCGAAGCTGGCTCCAACGCGGGCGTGCCCGGTGGTGCCGACAGTCTCCGCGGCGCTTGGAATGACGAATGCGATCTTCCAGGGCGAGAAGAGCAGTGCGTCACAGATTTTTTATGGTGCCGGTTCCAATGCGAAGCAGGATTCGTTTGCGCTGAGTGCGGAAAAGAAGCTTTCGATCAAAGTGGTTACGAAGAGTGAGCAGGCGCACGGAGAGAATGTCATCGGGATCATTGAGGGCGGTGATCCGGTTCTGAAGAACCAGTACGTGGTGATCAGCGCGCACCTGGATCACATCGGGCTTGCCGCGCCGCAGCCGGATGGCCATAACGTGAACAACGGCGCGGATGATGATGGTTCGGGTTCCGCCGGCGTGCTGGCGATGGCCCGCGCTTATGCGGAAGGCGCTGCGAAAGGCATGCGGCCGAAACGCAGCATTATTTTCCTTTGGAATGCAGGTGAGGAGAAGGGGCTCTGGGGTTCGCAGTACTTCAATCAGTTTCCGCCGGTGGATATTACCAGGGTTGTGGCGAATCTGAATATGGACATGATTGGTCGCACGAAAGGGCCGGATTATAAGGACCCTGATGCGACCCGTCTGTTAGTGAGTCCGGGTGAAGTGCTGGTGGTGGGGCCGCAGATCAGCAGTGATGATTTGGGGAAGACGATTGAGACGGTGAACGGGAGTTATCAGAAGCTCACGCTGAATCATTTTTACGACACTACGAAGCCGGATGCCACGCATGACAACCTGGGGCCGCAACCGAATGGACAGCGGGTTTTCTATCGCAGTGACCACTATAATTTCGCGAAGATGGGGATTCCGGCTGCGTTTTTTACGACCGGACTGCACGCGGATTATCACCGGCCCACGGACACTCCGGACAAGATCGACTATAAGCAGATGCGGTTGATTTCGAAGACTGTGGCGGCGGTGGCCTGGGTGCTTGGGACGCAGGATGCGCGCCCGGAATTGAAGTCGACGCTGCCGGAACAGTTGATGAAAGATATGAAGTCGGCAAAAGATCAGGGCTGGGGGAAGACGACTCCGGTTATGCCGCCATTGCCTGGGATGCCGAAGTAGCCGGGGGTACTGATTCGTTCTCGCCAAGGCGCAAAGACGCAAAGAACCCCTAAGAGAACAAAACCCAAAAAAGATTTGCCGGGTTTCTTTGGGGCCTGGCGGCTTTGCGAGAAACTCAATGTATTGTGCCCACTGAAAACGGACTGGCAAAGAAAATCGTCGACTCTGCATTTAAGATTCATCAATCACTGGGTCCAGGGCTGCTGGAATCGGTCTACCTTGCGGTTCTGATTTATGAATTGAATCTGCGTGGTCTCCGCACTGTCACGCAACAGAACATTCCGGCGATCTACGACAATATCCAAATCGATGTGGCCTTCAAGGCGGATCTGATTGTGGAAGACAAAGTCATCGTGGAGATTAAATCTGTGGAAGTGATTGCTCCGGTTCACAAGAAGCAATTGCTTACTTATCTCCGGCTGGCCGATAAACGCCTGGGACTGCTGATCAACTTCAACGTGGCGCTCATCCGTGACGGCATCACCCGCATTGTGAACGGGCTGGAAGAACATCCTGTACCTTAGTGGTCATGAGTGAATTCCCCATGTTCATCGGCGGTGTGCCGGTGCGGACAGCAAACGCGCAGGATGTTCGAATCCCTTTTGACGGCTCGGTGGCCGGCACCATTTTTCTGGCGGGGCCGGAACAGGTGAATGCGGCGATTGAGGCGGCGCAGAAAGCGTTCCCGGCGATGCGCGGCATGAGTCGGCACGAGCGGTCCTCCATTCTCTACAAGGCCCACGGGCTGTTGGGGGAACGCCGCGAAGTGATGGCGCAGGCGATTGCGTCGGAATCCGGGAAGCCGATTCGGGAAGCGCGGGTGGAGGTGGAACGCGGCATGATGACGCTGCTGTTTTCTGCGGAAGAAGCCCACCGTTTGCACGGCGAGGAAGTCCCGATGGACGCGCACCCGGGGGCGAGGGGTAAGACCGGCCTGTTGATCCGGGAGCCGCTGGGCGTGATCGCGGCTATCACGCCATTCAATTTCCCGCTTAATCTTTCGCTGCACAAAATCGGCCCGGCCATTGCGGCAGGGAACACGGTGGTGCACAAACCGGCTTCGACAACACCCATCAGTGCAATACATCTGGCGCGGATTTTCCTGGACGCCGGGTTACCGCCGGGGGCGCTTAATGTGATTACCGGTCCTGGCGGCAGCATCGGCGATGCGCTGAGTTTCGATCCACGCATCGCGATGATCACGTTTACCGGCAGCCCCGAGGTTGGGCAGCGCATCCGCAATCTGGCCGGAATGAAACGGGTCACGCTGGAATTGGGCTCGAATTCTGCCGTAATCATCGAAGCCGACGCGGATTTGGACAAGGCGATTCCAAAATGTGTTGCCGGATCGTTCGCGCATTCAGGCCAGGTTTGCATTTCATTGCAGCGGATTTTTGCCCATGCCGACGTCCGCGATGAGGTGGCGAACAGGATGGCCGAACTGACTTCGAAACTTCGCATCGGGCACCCGCTGGAAGAAGACACGGAAATCAGTTCGCTGATCACGGAAGCAGAGGCGATGCGGATTGAGGCGTGGATTGATGAAGCTCGGGAAGCCGGTGCGAAAGTGCTGACGGGCGGGAAGCGGAAGGGAACCACCATCTCTCCGGCGATCCTGACTGACGTTCCGGCATCCGCCAACTTGTGCGCCCGCGAAGCATTCGGGCCGGTGGTTTCGGTGAACGCCTACGAGACGCTGGACCAGGCAATCGCGATGGTCAATAATTCTGACTACGGCCTGCAGGCGGGCATGTACACGCGGGATCTTGAGAAGGCGTTCCAGACGGCACGCGCCGTGCATGTCGGGGGCTTTCATATCAACGAGATACCGGCATTCCGTGTGGACCAGATGCCGTATGGCGGCGTCAAGCTTTCGGGTACGGGTCGTGAAGGCCCGCGCTACGCGGTAGAAGAAATGACCGAGCTGAAACTGATTACGTGGTGAACAAAAATCCCTCTGGTGACGTTTTCTAATGCAGCGCGTCTAGTTCAATGGTCAAATGCAACACGCCGTGAGTGCCAGATTGGCAGCCAACATATTGGCGAATACCGACGAAACAAGCCTGATCCGGGCGGCCCAGAAGGGCGATCAGGACGCTTTCGAGCGCCTCGTGCGGTCGTATGACCACAGCGTGCTGCGGATCGGGATGAACCTTTTGCGGTCGCCGGAAGAAGCGCGGGATGTCTATCAGGAAGCGTTTTTGAAGGTTTACCGCAACCTGCATAACTTTCGGTTCGATTGTTCGTTTCACACGTGGCTCTACCGGATTGTGACCAACATCTGTCTCGACCACCTTCGCAGGCGCAAGGTTCGCAAGGAAGAATCGACAGTCATTGAAACCGGCGACGGCCTGGTGGACCGGGTTTGGCAACTGGAAGAGGTTGCCCCGCATGCCAACCCGGAGCGGCAGATGCGGAACAACCAGTTGGCCGACAAGATTTCCGGCGCACTGGAAACTCTGACTCCGCGAGAGCGTACGGTTTTCGAACTGCGCCACTATGAGGGGCTTCGGCTGCGTGCGATCGGCGATATGATCGGCACCACGGAAGAGGCTGCCAAAAACTGCCTGTTCCGCGCCACGCAAAAGATGAGAGCCAGTCTGGAGTCGTTCGTATGAACTGTTCTGAAGCAAACCGCCAGATTCCGCTGTATTGCTACGGCGAGGTCACCTCAGAGACTGAAGAACAGGTGGAAGCGCATGTGGCTGATTGCACGGCCTGCCGTGCGGAGTTGGTGCGGCACCGCGGTTTTCTGGATGTTCTGAATGAGCGTGACGATGTCCCGGATGCGTTGATGTTGATGGAATGCCGCGCCGATCTGCGTGCAGTTCTGCAGAACGAGGGCGCTGCGCCGAAGGAGAGTTGGCTCGATATGCTGCGCGGTTTCGCCAATCTCCACATTCCGTTCAAGGTTCCGGTGGGCGCGATGGCACTGGTGGCGCTGGGTTTTTTCGGCGCGAGGGTGACACCCGAGCGTTTCGGCGGCATTCATGCCGGTCTTTCAGAGCCGACGTTTTCGAGCGTGCGTTCGGTGGAAGATCAATCCGGGCAGGTTCATATCGCGGTGGATGAGGTCCGGCGCCGCATGGTGACCGGGAATCTGCAGGACCCGCAGATTCGGGCGCTGCTGGTTTCGGCTGTGCGGGAAGAATCGAACCCGGGCATTCGGGTGGAATCGATTGGGATGCTGCGCAACAGCGCCGATTCTGAAGAAGTCCGCAGCGCTCTGCTGGACGCCCTGACGCATGATGCAAACCCCGGGGTGCGCCTGAAAGCGATTGAAGGGCTGAAGTCGTACGCAGGAAGCGCGGCGGTACGGAAAACCCTTGCTAATGTGCTGCTAAAGGACGACGATCCGTCTGTGAGAGTGCAAGCCATTGACCTGCTGACGAAACACCCTGATGATTCTATTGTGGGGGTGCTGCAGAATGTGGTGCAGAAAGAGGACAACAGCTACGTCCGGGCCCGTTGTAGCAAGTTGCTTGAAGAGATGAAGGCTTCGGTCGGAACGTATTAGAGAATTTTCCGATGCCGCGGACCGGGCCTACCGGCGGCAATACCGCCGGTACTGCGAGCGTAACTAATCTTCGTCGTCTTCGTCCGGATCTTCTTCCAGATCGTCTTCCTCGAAGTCGTCATCCTCTTCGAGTTCTTCGTCTTCATCTTCGTCGAGTTTGTCGTCGTCCTCGTCGGGATCGTCTTCGTCCTCGTCGTCTTCTTCCTCTTCTTCTTCTTCTTCGTCCTCGTCTTCCTCGTCTTCGTCTTCGAGGTCGTCGTCGGCCGGATCTTCTTCGAGTTCGTCGAAGCCCAAATCGTCAGGGTTGCGCCTGGGCGGACTCAACTCCCATTCGCTCGCAAAGTTGTCCAGGTATGCCATATTTCCTCTTGCGCAGGATCTGCCGGCTGAATGCTCCGGCGCGTCGCTGTCTTTTTTACGTCCTTCGTTTGCAGTTTACACGGTCGCCTGCACCAGGGGGACGTGCAATCAGGATGCCACAAAGAATCGCTGCGTTACACTGAAAATTCAGGAAAT
>JBBQDH010000259.1:0-8329 GCA_038319515.1 Bryobacterales bacterium
TGTCGGATCAGGGATGGGAACTGGTGAGCGTGATGCCGTATGTATATCGCAATGAGGAACGAAACATTGGTGAAATGCGAGGGCCGAAGCCGGTGGTGACCCAAACTTATCCGGCCTATTTTTTCAAACGACTGAAGGCAGTTCGCTAGTCCGCATGGTTCCTGCCGGACTCTGTGACAAGTGCGTGTGGCGCAATGAAATCCGTACCGACCGGGGCAGCGTGTTCATCATGTGCCGTCGCGGCCTGCAAGACCCGGCATGGCCCAAGTATCCCCGGCTACCGGTGCTGCGGTGCGCCGGATTCGAGCCGCCGCATGAGAAACTGCAAACAGAATCTTGACTCCCACCGCACCGACGTGGCGCCCGAAATATAACCCGTGGACCGTGGCGCTGACCGTGACACTGGCGACGTTCATGGAGGTGCTGGACACTTCCATTGCCAACGTGGCGCTGCCTCACATTGCGGGCGGGCTCTCCGCCACTCAGGATGAGTCAACGTGGGTTTTGACCAGCTACCTGGTGGCGAACGCCATCGTATTGCCCATCAGTGCCTGGCTTGGCGTGATTATCGGGCGAAAACGCTTTTACATGACCTGCGTGGTGCTGTTCACGCTGAGTTCGTTCCTGTGTGGCTTTGCGCAGTCCCTGGGGATGCTGGTCTTCTTCCGCGTTTTGCAAGGCCTGGGAGGAGGTGGGCTGGCCACCAGCGAGCAGTCCATTCTGGCGGACACTTTCTCGGTGGAGAAGCGCGGGATGGCGTTTGCCGTTTACGGGATGGCGATTGTACTGGCTCCTGCCATCGGACCGACGCTGGGCGGCTGGATCACCGACAACTATAGCTGGCGCTGGATTTTTTATATCAATATTCCGGTTGGCATGCTCTCGCTGTGGCTGACCAACAAGATTGTGGAAGATCCGCCGTATCTCAAAGTGGAAAGCGAACGGCTGCGAAAGAATCCCATTGATTACATGGGGCTTGGCCTGATTACCGTGGGGATCGGGTGTCTTCAGTTTGTGTTCGACAAGGGTCAGGAGGAAGACTGGTTTTCTTCCCGCAAGATCACCGCGCTGTCGGTGATTTGCCTGGTGCTGCTGACGGCGTTCGTCTTTCATTCTCTTCGGCACGCCAACCCGATTCTGGATCTGCGCATGTTGAAACAGCGGAACTTCGCGACCGCCCTGGGCATGATGTTTGTGCTGGGGATGGTGTTGTTCGGCACCACGGTGCTGATTCCGCAGTTCCTGCAGGTCCAGCTGGGTTACACGGCGCGGACAGCCGGAATGGCGCTTTCAATGGGCGCGATTGTGCTGGTTTTCATGATGCCGATTGTGGGGCAACTGGTCACGCGCGTAGACCCCAGAATCCTGGTGGCATTCGGTTTCACGTCCACAGCGCTGGCCCTGTACCATATGACGATCCTGAACCTGCAAATGGATTTCCGCAGCGCGGCCCTGCTGCGCGTGTATCAGGTGATTGGCCTCGCGTTCATCTTCATCCCGATCAATACGCTTTCGTACGTCGGGATGGCGCCGAACAAGAGCAACCAGATTGCCGGGATGACGAACCTGTTTCGCAACCTGGGTGGCGGTATCGGGATTTCGCTGCTCAGCACCTTCCTGCAGCGTGGGGCGCAGAAGCATCAGGTTTACCTGACCGCGCATGCGACGGCCGGCGATCCGGCGTTTCTGCAGCGGCTGGAGGGGCTGACGCAGGCCTTCACCGTACAGGGTATTCCGCCTGATGTCGCAAAGCTGCGGGCTTATGCCGTGATCCAGCGAATCATTTACGGTCAGGCGACCACGCTGGCCTATATCGATGTGATTTCCGCAATGGCCATCGGTGTGGCGTGCCTGGTCCCGCTGGTGCTGATTATGAAGCGACCGCAGCGGGGCGCCAAACCTGTGGCGGCGCATTAGGCCGGCACCGCTAAAATGGAATTTGGCGCGAATTCTGGCAATTGAAAGCTCCTGCGATGAAACTGCCGCGGCTGTGATTGAAGACGAAACCACGGTGCTCTCGTCCGTGGTGGCCAGTCAGCCGGCAGTCCATGCGAAGTATGGTGGCGTGGTGCCGGAACTGGCTTCCCGGGAACACCTGCGGGCAGTGGTGCCGGTGGTTCGGGAAGCGATGGAACAGGCAGGAATCGGGTGGGGCGACCTGGATGCCGTGGCGGCGACGTGCGGGCCTGGTCTGGCGGGGTCTCTGCTGGTCGGCCTGACGTACGCCAAGGCGATTTCCTTCGCAACCGGACTGCCGCTGATCGCGGTAAACCATATCGAGGGCCATATCCACGCCGTGATTCTGGAATCGGCGCAACACGGCACTCCGGTGGAACTGCCGGCGCTGGCGCTGATTGTCAGCGGCGGCCACACCCATCTGTTTGAAGCCCGCGCGGAAGGGGGCTATCGCCTGCTGGGGCGGACCCGTGATGACGCGGCCGGCGAGGCTTTTGACAAGGTTGCCAAGCTCATTGGGTTCGGTTATCCGGGGGGGCCTGTGATTGATCGTCTGGCTCCCCATGGCGATCCGAACGCGGTTCGGTTTACCCTGACAAAAATGAAAGGCAACAGGCTGGACTTTAGTTTTAGTGGTCTGAAGACGGCTGTGCTGCGATGGGTGGAGAGTCACCAGATGACTGGCGAGATCGCCGTACGCAAGGAACTTTTGCGGTCAAATCCTGCGCCTTCGACTGAAGAATGGCTTGCCGTGACGCCGAAAGCCACGCTGGATCTGGTGGCGGGTTTTCAGCGGACTGTCGTGCAGGAATTGCTGCGCCATGCCGTTAGCGCTGCGGATCAACTGGAAGGCGTGAGGTCTTTGATTGTGTCGGGCGGAGTGGCGTGCAATTCCGGATTGCGCGCGGCGGTGACTATGAATTCGATCGGGATCCCGGTGCACTTCCCTTCCCGAGAGCTCTCCACGGACAATGCGGTCATGATTGCGGCGGCGGCGTTTCCGAAATTCCGCAAGGGCCAGTTCGCTGATCTTTCGGCGGCGGCTGAACCGAATTTGGCGCTGGCTTGATCACCGGTTCGCAAGAACCTGATATCCCGTGCCGGCCATCAAACTACTCCAGGTGGGAAGGGATTTTGGTGTCCACCGGGGAATGTCAGGCCGTACGCGGATTCGCGGCGGATGAACGCCGGTACCAGCCATCGCACCGAGCCAGTTGGCAGAACGGACGGAACTGGAGGGCGGGACAACTTCCGCTACGGGTTCACCAAAGCGGGTAACGCGGATGGGGTGCCCGTTTTTACCGACGCGCTCCAAGGCAGCGAGACAGGTTGCTTTGCCACGGGAGATGGCTATCTCTTCCATGCCTCCAGCGGACCACGAGTCAATTACCATAATCAAAAGGCATGCAAGCGCTCCCCGGCATTTACCCGATACTCGACACGGCGTCTCTGGAACGGCGCAACTTTCCGCCCCTATTGGTTGCGGAAGCTTTTCTTGAAGGCGGTGCACAGATCCTGCAATTGCGGCACAAGGCTTTTTGGAGTCGTGATACTTTTGGGCTGGCGAAGCAACTGAGCCTTCTCTGCGAACAGGCAAACGTCCGGTTCGTGGTGAACGACCGCGCCGACTACGCAGCGATCCTCGGTGCAGCACTCCACGTCGGGCAGGACGACCTTTTGCCGGAAGACGCACGGCGCGTGGTGGGTCCGGACGCCCTGATTGGATTTTCCACGCACAACTCCGCACAAATGGCCGCTTCGGAGAATGAGCCGGTGGACTACGTGGCGTTTGGTCCCGTTTTTCCTACCACCTCGAAAGAGCACTCTGATCCGACGACGGGAATCGAGCTGTTGCGCGCCGTGCGGTCTCTCACAAATCGTCCCCTTGTAGCCATCGGCGGCATCACCCGCGAGAACGCGCATCTCTGCTTTGACGCGGGTGCGACTTCCGTTGCGGTAATCAGCGACCTGCTTCCTGTATCCTTTCCTTTATCTGATGCAAAACGAATTCTGCGCGAAAGGATCGCCGAATGGCTGCGAATAGCCCAACGGTAATCACCGAGAGCAAGGCCGGGTTCGTGAAAGGGATGGGCCTGCTGGACGCCACCACTCTGGTGATGGGCTCCATGATTGGCTCCGGGATCTTCATTGTGAGCGCGGACGTTTCGCGGCAGGTGCAAAGCCCCGGCCTGCTGCTGGTTTGCTGGTTCCTGGGCGCGCTGCTGACCATCATTGCCGCCCTCAGCTACGGTGAACTGGCCGCCGCCATGCCGCATGCGGGCGGGCAGTATGTCTACCTGCGCGAAGCTTTCGGGCGGTTGTGGGGGTTCCTCTATGGCTGGACCCTTTTCGTGGTGATTCAGACGGGCACCATCGCGGCTGTCGGCGTGGCGTTCGCGAAATACACGGGCGTGTTCTTCCCGTCCATTTCGGCGAAGAATTATCTGATTGGGTCCGGCTCGATTGGACTGACCACACAGCAACTTCTCGCGATCATCGTAATCATCATCCTGACCCTGGTGAACACGCGCGGCATCCGAACCGGCGCACTGGTGCAGAACGTCTTCACGTTCGCCAAAATTGCCTCGCTGCTGAGTCTTGCTGTATTCGGATTTCTGCTCGGACGGAATCCGCAGGTGATCGCCGCGAACTTCGGTCACCTTTGGACCACTCCATCGGGCGGCAGTATTGATTGGGGCTGGGCGGCAATTGCGGTGGTGGGAACCGCCATGGTGGGGCCGCTGTTCTCATCAGACTCCTGGAATAATGTGACGTTCGCCGCTGCCGAGGTCCGCAATCCCAAACGCAACCTGCCTCTCGCCCTGGGCCTGGGCGTCGGCGTGGTTTCCGCGCTCTATCTGGCCTGCAATTTCATCTATCTTTCGGTGCTCACCTTTCAGCAGATCCAGACCGCACCGGAGGATCGTGTCGCCACCGCAGTGGTGTCGGTGATGTTCGGACCGGTGGCCACACAGATCATGGCGGCGGCCATCATGGTTTCGACATTCGGGTGCCTGAATGGCATCATTTTGTCCGGTGCGCGCGTCTACTTCACCATGGCGCACGACAACCTGTTCTTCAAACAGGCGGGCGTTTTGAACCCGCAGACGCATGCGCCCGTGTCCGCGCTGATGATGCAGTGCCTTTGGGCAGTTCTGCTCACGCTCAGCGGGCAGTACAACGATCTGCTGGACTATGTTATCTTTGCAGTTTTGCTTTTCTATATTCTGACGATCGCCGGATTGTTCAGACTCCGCCGCACTCGCCCGGATATGGAAAGACCCTACCGCGCCGTAGGTTACCCGTTTTTGCCGGCCCTGTATATTGTGCTGGCCGGCCTTATCGAGTTCCTGTTGTTATGGAATAAGCCCGCGTTCACTGTGCGCGGCCTTGTTTTGGTGCTGCTGGGGGTGCCCGTATACTTCCTCTGGCGGCGGAAAGAAGGATATCAATCTTGAGTCTGTTTGCAACGAAACCCATTGCCCGTATTATTCGGGAGAGCCAGTCCGGCGAGCACCAGTTAAAACGTACGCTGGGCGCGTTTAACCTGGTCGCGCTCGGCATCGGAGCGATCATTGGTGCCGGTCTGTTTGTACGCACGGCGGCTGCTATCGCCGAAAGGTCCGGCCCATCCGTCACGCTGGCGTTTCTCGTCGCGGGCATCGGATGCGCCTTTGCGGGCCTCTGCTACGCCGAATTCGCTTCCATGATCCCCATCGCAGGCAGTGCGTATACCTACTCGTATGCCACCATGGGCGAACTGGTCGCGTGGATTATCGGCTGGGATCTTGTACTGGAATATGCGGTCGGGGCCGCCACCGTTGCGATTGCCTGGAGTGAGTACTTCAACAAGGTGCTCGAATACGTCGGTTTGCACATTCCCTACGAGTGGTGTCACTCACCATTTGAAGTGATGGAGGGAGCAGGCGGCGGCGTTCACGGTCTGGTCAACCTTCCGGCCATTGCCATTCTCCTCGTATTGTCAGCCTTGCTGGTTCGCGGCATGCAGGAATCGGCGACCGTGAACAGCATTATCGTGGTGGCGAAAGTTGCCATCGTGATTATGGTGATTGTGATTGGCTGGGGTTTTATGAACCCCGCGAATCACACCCCCTACATCCCGGCCCCCACCACGTTCACCACCGCACAAGGCGTCACACATCCTTACGGCGGCATCATGGGAATCCTGGGCGCGGCGGGCGTTGTCTTCTTCGCCTTCATCGGCTTTGACGCGGTTTCGACGGCCGCGCAGGAAGCGAAAAATCCAAAACGCGATATGCCGATCGGCATCCTGGGCTCGCTGGTAGTCTGCACCATCCTGTATGTGCTGTTTTCCCACGTATTGAGCGGCGTGGCCACGGTGGAGGACTTCCGCACCGCCGGTAAAGAGGCTTCTGTTGCGTTCGCAATCACGAAGTACATGACTGGCTATTCCTGGCTGGCGAAACTGGTGACCATCGCGATTCTGGGCGGGTTCTCCTCGGTCATTCTGGTGATGCTGATGGGACAATCGCGCGTCTTCTTCTCGATGAGCCGTGATGGGCTGGTCCCGAAGATCTTTTCCGAAGTGCACCCAAAATTCCAGACCCCCTGGAAATCAAACATGCTGTTTTTCGTCTTTACCGCCCTGTTCGCCGGCTTTGTGCCCGGTGACATTGTTGGTGAAATGACCAGTATCGGCACGCTCTTCGCCTTCATGCTGGTGTGCGCGGGTGTTTGGATCATGCGGGTTCGGCGTCCGGATCTGGAGCGCTCCTTCAAAGTGCCGGCGTTGCCCGTGGTGGCGATTCTTGGTATCGTCGTCTGTGGCGCTATGATCTTCGGCCTTGGCTGGACGAACTGGCTGAGGCTCGGCGTGTGGCTGCTGATCGGCCTTGTCTTTTATTTCGCCTATGGCCGGACTCACAGCCATCTGGTCACCGATCCTGAGAGCGGGCACACAACGAAGTAAGACGTAAACTCAAGACTTGGCTACTGTCATCACCTCCACCAGTCTCCCCGGCGTTGAAAGAGTTGCAAGCGGCAAGGTCCGGGATGTCTATGCGGTTGGCGACGATCTTCTGATCGTCGCTACCGACCGGATTTCCGCTTTCGATTGCATACTTCCACAGGGGATTCCCGGTAAAGGCCGGGTCCTCACTCAGATGTCGCTGTTCTGGTTCGATTTCCTGAAAGAAGTTGTGCCGAACCACCTGATCTCGGCCGAAGTGGGTGAATTCCCGGCTCACCTGCACCAGTTCCAGGGCCAGCTGGAGGGCCGCTCCATGCTGGTGAAACGGTGCCGTATGGAGCCCATTGAGTGCGTGGCACGCGGTTATGTTTCGGGCTCCGGCTGGAAGGATTACCAACGCACCGGCGCCATCTGCGGCATTCCCCTGCCTGCGGGGTTGCGGGAGAGCGACAGGCTTCCTGAACCTGTCTTCACGCCGGCGGCGAAGGCGCAGTCCGGGCACGATGAAAACATCTCGTTCGAAACGTCTGTGGCAACGGTGGGTATCGAAACAGCGACGCTGCTGCGCGACCTGACCTTACGAATCTATGCCAGGGCTGCAGAACATGCGGAGTCCTGCGGCATCATTCTGGCCGATACGAAATTCGAGTTTGGCTGGCACAAAGGCGAATTGCTGCTGGGCGACGAGGTGCTGACACCGGATTCCTCGCGTTACTGGCCGCGCGCCGACCATGCGCCGGGCGGAGCGCAGAAATCGTTCGACAAACAATTCGTGCGCGATTATCTGGAAACGCTCACCTGGGACAAGCAGCCGCCCGCCCCGCCGTTACCTGACGACGTGATCCAAAGAACCTCAGAGAAGTATCACGAAGCCTATGAGCGGATCACAGGTTTGACGTTGTGAGCACCCTGAACAATCTGAACTGGCTCGATATACTACTGCTGCTGATCCTTTCGGTCTCCATGTTGATCAGCGCCCGAAAGGGTTTTTCCAGGGAAGTGATCAGTCTGACCTCGTCTTTCGTGGCGCTGCTGCTGGGCATGTGGTTCTACGGTACTGCGGGTGCTCTGGTGCAACCCTACGTTGATTCCCCGCGCGCTGCCAAGCTGCTGGGCTTCGTTTTGATTGTGGTGGGCGTCATGGTGCTGGGCAGCCTGGTCGCGTGGATTGTGGGCCGATTCCTGCGCACAGTGGGCCTGTCCTTCTTCGACCGGCTACTGGGCGCCGCTTTTGGGGTGCTGCGCGGAGGCCTTATCGCAGTTGCTTTGCTGACAGCATTCATGGCTTTCGGGCCGCATGCCGGCACTGATTTGGCACCGGCTGCGGTGGTACACTCGAAAATTGCGCCGTATCTACTGGAAGCCTCCCGTGTCGCTGTGGCCGTTGCGCCGATGGACCTGAAGCAGAGTTTCCGCAAGTAC
>JBBQDH010000260.1:0-8248 GCA_038319515.1 Bryobacterales bacterium
GGAGCGTCATGCTGCTCTTGCGGAATCACATAAGCAAAAGGCGGTTCTTTACGGAAGCGATCAATGTTGTCACGCGCCGCCTGGTAGCGATTGAACAACAGTTCTTCGTGGTACTTCGACGCGATATCCAGCACGGACATCGACGCGCCTTCCATGTAGCGGACCGCGTCCCCCAGTCGCCACCATCCGCCTTTCCAGGGGCTGCTGTAAAACACTTCGGAACGCAGACCGGCGCGGTCTTTCGGGAACTCGTCGACCGTGTAGAAATGCGGAGTCGCATAGCGGTAGAGCGCCGTTTCCGTAAAGAACGAAATGCTGTTGCGGAAGATGTGGGTGAAGTCGAGGAAGCCGGGATACCAGTTGTCGAATCCCGTGCGGTGGATGGAGCCGGGCATGTCGTGGCTGTCCAGATATGCCGCCATGTTCATACCGAGCAGGTTCAGCCAGCGCGCCATCAGCGGATGAATATTGGACGAGATCGGCTCCACGAAGGGCGGGATGAAAATACGTGCCGGGAAGGGTGCGGTCTGGTGCTGGCAATAGAAGATTACCGGGTCCCACTCCAGCTCCGTTCGTGTCACATCACGCGACTCCAGCATGTTGTTCATATACCCGTCGCGGTTGTTATCGTGGCCAACATATTCCTGATAGAGATCGGGGAGCGGGCTCACTTCATACGGCGTCCCGACGTTCTTGCGGTACCAGCTGACTACTTCGTTCTGGCCGTCCGGGTTCAGTGTGGGCCAGAGCATCAGAATCACGTTGTCCAGGATGGCATCAATCTGCGGATCGCCTTTAGTGGAGGCCAGCTTCCAGGCGAGCGCAATGGAATGCTGCGCGCCAGCCACTTCTGTGGAATGCAGCCCGCCATCAATATGGACAATCGCTTTGCCCTCACGCGCAAGCGCTTTGGCCATCGTATCGTCCAGGCCCCGCCCCATCGCCAGTCTGTGCGAGATGTCTTTATACTTCTCCAGCTGGGCAAGGTTTTTCGGCGACGAGATAATGGCGATCTCCCAATCGAGACCGCGCGTCGTTTTGCCGACGTTAATGATTTTGACGCGATCCGAAGCGGCTGCCAGCTTCTGGAAATACGCGCGGGATTCGTCGTAATTCGCGAGATAGAAATCGTCGCCGGGCTTATGGCCCAGCACAGATTCCGGGCTGGGAAGAGTCTGGGCAACCGCCCCGGTGGAGCAAAGCAGAAAGAAGAACGAGGCAGACACCATCTGTTTGGCCATGATCAGGAAATGATAGCCTGGATGCCATTCGGGCAAAAGAAACGGCGGTTCAATTGACAGCCCCCCGGTACTATTGGTAACCTTCTGGAACGGCTTTACAAGGTAATCATAAAGTCGCCGCGCAGGCACTGTTGGCAGCGCGGAAGTCTCCGTCCAACGTCTGGACACTTTCACTTAATCGGCTGGGGTTCTCTGGCGGCGTTTTTTGCGCAGCCCCGGAGCTCACATGGATTCGTAACCTTCCCCTTTTCACCGGAGGTGAGTTGTGATCAAAAGTGTTTTCGCGGGCGGCGTTGCTGCCTTGCTCCTGGTTGGCGTGATGTACGGCCAATCGACGTATGGAACGGTTCTGGGAACGGTGACCGACCCGTCAGGAAGTATTTTGCCCAACTCCATTGTGAGTGCCGTAAACAAAGACACCTCGGCGAAGAGATCCGCGCTCACAGGGCAGGATGGCGGCTACACAATTGTCAATCTCGAACCCGGGTCCTACGATGTCACAGTGCAGGCGGCAGGCTTTCAAAGCGCGCTCTTCAGCGGTCTCCAGTTGCAATCGCGCCAGACCCTCCGTGTTGACGCGGCCATGTCACTGGCCTCACAGAATCAGACAGTCAGTGTGAATGAAGCTCCCGACGCCGTGATCACTACCGACGTCAGCAGTATTTCCTCCACTAAAACCGGCAAAGAACTCCTCGACCTTCCTATAGCGATCGGATCCCGCAGAGCGGGCTCCACCAGCCCGATCTCCACCCTCACCACACAGGCAGGCGTACAGACCGACGCGAGCGGCAATCTTTCCGTAGCCGGCTCGAAGCCCTCCATGCTCTCCGTCAGCATCGATGGCATCAGCAGCGTGAGCCCGCGCAGCAGCGCACCCATTAGCGAACTGTTCCCGTCCTTCGGGGCTATCGCAGAGATCCGCGTGAGCGAGATCAACAATGCGGCCGAGTTTGGCGGCATCAGCGACATCACCACCACCTCGCGCGGTGGAGCCAATTCCTACCACGGCGGCATTTTCGATAACGTGCAGAACACGGCTTTCAATGCCCGCAACCTGTTCAGCACATCGGTGCCTAAGCTCGACATGAACGATTTCGGCGGCTTTGGGGGCGGACGGTTATCAGTGCCAAAGCTTTATAACGGGCGGGACAAAACGTTCTTCTTTGTCAGCTACGAAGGCCTGCGCCTGGCGCGGGAATCAGTGCTGACGCAGAGCGTGCCCTCAGCAGCCCTGCGCACAGGCGACCTCTCGGCCTACAAGGCTTTCAAAGATCCGCTCTCCGGCAACCCGTTCACGGGCAATCTGATTCCGGTCTCGCGAATTTCTCCCATCTCCCTGAAAGCTCTCGACATCTACTATCCAATGTCCAACACAGGCGCGCCAGGAGCCCTGAACGCCAATTACACGCAGAACTTCCCAACCCCGATCGGCAGCAATCAGGGCGATATCCGGATCGACCAGACCATCAGTTCGAAACAGACCGCTTTTGCGCGCTTCACTTACAAGCGGCGCTCCGTGATCAACGCGCCGGGAAGTTCTGTTCTGGCGGGCCCCACCAACGCTCCGGAAAACGACTTCGGCCTCACCGTAGCCCACAATTTCGTCATCACGCCGCGCGTCATCAATGAAGTTCGCGCCGGCTTCAACGGGGTGCACAGCGCCAGCGGAAACAACACTGTCGCCTCCGACACCATCGCGAAGCTGGGTCTCACCGGCATCCCCGACCCCCCTCCCGGCAGCGGTGGTCCGTCCTTCAGCACCACCGGATTTCAGACCGGTACATTTGACTCGTCCTCCATCTCGAAGGGCGATACCACCCAAATCCTGGACAACCTGACCTTCATCAACGGCAGGCATACGTTCAAATTCGGTGGCGACTATCGTTACCTGTCGGCGTACTTCTCGAACGTCTTCGCCGGCAGCCGGGCCAGCACATACACCTTCAACAACTCGGTTACCAGTTCACTCATCGGCAACGCCTACGCGTCTTTCCTGCTGGGAGTTCCGGACAGTTCCGGCATCGCTACCGTGAAGAATCCAGACACCTCTTCGTACGGCAGTTCCTACGCACTTTATGCTCAGGACGACTGGAAAGTAACGCCGCGCCTGACTATGAACTACGGTCTGCGCTGGGAATATCATCCGGTGTTCAACGATCACCGCAACAACCTGGCAAACTTCCTTCCGGACTACACTTCCGTTGTAAACGGCGTCACAGTTCGCGGCGCCGTTGTGGTTCCCGACACGGGGCTGAAGTATCTAAATCCGGACTTCGCTGCATCCATTACGCCTACCCCGGTCATCACGGCTTCGAAGGCCGGCATCCCGCAAAGCCTGCATTATTCCTCGAAAACCAGCTTTGCACCGCGCATCGGTTTTGCCTGGCGGCCCTTCGGTGACGACAAGACGGTGATCCGCGGCGGCTACGGCAGATACGTCGAGACATTGCTCAGCGCCCTGATTACTGCAGGCTGGGCGGTTGCGGCGAGCGAAGTAGGGTCCTACACTAATAGCATTGTGAACGGCAAACCGGCGCTCAGTTTTCCTTACGCTTTTCCGTCGAACCTGTCGCAGCCGGGTGTGGCAACCTTTGAGTATTCCAGCGCACTTCGGTACAAAGACCCCTACGTGCAGCAGTGGAACCTGACGGTGGAACGCGATCAGGGCTGGCACACGGCAATCCGGGCCAGCTACGATGGCAGCCACGGCACAGATCTCGGCTACAGCCTGACCCCCAATCAGGTGCCCGCCAACACTTCAGGCTTTAACTCCGTGAAAGCCAACGCGCCATTCCCCATCTGGGCGCACATCACGCAGTACACCAACGGCGCCCGCAGCAACTACCACGCGGCAACGGTGGCGGTGAACAAGCGCTTTACCAACGGCCTGCAGTTCCAGAACTCCTACGTCTTCCTGAAGAACCTGAGCAACGGCGCGGGCTATGCACCCAGTGCCTTCACCGGTGAAGCGGGCGGGCGCGTCACGGACCCGCAGAACATTGGTCTCGATTACGGCAACGTGGCTTTCTCGCGACGCCACCGCTTCCTTTCCACCTTTCTTTATGACATGCCATTTGGGCGCAACCACCGCTTCTTCAATTCAGCCAACGGATTGATCGACCGCGCCATTGGCGGCTGGCAGCTTTCCGGTGTGGTGGTGTACCAGACGGGCCCGTTCCTCACGGTGACCGCGTCGGGTGCCGATCCGCTGGGCAGCAACTTCCCAAACCTGGAAGGCGCGGGCCGGGCCGATGTGGTGACAGGTACTTTGTCGATTCCCGCTTCGCAAACCATCCGCAGCTGGGTCAATCCCGCAGCGTTCGCCATCCCGGCAAATAACATTGGCCGGGGCGGCAACTCCCCCATCGGCTCAGTGGTGGGGCCTGGCACGCAGGCGGTTTCACTCTCACTCTTCAAGACCACTAAAATCGCAGAAAGCGCCGCGCTGCAACTGGGCGTGGCAGTCTCCAACGCATTCAATCATCCGAACTACGGTTCGCCCGCCCTGAACCTGAGCAGCGCCTCCACCTTTGGCACGGTGACCAGCCTGCAGACTCAGGAAAACGGCGGTCCGCGCAGTCTGCAGCTTACCGGGAGGATTACGTTCTGACAATGCCGAACCAACGTTTCAAAGGTCTGTTAGTTGCAGCTTTGCTGGCCAGCGCGCCGGTGGTATTTGCGCAACGGGGCGGTCGCGGCGGTGGGCCGGCCGCTGCTCCTGCCGTGGAAAAAGAAGAGGGCATTCCGGTCACTGACGCCCTGACCATCGCAAAGTGCGGCAGTTGCCATGCGAAAGACGACAAGGGAAACCTGACCCGTATTTCCTGGACCCGCACCACGCCGGAAGGCTGGCAGGAAGCCATCAAACGCATGGTGAGACTGAACGGTCTGACGCTGCAGCCTGCGGACGCCAGACTTATCGTGAAGGCACTCAGCACTTCGCACGGTTTGGCACCGGAAGAAGCGAAACCCGTGATGTATATGACGGAACATCGCATTCAGGATGAGGCGATTCCGAACGAGTCCGTTCGCGTGACCTGCAACCAGTGTCATGCACTGGGCCGACCCTTCCAGTGGTACCGGACGCGCAAAGAGTGGAGCCTGCTGGCGGATATGCACTCGGCACTTTATGCGCAGGCCGATGCAGCGTTTCGGCGCAACGGCATGGGCCGTGGACCGGGCGGCGGAGCAGGGGCGCCGGGAGCTGCCGGCGGCACCGGAGCAGCGGCGGCGCCGCCGGTTTCTCTCGACATCTCCCTCGATTTCCTCGGCAAGAGCTATGGACTGCACACTCCGGCCTGGTCAGCCTGGCGCCCTCGTATGAGGGCTCCGAAGATCACGGGCCGCTGGCTGCTTTCCGCGTACGTACCCGGCAAGGGTAAGTACTACGGTGAGATGACCGTAACTGCCGGGGCCAACGAAGACGAGTTCAAGACTACCGCGAAAATGCAACCGGTGAAAGGTGGACCCGCCATCACGCGCACCGGCACCGGACTGGTCTACACCGGCTACTCCTGGCGAGGTCGTTCGAAAGGGCCGGTTGTTGCCAATGCCTCACCGGACGATCTTTCCCGCGAGATGCGCGAAGCCCTTTGGATCGCGCCGGACCAGACCACTGCCGAGGGCCGCTGGTTCTGGGGTGAGTATCAGGAATTCGGCGTCGATGTGAAGCTGAAGCGAGCTTCTTCCGAACCGCAGTTGCTCACGCTCGACAGGGCCGCTCTCAAGGCCGGTTCCACTGCGCAACGCATCCGAATCCTGGGCAATTCCCTGCCCGCGCAACTGAAGGCGAGCGACCTGGAACTGGGCGCAGGCGTTACGGTCACCTCAATCGTGTCCCACACCGCTTCCGAAATCGTAGCGCAGGTGGATGTGGTGGAAAAAGCTGTGCCGGGCAAGCGGGATCTGATTCTCGGCAGTTCGGTGCTTGAAGGCGCACTTGCGATTTACGACAGGATCGACTACATCAAGGTAACTCCGGAAACCGCGATTGCAAGACTGGGCGGCGATGCGAAGGACGTTCACCCGCGCGGCTACCAGCAGCTGGAAGCAGTGGCTTATCAGCGTGGTGATGACGGCAAGCTCCATACGGCGGATGACGTTGAACTGGGGCCGGTGGAAGTGAACTGGTCAGTAGAAGAGTTCATAGCCGTCTTCGGTGACGACGACAAGGAGTTCGTCGGCAGCCTGAGCAGTAATGGTCTTTTCACCCCGAACATTGATGGCCCCAACCCCCAGCGCAAATTCAGCCGCAACAACTATGGCGATGTTTGGGTGGTGGCGACGGCTAAGAACGAAAAAGACAAAGACGGTAAGCCGCTCTCCGGCAAGTCTTATCTGATCGTGACCGTACCGACTTATATCCGCTGGGATCAGCCTGAGGTTTCTCAATGACCGCGACGACAACACAGACCTACAAACTGGGTGAGTTTCACACCTTCGAAGGCGGCGGCAGGAACTTCCTCTACCTGGTTCCCGCCGGGGCAATCTTCGAAATGGACAACGCTGTTTCGAAGGTGATCAGCCTTTTGTCGCAGGGTGAAACGGAGCACGATGAACTCTTGGGCAAGCTGGGCACACAGGGTTTCGCTTATGGTGATGCCGCGGAACTGGTGCAGGAGCTCTACCGGGCCCGTGTGATTGTCGGCCCCGATCACATTAAAGAGCCACTGGATCCCCCACCTGCGGATTTTCCGCTGCAAAGTCTGGTGATGAACCTCACCAACCAGTGCAATCTGAGTTGCGAGTACTGTTACGAATTTGGTGAAGATAAAGTCGCCACGCCGGAAGGCAAAGCGAAGTTCATGGACATCGAAACGGCTAAGGCTTCGGTGGACTTCCTCTTAGCCGAATCCACCGGTCGCAACACCGTTCACATCACCTTCTTCGGCGGCGAAACTTTGATGAACTTCCCGCTGTTGAAACAGGTGGTCACTTATGCCAGTGAGAAGGCGGCGGCGCAGGGACGTGGCGTCGATTTCAGCCTGACCACCAATGCCACACTGCTGACTCCCACCATTATTGAGTTCTTATCGCAGAACAAGATCGGCGTCACCGTCAGTATGGACGGCCCGCCGGACCTGCACGATAAGCTGCGCGTTTTTGCGAACGGCAAAGGCAGCTACGACATTATTGCTCCGCGCGTGAAAGCTTTGATTCAGGGCCACCGCACACGCGCGATTACAGCCCGTGTGACGCTGACCAACGGGGTGACCGACGTAGTCCGCATCTATCGCCATCTGAAAGACGAACTGGGCTTCCACGAAGTCGGCTTCGCGCCCGTTACCACTTCGCCGGATCGCCTGTACGCCATCAATGAGCGCGGCATGGACGGTGTGCTGGAAGACTTCCACAAGCTGGCCGACGAATATCTGGAATACGCCCTGCGCGGGGAAATGCATGGTTTCTCCAACGTGAGCGACACCATCGCCGAACTCATCCAGGGCGTCAACAAATCCCATCCCTGCGGCGCGGGTCTGGGTCTGATGGGCGTGGGACCTTCGGGCGATATCGCGCCCTGCCACCGCTTTGTTGATTCCGATACGCACTCGCTCGGCAATATCGCCACAGGACTCGACAAAACCAAACAGGCCGACTTTCTGAACCGCGGCCACATCAACAGCAAATACGATTGCCATAGCTGCTGGGCGCGGCCACTCTGCGCGGGTGGCTGCCACCATGAAGCTTTCGTCCGCTATGGCGATACCGGCCACCCGAACCTGCACTACTGCGACTGGATTCGCGACTGGACCGATACCTGTTTACGGATCTATGGGGCGATTTCTGCCAACAATCCGGAATTCCTCGAACAATTTGCCGAAAGGAAGGCACTGAATTGAAACACCTGAAAGGGCTTAACAGAAAAGCGCGCCGCATCGACAGCCTGGTGACGGCGATGGGCCTGCCGGCTCCCGGAGAGGGCACTGCGGAAGACGATATCGTCGCTCTGCAGAACCAGACCCAGCAGCGCCCCCACATTCCCATGGGTTGCGCCCTGGCATTCTCAC
>JBBQDH010000261.1:0-8229 GCA_038319515.1 Bryobacterales bacterium
GCGATAGCTGTCGAATTCGATTTTTCCAAAGAGCGCGACGCGGGTGCCGGGCGTCAAGCGGTCTGCCAGATAAGCCCCGTGAAACCATTTGCCGAGGATGATGGCGCGGGAGGCGTCGGTAAATTCGGCCTCAAAGAGCCCGATATGTTTCCGCCGCATGCCGGAGACTTTGGCGGAGCGGACTTCGGCGATGACTGTCGCAAGTTCGCCCGGGGCCAACTGTGCGATGGTTTTGAGGTTGCTGCGGTCTTCGTAGCGGAACGGGAAGTAGCTGATCAGGTCTTCAACGGTTTCGAGTCCCCGGGACTGCAGCATCGCCGCGCGGGCAGGTCCAACGCCTTTCAGGTATGTGAGGGGAGTATCGAGCGCGAGAGCCAACTTTGAGTTTAGCGGGGAGGTGGTGGGCCTGATCGAAAGGGCCCCCCGTTCTACCGCGCGCCGGCGGGTGCCTGGTCGAGGCTGCGGACGACGAACTCAATAACCGCGTTGACCTGCTCCCGGTCCAACCCGCTAAACCACTCCATGGTGGAGATTGTGACCTACCCGAAAAGCTGCTGCGGTAGTCGGACTGCTCTCTTCACTAACCCAGGAGATCTGCGATGGGCCATCCCGGCGATTGGAATTACCGCTTAATAACTCCTAAATCCCCTCGCCCTCTGTCAACAACTCCTCATGCCCGGCCAAAACCCCCAGCCGCCCCAACTGCCGAATTGCCTCATGTGTCCCGGTGCGGCGCAAATCAATCGCACCCGGCGGCAGTACATCCACCACGATCACAATCAGACCGGCCGCCGTCGCCAGCCGCGACGCGCCCACGTCCAGCAGCGTCAGCACCGCCACATTCGCCCCGCGGTCAAACAACTCCCGCTCCAGCAGCAGGGCCGACTCCGTATCTTCCACGGCCACCACTGCCCCGCGATGTCCGAACCGGGCAGCACGGTCCGCCGGTGACACCTGCCCGCGCGTCTCTTCCTTGCCCTCAATATCGATGATCATCGCCGCGCCCAGCGTCTCGTTCGTCAGCGGGTCGATCATGATGAACGCACCGGTAATCCGGTTTAGCGAATAAGCATCAAAGTAGATCGGATGGTGGGTTTCAACCGAAATCTCACCAATCTCATTCAGTTCCAGCCGCGACGCGCCCACCTTCGCAAGCGTGTTCACATCCATCCGGTAATTGATCGCGCGAACCACGCCGCGCACCGTATGCGATGTGTGCTTGATTACGTAGCTGCGCCCCGGTTCCAGCGCCTTCGCATTCATCCAGACGCAGTTCGCACGGAAGCGCCGCGAAACATGGGGCACCGCGTTCACCGGCACAATGACATCCCCGCGGCTGATGTCAATTTCATCCGCCAGGCAGATCGTCACCGATTGCGGCGCGGCGGTGGACCGCAGATCCCCGTCATACGTCACAATCCGCGTAATCGTGGTGTGCCGCCGCGCGGGCAGCGCCATCACGGCATCGCCCACATGGAAAATACCGCTCGCAACCTGACCCGCATAACCACGGAAATTCAGGTTGGGGCGCAGCACATACTGAATCGGAAAACGCGCGGGCAACAATTGCCGCTCTTCATCCACCGGAATGTCTTCCAGGTATTCCAGCAGCGCAGGTCCCGTGTACCAGGGGCTCCGTGCTCCCAGCGTCACCACGTTATCGCCATCGCGCGCGCTGATTGGAATAAACAGCGCTTTCGGGCCGCCAATCTGCTTCAGGAAACCCGTGAATTCGTCCTGAATGCGGTTATAAACCGCCTGATCGAAAGCGACCAGGTCCATCTTATTAATTGCCACCACGAAATGCCGGATCCCCAGGAGATTCGCGATGAACGCATGCCGGCGCGATTGCGGCAACACGCCGTGCCGCGCGTCAATAAGAATAATCGCCAGATCCGCCGTGGAGGCACCGGTCGCCATGTTGCGCGTGTACTGCTCGTGCCCTGGCGTATCCGCAATAATGAACTTGCGCTTCGGCGTCGAAAAATACCGGTACGCCACGTCGATTGTGATGCCCTGTTCACGTTCGGCGCGCAGTCCGTCCGTCAATAACGCCAGATCAATGACGCCTCCGCTGCTGTTGGCCGAAGCCTTGGCAACGCTCGCCAGCTGATCTTCGTAAACACCCTTGGAATCGTAAAGCAGCCGCCCGATGAGGGTACTCTTCCCGTCATCCACGCTGCCGGCGGTGGAAAAGCGAAGCAGGCTCATTCTAGAAATACCCCTCGCGCTTCTTGATTTCCATCGAGCCTTCCTGGTCGTGGTCGATGACACGGTTCTCGCGCTCACTCCGTCGCACCAGCTTCATTTCGTCGATAATCTTGTCGATCGTGTCCGCATCAGAGCGAATCGCACCCGTGCAGGGGCTGCAGCCGAGCGACCGCATGCGGCACATCACCATCTGGGCTTGCTCGCCTGGCATCAGCATGAAGTCCTGCTCCACCGGGATCAGTGAGGCCCCGCGCAGCACCATCAGTCGCGGCTTCGCATAATACAACGGCACAATCGGAATGTTTTCCCGTCCGATGTACTGCCATACGTCGAGTTCCGTCCAGTTGGAGAGCGGGAACACGCGGATATGCTGGCCCTTATCAACTCTGGCGTTGTACACGTTCCACAATTCCGGGCGCTGGTTCTTCGGATCCCACTGGCCCAACTCGTCGCGAAACGAATAGACGCGCTCCTTTGCGCGGGATTTCTCCTCATCGCGACGCGCTCCACCGAAAGCCGCGTCATACCCTCCCGCCGCCAGACCATCCAGCAGCGCGCGGGTTTTCAGCAGGCCACAGCATTTCTGGGTGCCAATCCGAATCGGATTTGTCCCGTCAGCAATCGCCTGATCGTTTGTGTGGACAATCAGCTTCACGCCGATGGACGCAATGAACTCGTCCCGAAACGTGATCATTTCCCGGAACTTGAAAGTCGTGTCGATGTGCAGCAGCGGGAACGGAATCTTGCCGGGGAAAAACGCCTTCTGCGCAAGCCGCACCATCACCGACGAATCCTTGCCGATGGAGTACAACATCACAGGGTTCTGAAACTCTGCCGCGACTTCGCGGATGATTTGAATGCTCTCAGCTTCGAGCAGGTCGAGGTGGTCCACTTGTTCTCTTCTCTTCCAGCATACACCGCTAACTTGATGGGGATTGAGTGGTAATTCTCAAATCTCGACCGACAGCCCGAAAATCTTCAGCGCAGTTCGCAGCATCGGGAAATAAACCGTATCGATCATCCGCCAGCCCACAATCAATCCGATAATCGCAAACGCCCGAAACTGCACTCTCCACTCCTGGAGACGGATCGCCATTCTTTCGGATGTGAAGAGTCCGAGGACGCCATAACCATCCAAAGGAGGGAAGGGCAGCAGGTTGAAACAGCCCAAGAGGATGTTCAGGGAAAAGAACACGCTCAGGATGGTGGCGATCCCGTCGGGAATTCCGGAGGACAGTGCCCCGACAATGTGCGATGTCGACGTGGCCCCGCGCGTGAAGACACCCATTGCCACACCCACCCGCATCGCGATCCCGGCCAGCGCCGCGATCAGGAAATTCGTGGCGGGCCCGGCCAGGGACATCCACGCTGCCCGTTTCGGATAGCGAATGGACCACAGGGGGTCGTAAGGCGCGCTCGCCCAGCCGATCAGTCCGGAGCCGGTGGTAATTCCCAGAAGCGGCATCACCACCATGCCAAACGGTTCCCGGCGGATGTGTGGCACGGGGTTCAGCGTCACTTGCCCGCCCTCAAATGCCGTCTTGTCACCACCGCGCAAGGCGACAAAAGCATGCGCCGCTTCGTGGCAGGTGGTCGATAGCAAAAACACTACATATTGGAGGAATCCGAGGGCCAGCTGGTCAGGGTTCACGCAACCTCAGTATAGCAGTGAGGTGGCGTACGTACTTAATTTGATAGCCGTACGTACGCTATGCTTGAGGGTATGACTGTCACTGCTTCCCGCCTGCGCGAAGATATCTACAACATCCTCGACGGCATTCTTGAAACCGGTGAGCCCGTGGAGATCGAACGCAAGGGGCGCGTGCTGCGCATCGTCGCCGAACCGCTCCCCGGCTCCATACTTTCGCGCATCAGGCAGCGCCCTGGCCTGATCAATGGCGATCCCGAGGACCTCATTTATATTGACTGGATGAAAGACCGGGACCCGGACGCCAATTGCTGACATACCTGGACACCCATGTAGCCCTCTGGCTGTGCACCGGTGAAGTTCCTCTTTCGGGCGCCGCCATCGGTCAACTGGGAACGGGCGAACTGCGGATCTCACCGATGGTCCTGATGGAACTACGGCTCCTCCAGCAACTGGGCCGGCTCAACATCGGGCCTGATGAATGGCGGGCCTTCCTCCGGAACGATTTTGGTGTCACCGTTTGCCCAGTCCCCTTCCACAAGATTGTCGAAGAGTCGTTCCGGATCGCCTGGACGCGCGATCCCTTTGACCGCCTCATTGTGGCGAATGCGATGGTGGGTGGTGGCAAACTGGTAACGAGGGATCGCCGTATCCTCGAAAACTTTGAAGCGGCCATTTGGTAGTAAGCTGGCACAGGAGGAGTAACCCATGAAATTTCTCGCAATATCAGTATTCGTCGCTGTTGTTGGCCTCACCGGCTGCAGCAAGAGCAACGCCCCCGCGTCCGGGCCACTTGCCACGGTCAGTCTAAAAGACGGGTCCACATTCAGCGGCAATGTCACGAAGAGTGATGCCAACGCCATCACCCTGCAGTCATCCACCGGAGAATCCCGCACCTATCCGATGACCCAGGTTTCCACCGTCCAGTACGGCGATTCGCCGGTTCCATCCGCGAGCACTGCGCTGGCCCCGGCCAGGCTTGCGCCTGCCCCTGCAGCCAATGCTGGTGCTCCGGGGCCGGTCGAGTATACCCGTAGCGGCCCTCGCAGCACTCCATCAGCCGCCCCGTCGGCGAGGCCGGAAATGGGCCGTACCATTCCGACCGGCACCACCATTCAACTTCGAAATAACGAGGCCATCAATTCCGAGACCGCCAGCGTCGGCCAGACCTTTTCTGCCGTTGTGGCACAAGACATTCTTGATACCGACGGGAGGGTCGCGATTCCGAGAGGCTCCGACGCCACGCTGGTGATCAAAGAAGCCGTCTCACAGGGCAAAATCGAGGGCAAATCTGAACTCGTGCTCGACGTGGGTTCCGTCTCAGTAGGTGGACGCACCTACCGCCTTGAAACCAGTGACCTCGTTGAAAAGGGGAAGGACGGCCTTGGCAAGAATAAGCGTTCTGCCATTTTTGTAGGCGGCGGGAGTGCCTTGGGTGGTCTGATCGGCGCGCTCGCAGGTGGCGGCAAAGGCGCCGCGATCGGAGCGATATCCGGGGCAGCAGCCGGAACAGCAACCCAAGCCGTCACCCGCGGCAAAGGCGTCAGAGTGCCTTCTGAAACTATTTTGAACTTTAGGCTTGAAGCTCCGGTCCGGATCCGATAGACCCAGGCGAGAGGCCGGTGGCTAAGACCACCGGCTCCAATTCTTAAGCTTTGCGCGGCGCGAAATTCAGAGACGCCGAATTCATGCAATATCGCTTGCCGGTTGGTTTCGGGCCGTCGTCAAACACATGGCCCAAATGCCCGCCGCATCGCGCGCATTCCACCTCAGTCCGCGCCATCCCGTAGCTCGAATCCACAATGTCCGACACGTTCTCTTTCGCCAAAGGCTGGTAGAAGCTCGGCCAGCCCGTGCCGGATTCGAACTTTGTCTTCGAGTCAAACAGCGTCGTATTGCAACAAACGCAGTGGTAAAGGCCGTCGTCGTGAGAGCTTGCGTACTTGCCCGAGAACGCTCGTTCCGTCCCCTTCCTGCGGGTCACTTCAAACTGTTCAGGCGATAGTTGCTTATGCCACTCGTCGTCCGTCTTCACAACCCGCTCCACTTGCTCAACGCCCGTGCGATTGCCTGCTCCGTCAAAAGTGGCCAGCTTGACCACTTTGCTTTTGCCTTTTTCAGTCGCCGCAGAGGCCAGAGTCGCCGCCCCGAAACCGCTTGCCAATGACCAAAGGAAATCTTTTCTGTTCATCATTTCCATCGCTCCTATTTGCTGCCTGTCGACTTCGGATTCCACAATTCCGGATATGCGCGTTTGAAATCATTCTGCAGTGGAATGTCGATATTGGCGATGTACCCCTGCGTGGGATTACGGTCCAGGAAATGCTGATGATACTCTTCAGCCGGGTAGAATGCTTCCAGCGGCACAATCTTAGTCACGATCGTGCTACGGAAAACCTTCGCCGCATTCACCGACTGAATGTATTCCTCAGCAACCTTCTTTTGCTCTTCGTCCGCATAGAAGATCGACGACCGGTACTGCGTTCCAACGTCATTGTGTTGGCGGTTCAGCGTAGTCGGATCATGCGCCACGGAAAAATAAACCTTCAGCAGCGTTCCATAGCTGATCTTCGAAGGGTCATAGGTGATCTTGATGGATTCCGCGTGGCCCGTATCGCCCGCCTCAATACGCTCGTAATGCGCAGTCTTCGCAGAACCGCCGGAGTATCCGACCTGCGTGTCGATCACGCCCTTCACATGCTCGTAGATGCCTTCCAGGCCCCAGAAGCATCCACCTGCAAGAACAATGGTGGCCTTCCTGGCTGTCGCTGCGACTGGCGCCACGCTGGGTGGCTCGGGGAACGTCGCCGCAGACAGCAAACCGGCGGCAAAAATCAGGGAAATCAGTTTCATTGCAACCTCCAGATATACAATCCGGTGAACCTTGCGGTCTATTCCGGTCTCTTCAATATATTACGGATGCGGAGGGGCGATGGTTTTAAAACTTTAGCGCCGCCCACCGGCGGCAGCCTTCCGGACCTTTGGTTTTTGCTGCTCGCTCTGCACCTTCGGCTTTTGAGTGGCGACCGAGGGCACCAGCAAGGGAGCAGGATTGCCGCACATGCCGTCCATCTCCGCCGCCAGCTGGAGCAACTGTTGCGTCTCACTATGCAAAGAGCGCGGCACAACCGTCATTGGCGTCGTACCAACCAGGGGAGTCTCGTGGACCCTGGCCGAATGCCGCAGTTGCGCCAGTGTCCCGGCAATTCCCCCGATCCGCTCTTCCAGAGCCCTCACCAGCGCATCAATCTCCACCGTGCACTCTCCGACTTCCGCCGCCAGGTTCTTCACCTCCGCCGCCACAATCCCGAAACCGGCGCCTCTATCGCCCGCGTGCGCCGCCTCAATCGCCGCATTCAGCGCGAGGATATTCGTCCTGAACGCGATATGGCGGATCTGTTCGGTTGCCTGCCCGATCTCGCCGGCGGTGGTCTGGAGCGCCTGGATCGCCTGAGCCGCACTGTCGGCCAACTTCACGCCGAGCCCGGACTCTTCCCGCTCTGGTTTCGCCAACCGAATCACCGGGACTGCCGGCGCTTCGGGCGATTCAGGCGTTACCCCCAGCTCTGCCGCCACCCGGCGGACCACTGCCGCCGCTCTCTCCATCCAATCCAGAATCCGGAAAGTTTTGGCTTTGCTGAATTGAAAGCGCTCTTCCAGCGACGCAATCTCCCGGCGGAACTGCCCTGTCAGCCTTCGCCCCAGGATGCCCAGTAACCCCATCCCCAACACACCGGCCAAAAGAATCACCACCGATAGCAGCTGGATCCGCCCCGCTGCATCCCGTTGCAGCCGTGTCGCTTCCGCAATTGCGGAACTCTCCGGCGGCACCGCAGAATCCAGTTCCCGCCGCGCTGTAGTCAGGGCCTCGGCGATCCGTTTCTGCTTTTCCACCGCCTGGGAAGCCGGTACCGCCGCTGCCGCCTGACGGATCTTTCCGAGCGACTGCGCCAGCCGTCGATACTCTCTCGCCAGCGCCGTTGCCGAAAGACCAGCCCGCCAGCCGGAACCACCAGCCCCCGCAATCTCCCGCAGCAATGCCTGGTTCGCAGCGTCCTTCCGCGCGCGTGTCGCGATCCCGTCCTCCACTGCCTCCACCAGGCTTCTGGCAGTGCCCTTCTGTGCACTCGCGCCGAACTGCCCGGTGTCTGCCGACAAAGCAATCTGCGTCAGTGCCCGTCGCCCTTCCTCAAGACGCCGCTCCATCCGGGCCCGCAGCGCCCGTTCCGCCACCGCCTGGTCGCCGAGCCGCACGCACTCCACCCGAATCCGGAACGCAGCCCCAAACCCGATCACCACCATCAACACCGCGCCTGCTGTGAGAACGTGGACCCGCATACCTTCTAATCGAGGCGTGCAGCACAAACCTG
>JBBQDH010000262.1:0-8166 GCA_038319515.1 Bryobacterales bacterium
AAAGATTTTCTGAGGATACAACGGATATAACGACGGATGCAAGGGGAAGTCTTGTCCCGTGCAAGCCGGGGCACAGCCGGCACGGTTGATTGCGCACCTGGATGGAGACGAGCAGGATCGAGGTCAAACCCGCCGCCCAAAGGTGCACGGTCCACCATGTACACGGCGAGCCCCGCCCCTGGCCCCTTCCCCGGACCCCGTCAAAAACTTCCCCGCCAACATTTCCTGGATGCGGGAGCGCCGTCCCGATTTCAATCCCACCCGGGAAACAATTCTGCCATTCTGAAGACTGAAGAGAGAATGGAATCTCCAAAGAACAATTCGGCGGATGTACCGTCAACCCGCCCCAGGAACATCAAGGACATCGAGTCAGCTCCATGGGAGCCGGTCGTCTGGCACGATGCCGCGGTCATGGAAAGCCTCCTGGCCATCCGTCGCCGGGCGGAACTTCAGGCACTCGATGCGGTCCGGTGGTACAACTCCAAAAAGGACTCGAAACGCTGGTGGTCCCGCTGGCTCCGTGGCTGGGCCATCACTTTCACCGTGCTTGGCGGCCTTGTTCCGTTTATCGCTGCCACCGGCTTGCTGCACGCAAAGCCTGGCAGTCCGGAAAGCAACGAAGTTATTGCCCTCCACTTCAATCAGTTTGGTTATGTCTTCCTCGGGCTTGCAGCCGGTTGCGTAGCCTTTGACCGGTTCTTTGGGTTTTCTTCAAACTGGATGAGATACATCGCCGCCGCGCTGCGTATCGAAACGGCGACCACGAAATTCCGCTTCGATTGGGAGCAGGTTATAGCTCCTTTGCGCGGTGTCGCTCCGCTGGAACCGGAAGTTGTTAACACTCTCCTCAAGCTCATCGCTCGTTACAGTCTGGCCGTTCGTGAAGCCATCGAACACGAGACGGGCGCCTGGATGATGGAGTTCCAGACAAATCTGTCACAGTTTGATAAAGAGACCAAGGCGTTGTTTGACGGTGCCCGCCAGGAGCGACAGGCTCTGGACGCAAAGCACAAACTGGAGGCCAGGGCGAAGGCCCGACAAGCGAAAGGCGCCTCAGGCAATCGCAAGGGTACGTGAGAGCTGCATTTCTCTCCCGTACTGACCCCGCCCGCCTTACCCCACCCGCTCCGCTGCCACCAGCCAAATCGCCCCCGGTAAACGAACTCCGTCCGCCGACACATACGCCCCCAAAGCCTCCCGAATCGCCCCCACAGCCTTCTCCCGCAACTCCCCCGGCTGGTCGAGCAACGCTCGCTTCGGAGGTCCCAGATGACTCACGTGCTCCACCGCATCCTCCAGAAAAGTCCCGGGAGCCCCGCCCGCCGCCAGATCGATCTCGATGTCCAGACCCTTGAACCGAGGCGCCGAAAATCCCGCCGCCGTCAAAATCCGTGTCACCCGCGCCGGATCGCCAAATGAATAGGGCCCTGGAACGTCCGGTCCGGTCGGCGGCAACCGCGGCACATAGCGATAAACCGCCTCCAGCGGAACCTGCATCCACGGATTCACCGCCATGGCCTGCCAGCACGCAAACCGGACGCGCCCGCCCGTCTTCAACCCGGTCCGCAGATTCCTAAACGCCGCCACCGGGTCGCCGAAGAACATCACGCCGAACCGTGAAACCAGTAACTCGGCCTCCAGACCGGCCACGGGCACCTCCATCGCATCGCCCAACCGGCACTCCGCCTGTGGGAACGCCGCCAGCCGCGCTTTTGCCACCTCCAGCATGGGTTCGGAAACGTCCAGCCCCACCACTTTCCCGCGTGGCCCAACCCTCCTCGCCAGCTCCACTGTGGTCACGCCGCATCCGCAGCCAATATCCAGTACGGTTGAGCCCTCCGCCGGCTCCGCAAACTCCAGCAGTGCCGTCAGTACCGGCCCCAGCATCTGGTCCAGTTTGTCCTGCTCCCGTGCCCAATATTGCCCATCAACGCCGTTCCACCGGGCGCGTTGCTCATCGTTGAAAGTCTGTAGGGGTGTCATTATTACGGACGCTACCATGCCGATGCGGTCGCTGCCACGGCAATCGCCGTATGATAGAGATCTCCCCGGACATGTGGTTCACCATCCCCAACCTTTTCACCGCCATCCGGATCTTCCTCACCCCGGTCATCCTCTACACCCTCGCCACTGGCCACTACCTCATCAGCGGCTGGATCTTCGGCGTCGCCGCCTTTACTGACATGCTCGACGGCACCGTCGCCCGGCGCTTCGGCGGCGAAACCAAATTCGGAGCCTACCTCGATCCCATTGCCGACAAAACCCTGCTCAGCGGCATCTACATCGGTCTCGCCGCCGGGCGCGCCGTTCCCCTCTGGCTGGTCGTCATCATCTTCGGTCGCGACATCTGGATCACCAGTATCTCGGCCATCGCGTACCGCTTCACCTCCTTCCGCAATTTCGCCCCCAGCACCTGGGGCAAAGCCAGCACCTTCCTCCAGATCATGACCGCCATCGCCGTCATGGGCGCCCGCGGCTACGAAGATCCCGTTCTTTCCCAAATCTGCACTTTCCTGATCGCGGGTATCGTGATTCTCGCCGCAATCAGCGCTTCCGAGTACAGCTGGCGCGGTATAGTCTGGTTAAGAGCGCAAAGGTTACCAAAACCTGTCCAGGGCTGATTGACCGCAAGCGCCGCACAGGAGTAGTCTGGAAGTAAGTCGGAGCCGCCTCATGAGCCGATACGTACCTGCCCGTCACTATGTTTCCTTCGGCATTGTGGCCATGGCTCTTGCCGGATTCTCGGCCTGGCTTGGTCTCTCCTGGACCCCTGCCTTCGTTCCAACCGCTCTCTTTTTTCTCACTGCGTCCGTCCTTTTGGCACTCGCTTTCTGCCCTGTTATTAAGGTCTTCGATTCTCATCTCGAAATTGGTAAGCGCGTCATTTTGTGGCAGGATATTCGCCGTGTTGACCGCACCGGATGGCTCTCACCTCTGGTCGCCCGCCTGACTCTGTTTGACGACGAAGTCGTTCTGATGGTTTACCCCGGAGAGGTCGATTGCTGCAAACACCTGCTCCGCACGCTGCGCCAGATGGCCCTCAGCGCCATGATCGACGGAGTCCCCTATCGCCAGTATTGGGGTGAAGTCCTGAATGCTAACGAATCTAAACAGCTCGCTTCCCCCCGCTACCGCGTCCTTCGTCCGGAAGACGAGGAAGAGGTCGAACGCCTCTATTTCCTTCTGAAGACCGTTGGTCATATTGACCCCCGAAACTCCAACGATGACCGTTGAGTTTCGGCGTGCCCTTCGGCCCGCGGCAATCCTGGTCCTGATCGTCTCCGCTGCTGTTTTTTCCCAAAGTATTCTGTTTTCGATGGGCGCGATCCTCGTCACCTCCGAAACCCCGCAAAAAGCCGACACCATCGAGGTCCTCGGTGGCGACTATTCCGGCAATCGCGTCATGAAAGGCTGCGAACTGGTTCGTGCGGGGTTTGCGCCGAAAGCCTTCACAACGGGTGACGCCTTGTTTTACGGTGCCCACGAAAGCCAACTCGCCATCGATTTTGCGGGCGCACATGGCTGTCCCGCAGACTATTTCATCCGGACCGATTTCCCCGCAGTCAGCACCGTCTCCGAACTCACCCACCTCACTTCCGCGCTCCGCGCGCTCGGCATGCATAAAGTCCTGCTGGTAACCTCCCCCAGCCACACCGCCCGCGCCACGCGCATCTTCCGCCGCCTCGCTCCCGACCTCGAAATTCACACCGTCGCCTCAGACGACCCCAAATGGAACAACGGCTACTGGTGGAAAACCCGCGAGGGCCGCAAAACATGGCTGTTCGAGATCATCAAAACCGGCGCTGACTTCTTCGGCATATGAACCTCACCGCCGCCGCCCGCTACCTCGCCCCCCACCTCTGGCGCTATCGCCGTAGATTTCTGACCGGCCTCGCCTGCCTGATTCTGAAGGACCTGATCGCCGTCTGTGGCCCGCTCGTTCTCGGTCGCGGCATCGATGCCTTGACAGCCGGAGCCGCCTTGAAATCGGGAGCCGCACCCCGGACCGTCGCCACCTGGGCGCTCCTGCTCCTCGCCGTCTCTGCCACCAAGGGCATCTTTCAATTCGGCATGCGCGTCATTCTCATCGGCGTCTCCCGCGACATCGAATTTGACCTCCGCAACAGCCTCTTCCGCCACGTCATCAGCCTCTCGCCCGACTACTTCGCCCGTCAGCGCACCGGAGACATCATGGCCCGCGCCACCAACGATCTCAATCAGGTCCGCATGCTCCTCGGTCCCGGTATCATGTATTGCCTCGAAACCGGCCTCACCTTCATCCTCGCCGTGGCGATCATGCTCCAAATCGACTGGCGCCTCACCCTCATCGCCATCCTGCCGGCGCCCTTTGTCAGCATCGCCATGGTGTACTTCGGCCAGCGCATTCACACCCGCTTTGAACGCATCCAGGCTAAGTTCTCAGACATCAGCAGCCGCGTTCAGGAAAACCTCGCCGGCGTTCGCATTGTCCGCGCCTTCGCTCAGGAAAAAGCAGAAATCCGCAAATTCGAACTCCTGAACCTCGACTACATCGCCCAAAACCTGCGCCTCGTCCGCCTCCAGGGCCTGCTCCAGCCCGTGCTCGAACTCCTCATCGGCCTGACCTTCCTCGCCGTTCTGTGGGCCGGCGGCTACCAGGTGATGCGCCACAAACTTTCGCTCGGCGGCTTCGTCACTTTCAATACCTACATGGGGATGCTCGTCTGGCCCATGATCGCCATGGGCTGGGTCGTCAACCTGATCCAGCGCGGCACCGCGTCCCTCTCCCGCATCGAAGAAATCCTGCGCCAGATCCCTTCCATAACCGCCCCTCCCCACCCAGTCGCCAACACCACTCTGCGCGGTGAAATCACCTTCGAAAACGTCACCGTGAAGTACGCCTCGGGCCTCGCGCTCAACGACGTCAGCTTCACCATCCCCGCAGGCCACACCGTCGCCATCGTCGGCCACACCGGCTCCGGCAAATCCACCCTGGTCAGCCTGATTCCCCGCCTTCTCGATCCCACACAGGGCCGGATCCTCATTGATGGCATCGACGCCCGACACTTCGACCCTGCCGACCTGCGCCGCAACGTCGCCTTTGTCCCGCAGGAGACCTTCCTCTTCAGTTCGACTCTTGCCGGAAATATTGCTTTTGGAGTCGACAGTTCAGACTCCACCCGCATCTCGAAATCCGCCGAAATAGCCGGTCTCGCGACAGATATTGAAACCTTCCCGTTAGCCTTCGAAACGGTCGTAGGCGAGCGCGGTATCACCCTCTCCGGAGGCCAGAAGCAGCGCACCGCCATCGCCCGCGCCGTCATGCGCGAAGCACCCGTCCTGATCCTGGATGATGCCCTCTCCAGCGTCGACACCCTCACCGAAGACCGCATCCTCAACGGCCTCTCCGGAGTCTTCGCCGGACGCACCGTTATCCTCATCTCCCACCGCGTCTCCACCGTCCGCCACGCCGACGAAATCTTCGTCATCGAACATGGGAAACTCGCCGAACGCGGCACCCACGCCACTCTTGTGGCCGCAGGTGGCTATTACGCCGACCTCGTCACCCGCCAGACACTGGAAGAAGAACTCGAAACCGCCCGGTAGAAGCTATGCCGTCCCTGTCTCGACAGCCAGCAAATACTTCGCCAGTGGACTGATTCGGGACAGCGTCTCAGGCGTCATTCGGACACGCAGATTCTCTCCCGACCAGACATCTCGCCGAATATAGGCACCCTGAATCGAACGTCGCGGCCGGCCCGACACATTCACAGTGTGGCCATGCCAGACCGATCCGTTGAAGATGATTACAGAGCCTGCCGGGGCGCATGCCAATACTTCCCCGGCAAACCTGCCCTCCGAATCCTGTCGGTCTGTCGGAACCCCGAACCAGTGGTGTGAGCCCGGCACAAACCGGGTTGCCCCGTTGTCGCTCCGAAACTCATCAACCATGAAGATGAATCCCACCATCGTCCAGCCGTGGCTGTCACGCGCAAAATCTACGTGCAGATCCTGTGCCGCCGGACCCGGTCGCAACGTCCGCGCGTGCATCGTGCTGAGCCGGAACGGCTCATTTATGATGTGGCGGCAGGCGTCCAGTACCGGCGGATGCAGGTACAACCTGTCGAACTCCGGCCCGCGATTGACGAAGTCCCGCACTCGCGTAGTTGAACTCCCCACCTTGATGTCATCGGGACCGGCACTCGCCATCCCAGCGTCATACGCCGCCCCCAGTTGCGCCAGCTCTCCGGTCGGGACCGGGCCTGGACAGATGATGAATCCATCCCGCTCCAGCGCCCGCGCCGCCGCAAACGCACTCCTCATATCCGGTGGAAAGCCCGCAAAATATCCCGCGTCCCATACTGCAGTGCCACTGGCCGTCCATGCGGACAAGCCATTGGATACTCCGTTGCCGCCAGCGTCCGCAGCATCCACTCCATCTTCCGTTGATCCAGCGGCGTATTGATCTTAATCGCCGCCCGACAAGCAATCGAAGCTGCAATCCCGCGCCGAAGATCCGATAGCGAAACACTCCGCAACTCGTTCTCCGCAATTTCCAGAATCTCGAAAATAACCCGCTCCAGATCGCCCAGCCCGATTGACGATGGCGCCGCCTTCACCGCAATCGTCCGGTTCCCGAACGGCTCCGTATCGAACCCCGAATTCCGCAGCTCATCCGCAATCCGCGCATACTCAATCTGCTGTTCCGAGGTCAGCTGCAGAATCATCGGCATCAGCAACTGCTGCACTTCCACCCGCCCCGCCGCCTGCTGATTCAGCACCTGCTCAAACAGAATCCGCTCATGCGCCACATGCTGGTCAATAATCCATAACCCATCCACGCCCACCGCAATAATGAAGCTGTTATGCAGTTGCCCCAGGGGCCGCAGTTCACCAATGCGCTCCATCCCCTGAGTCATCGGAATCGACCCCTCCGGAAACCCGCCATGCGTATCCGGCACCCGCAGCCTGAGCCCCGAAGGCGCAACCGCCGAAGCAGTCACGGGCTGATTCACCGGAATCCCCGTGTCCCCGAAATCGAACCGTGACGCGGCCGGCACCGTCGGCTGCATCACGAACTCCGGCAACTCAGGTAAAGCAGCCCCCGGCGCACCTTCGGCCTCCGGCGCCCGTTCCGGCACATAATCCTGCATCATCTGCGAGAAATCGGAGTACGGTAGTGCAGCGGCCTGTTGCTGATTGCCCGCCGGCGACATCGCATTGGCAAACGAAGGTGCCGGCCGCGACAACATCAGCTGATCCCGAATCGAATCCCGCACAAAATCATGCACAAACGATTGGTGCCGGAACCGCACCTCGGTCTTCGACGGATGCACATTCACATCCACCTCTTCACAATCGAACTGCAAAAACAGCAGCGCAAACGGAAAGCATGAAGCCGGCATCAGATTGTGATACGCCGCCGAAATCGCATGCAGAATCAGCCGGTCCCGAATTAACCGCCCATTTACGAAAAGGAAAATCGAATTCCGGTTATTCTTCTGTACCTGCGGGCGCGACACAAACCCGCTCACCCTGAACTCCCGCGCCGGCTCATCCGGCTCCGGCATCTGCAACCGCGTCGTGCGCTCCGTCAGTTCCACCAGGTCTTCCAAAACCTGGCTCCCAAACACCTGAAACACCCGCTCCCGCAGCGTCTCCACCGGCGTCGCATGCAGCAGATTCGTCGCGCTGTTCCACAACTCAAACGTCTTATCCGGATGCGCCAGACTGTAATGCGTCACCAGCGAGGCAATGTGCGCCAGTTCCGTCTGCTCCGACCGCAAAAACTTCTTCCGCGCCGGCACATTAAAGAACAAATCCCGGATGGAAAGCGAGGTCCCGCCACCCCGCGCAATCTCGTCGCAACTCAGAATCTTCCCGCCCGCAATCTCCACCCGCGTACCCGTCTGCTCATCCGGAGACCGCGTTTCGAGTAATAGCCGCGATACCGATGCAATCGACGGCAGAGCCTCCCCGCGAAACCCCAGCGTCGAAATCGACAGCAGATCTTTCACGTCATGCAGCTTGCTGGTGGCGTGCCGTTCAAACGCCAGCAGCGCGTCATCCCGCAACATCCCGCTGCCGTCATCCACAATCCGGATCAGCCTCCGGCCACCGTTCTCAATCTCCACCCGAATGCTCGTCGACCCGGCATCCAGCGAATTCTCCAGCAGCTCCTTCACC
>JBBQDH010000263.1:0-8130 GCA_038319515.1 Bryobacterales bacterium
GCCGGGCGGAATGGTGAGCGTGATTTTGTTGACGCCCAGCACTTCGCCATAGAACTTGCTGACGTTATCGAGAACGATTTGATCGGTCATCCGGCCACCTCACAGACGCGGAGCTTGCGGTTGATCATGAGCAGCAGGAGAGCGCAGAATGTGAGGACTGCAAGCCAGGCGCTGAGGGGCGAAATGGGAGTGTCCTCAGCGGTCTTGCCAAACAGGTCCGTGGCGATGGCGGAGAGCAGGTATTGCAGGTCGAGGAAGTAGCCGTTCGAAGTGCGCATCACACCGTTGATAACGGCTGCAAAGCCTTTGCCGGCGACGAAGACGCCCAGCACCAGCGCACCTGCGACGAGGCGCCAGCGAACGAAGGCAGACATGGAAAGGCCGATGAGAATGAAGACCGACATCACCAGAAGACTGCTCAGAAGAATCGCAGTGCCGAGATAGTAATTCTTCATGAACCAGTCGTAACCGACCAGCGAACTCTGGACGGTGAAGAGCAGCATGACCGGGGCGAGGGTAATGGAACCGATCAGGCTGCCGAGCACCATGGCTTTGCCGAGAATGTATTCGGCGCGGGAGAAGGGTCGGCTGAGGTAGACGGAGAGCGCGCCGTTGGCAAGGTCTGGCGCGACCAGACCGGGTCCGACGAAGGCGGTGAGAATCCAGGCCAGAACGAACTGCCAGGTGAGGAAGTTGAGGAACCAGGTGGCGTCGATCTTCAGGAAGCCCGGCTTTTGGCCTGCGAGGGCCAGAACGGAAGCGTTCTGATTGAGGTAAAGCATGCACAAAGCGATGAGCGGTATGAAGAAACAGGCCACGTAGCCGATGAGCAGGAAGCGCGAACTGAAGACGGCTTTGAAGGCGTAGCGCTGCAGGACAAGAAAGCGCCACAGGGGATTGGTGAGCGGGCCGTTATAGCCCTTATAGGTTCTTTTATAGACGGCCATGGGCTAGCGTTCCATCGCTTTCAGAAAGATGTCTTCGAGGCTGTCGCGCCGGTAATTCAAGCGACGCAGCTGGACGTCGCGGTCGGCGGCGAGGCGGTAGATATCGCGAATTTCGATGCCTTCGGGAAGCACGGTTTTGATTTTGCCGGGAGCGGTGACGGCACAGGCACAGCCCAGCAGTTCGATGGCGTCGGCAAAGGTGCCGTCGTCGCCTTCGGTTTCGATTTCGACGAAGCGGCGGTTGGAGGCGCGCTCTTCTTCGAGGTTGGAGTAGTGGACCACTTGCCCGGCTTTCAGGATGACGGCTTCTTCGCAGGTCTCTTCGATGTCGCGGAGGAGGTGCGAACAGATCATCAGATTCATCGACCCCAGGGCTCGCATTTCCTGGATGAGTTTGATCATGCGGAGGCGGGCCTGGGGGTCGAGGCCGTTGGTCGGTTCATCCAGGATGACGAGTTTGGGACCGTGTACGATGGCTTGTGCCAGCTTGGCCATCTGCTTCATGCCGAGCGAGTAGGTGCCCAGCTTGCGGTAGCGGGCTTCGCCCAGGCCGACGTAGAAGAGAGCTTCGTGGGCGCGTTCGAGCGCGGCGTCCGGCGGGAGGCCGGAGAGTTCGGCGGCCATGCGGATGTAAGAGATGGCCGACATGTCAGAGATGAACGAGTCGTTCTCCGGCATGAAGCCGATGAGGGCGCGGATCTGGCGGGCGTCGGTTCGCACGTCGTACCCGAAGACTTTGGCTGTGCCCTGGGTAGGTTTCCAGAAGCCCAGGAGCGTGTTGATCAGAGTGCTTTTGCCGGCTCCGTTGGGGCCGAGGAGTCCTACGGTGAGGCCGCGCAGTTCCAGGTTGATACCGCGAAGTATTTCGCGCTTGCCGATTTTTACGTGAAGGTCGGTAAGTTCAATGACGGGATGGTTCATTCGGTTTTCCGTCCCATGGTTTTGTTTCCCAGCGCGCCGCTGAGCATTTGCATGGGGCCTGCGCCCTGCATACTGAGAAGCGATTCGAGGCTCATGCCGAAGAGGCTGCCGACGGAGGCGACATCAATGCGGTCCGGGGCGCCCCAGAAGCAGATGACGCCGGGGGCATCACTCTTAATGGGCATTTTGGTATTGAGCATGTCGAAGACGGGTGCGAGCGTCTGGCCGAGGTTGTGGAAGATGACGGCCGAGAAGTTGGCGTAGCCATCGTGCGGCAACTGGTTGCGGAAGGCGTTTGACCTGGGCAGAGTGTAGCCGGTTTGGCGGTTCTGGATGGAGCGGACGAGTAACTCTTGATTCGCTGCGGCTAGCCAGTAGCCCTCAACGAAGGTCCAGTCGGCTTCCCAGGGGAGTTTCTCGAACTGGAGCTTGTAGAAGATGCGGCCATCGGTTTCCGACTGGGTGAGCTTGAGGTCGCCGGTCTTCTCGCGGTTTGGGTGGGCATTGAAGGCCGCGACGAGTTTCGCCATGGAGGCGTTCAGGCGGTCGGGGTAATAGACTTCGGCGGCGATCTTCCAGCTGGGGAACGGGAGGACAGGGCCGTCGAGGGCCACGGTGACTTCTCCGGCGAAGACGCTGGCGAGGTCAGACTTAAAATCAAATCCGCCGGACGCTTTATCAAATCCGCCGGAGGCTTGGGAGATGGCCCCGGTGATGTCATCGGCGATGAGGGCCGGGTTTTTCAGCAGCATGGAAGCGGCGAAACCAGCGTCGGGAGAGATGAATTCGAGCGAGCCCATGGGGCCGGGGGCGGAGAGCCAAGATGCAACACCCTGACGATTCCGGGTGAAGTTCACGGAGGCACGGTTTTCAGTCAGATTACCGAGGGTGCGGCTTTGGGCGACGATGAACCGAGCGTCGGAGGCTCCGGGTATATTGGGGCGAGCCTGCGGCATGGCGGCAAGATCTGCCCCGAAAAGCCATCCGGCTCCCTGCTGGTAGGCGGGAAGGAGCCTGGCAATGAGGGGAGCGTTGCCGTTGCCCGAGGCGATGCGGGCGATGTCAGTCGGATTGTGGGCGGCAATGAAGAGTCCGTTCGCGAAACTGGTGTGACCGTCGAAGACTTCATTGGGAAACTCCGACTTCAGGAAGGCGTCGAGGCCGGGCCGGGTCAACTGCGCCAGAATGATGGGCGAAGTCTGTTGGCTGAGTCCGGCGATGACGATTTCGTTGCCCAGATAGGCGCCGGCGGTTTCGAGCTGATGAATGAGGGTTTCGAACTGCGTTCGCTGGGTGACGGGCACGGAGTTCCACCAGGCGGCGAGGGGCGCACTCTGGTTCAGGCGGTCATGGAAGATCTGACTGGCCTGCGCGATGGTGCCGCCCAGATTCGGGATGGCGGCGACGGCGGCGACATCGGCGGGCAGGAGTTTGAGCAGGTTCGATTCATAGCGCAGTCCGACCGGCGGGATGGCGTCGAGCTGGCGACCCAGTTCTTTGAACTCGCCGAGGAGCTCCATGTACCGGGCCGAGTTTCGGCTCCAAACGAATTCGTCGCGGATGGGCACGGGGCCCATGTCGGGCGAGGTGGCGGTGAGATCGCCGCGATGCAGAACGTCGTGCTTCTGGCCGTGATCGACCCAGACAGTGCCTTCGACAACGGCGACGCGGGAACCTTTGGTGCCGGCATCGACCGAGAAGACTGTTCCTTTGACGGCCACGTTGCAATCGGCTGTTGCGACCTGCAGGGTGCCGCGGCGCTGTTTGGCTGCTTCGACGATGATGTTCCCGAGTCCCAGATGAATGGTGGAGCCGCTCCAGTTTCTTGTAACGGAAATCTGGGCGCGCTGGTTCAGTTCAATTCGGGAACCATCGTTCAGGTGGAGTGTGGCGGTGGAGTTTTTGGCGGTGCGAACGGCGTCGTTTTCCCCCAGTTCGGCTCCGGGAAGGAGGGGCGTGAGTGTGTTGCCGGCGACTTTGTAGAGTTCGCCGTCGATGGCGTCGACTGTGGCGCGGGGGCCTCCGCCGAGCGCGGGGTATTGGGTGAAGGCAAGGTAGCCGGCGCCAGTGACTGTGAGGAGGGCAGTGGCGGCGATTGCCCATCCTGCATACGGGTTAGCGGCCTTTTTGCAGGGGGCGAATTCGATGACGTTGCGGGCGTCGTTACGAGATTGGGCACGGGCGTCGGCAAGCGAGTGGCGGCAATTCACGCACTCGCGGGTGTGGACTTCGAGGAGCAGTTTGCGCCCGGAATCGAGGGTGCCTACGAGATACGCGGGCATGAGGGACGCGAAGTCGGCACAGTTGCGGATGGTGCCTGTGGAGGTGGCCGAGTCTGCTTTCGGGAAGAGGCGGGCGCGGACGCGGGCGGCTGCCTGGGCGACTTCGGCGGGGTCGGGTTGCTGGTCGCGAACGTCGGTCAGAAGTTTGTCGAGATTCATTTGAGACCTCCTAATTGCTGGATTTCTTTTTGCAGCTGTTTACGGGCGCGATGGAGCGTGACGCCGACCACCAGAGCGGAGACACGGAACATTTCCGCGATTTCGCCGTTCGAATGGCCCTCAATGAAGCGGAGAGTGAACATTTCGGCGGTGCGCCCGCCGAGGGTGGCGATGGCGAGGCGGAGGACTTCGCGGAGGTCCTGCTGGTCGCGGCCCGCGTGGGGTTCGGGGGCGCTTTCGAGCGGGACGTTGGAGCGCGAGCGCTGTTCGAGCAGGTTTAGCGAGGCGTTGACGGCCGCGCGGCGGAGGTAGCCCTCCAGGTTGTCGATGACGTCCACGCCCAATTCTCCCGTTGATACACGGCGGCCAGCGAGGCGGAGGAAGACGGTTTGGAGGACGTCTTCGGCATCGGCGGCGTTGCCTGTGACCCGGTAAGCGGTGCGGAAGACCATGGAGTGGTGCGCGTCAAAGGCGCGTTCCAGGGCGTCCGGACCGGTGGAGGGGATCGGGGGGAGATTCGGCATGGAGATGGTGGTTGTTGCTCCGGGTGCCAGTTGCATTCACAAGGGTAGACCGGTTGAGGGGGCCGGTATTACAGGAGCGGTGAAAAAAGGTGGGAGTTGGGTTTTAGTGGGTTTTTGGTGGGTTTTTGTCGGGTACCTGAGAGGGGGGTGTTGAGTGATTTGATTGGAGTTAGGGGGATTACTCAGGTTCGTTCCTACAAAAAACGTTTTTCTTCGCGCGCCGCTGGTGTCCTGTGGGTTGCAGGAACTGGAGGGCGGAGGGGTGTTGGTGAGGTTGGGGGTGGAGGTTATCATCGCGATTTGACAGTGCACCATGGGCGGGAGACTGAGGCCGATAGGCGCCTGTAAGGTAATGAAAGCGCTTGGAAAACTATTTTGGGGCGCGCCGTGACCGGTGGTCGGACGAATTCAGAGAATGCTGGCTATTGGCTGGCCCGGGCTCGGTTCGAATCCACGGTGGGGAGCCAGTCTTTCTTCAACTAAACGGCTTTACGCACTTAATGGGGGCAACCCCGCCTCCGACCGATCTCAAGAACAGATTACCTTAACCCGAAGTCTGTAGTTCTCGAAGTTGCGAAAACCGTAGGCCTGACGATTGAGAACTTCCATTTTGGTATGGAAGCCTTCAGTGATTCCGATGTTTCTGGTGAAGCGCCACATGGTGGCAATTTCGTCTTTCCACGAGTGGAGAGTATTGCCGAGCTGGACGAGCGGAGCGAGTCCGGCAGCCCGCAGATCCGCAATGGACCGGAGGAGTTTGGGTGTGAGTTTACGACACCGGGCCTGAGTCCGGTGTTTCTCCAGCAGCAAATAGCAGAGCCGCTGTTTGAACCGGTAGATCTGTTCCCAAGCCGGATGCGCAGTCGGTGGTGTCAAGCGTTCTGTGTAAACGGCATTATTTCTTGTCCCTGATAGACTGAACGGACCTGAGCGGAGGGTAGGGCTCTGCGGAGACGCAACCCGAGCGCCGACTCAGGCGCCGGGATTCCGGAGGCGAGCGCAGCTCGCCATCCGGTCCAGGAATCCTGGCGCGAAAGCGTAAAATCTCGGGGGTTGGGGGGCAGAGCCCCCGATCCCAAAGGACGCTTTTCTTCCGATTGATTCATGGACTGCCGGTTGTTTATATCAGTTCCCCTTTCGGTACCCGGTCTCCCGGCAAAATCGCGAACCGTTGCAGGGCGGCTTTCCAGTCCTGAACCGGTTTAGTCCACTTCTTTGCCACATTCCCCAACGCCAGACAGAGTAATTTGAATGCGGCATCCTGGGTTGGAAACGATCCCCGTGTCTTGATCACTTTCCGCAGCGACATGTTCAGCGATTCCACGGCGTTGGTCGTGTAAATCAAATTCCGGATATCGGCCGGATAGGCGAAAAACGGTGTCAGGTGTTCCCAGTTCCGCCGCCACATCTGACTGATCGTCGGATAGGCACCATCCCATTTGGCGGCGAATTCATCCAGTCGCTGTTCGGCATCTTCCACCGTACTCGCCTGACAGATCGGCTTCAGGTCGCCGGCCACTTCTTTGCGCTGTTTCCACGAAACGTAGTTCAGCGAACCCCGGATCTGATGCACGATACACAACTGCACCTGTGTCCGCGGGAACACCGTTTCAATCGCTTCCGGGAACCCTTTCAGCCCGTCAACACAGGCGATCCAGATATCTTCCACCCCCCGGTTCTTCAACTCTGTCAGAACCTGCAGCCAGAATTTCGCCCCTTCGGTCTGATTCGCCCACAAGCCCAGAACTTCCTTGTTACCCTGCATGTTCACGCCGATCTCCACGTAGATCGCCTTGTTGCGTACATGTCCCGCGTCCCGAACCTTCACCACCAATGCATCCAGGTAAACGATCGCGTACACCGCGTCCAGCGGCCGGTTCTGCCAGGCTTTCACTTCCTCCATTACCGCCTCGGTGACGCTGGAAATCAATGCCGGGCTCACGTCGATTTTGTAGATTTCCTCCAAATGACCCTGGATCTCCCGAGTACTCATACCCCTCGAGTACATCGACAGGATCTTGTCGTCGAAGCCCGTGAACCGTGTCTGCCCTTTGCCGACGATCTTCGGCTCAAAGGTGCCGTTTCGGCCTCGCGGCGACTCCAGCGGCATCTCTCCGAAATCGCCTTTCAGCGTCTTCGTCGTCACCCCGTTGCGCGAGTTACCGCTGTCATAGCCTGCCGGGTCGTTCTTCTCATAGACGAGATGGACCGCCATCTCAACCTGCATCGCACGCTCCAGCAATGCCTTCGTAAACTGCTTCAGCAGTCCGTTCTCGCCGATGATGTCTTCCGGCTTCCTGTAATCCTTCAGTAAGCTGTCGATAAGCTTGAGGTCGATGGCCATGGGGTCTCCTTAGTGTGATCCCTTTCATGGCCGTTTACACAGTTGAATTTACACCCTCGCGCAGTCAGATAGGCTGACAATCGCCGATGCTGGTCATCATCATCGACGGACGCCCCGATGCGCTCTTTAATACTTGCGGCACAACCATTCCACGCGCCGGTCGAACTTCTCCGCGCTCAGCACCGTGTTTACCCGCGCGCAGTAAGCATGCCCCGGCGTCGTAACCATCTCGCTGGTCGTCAGCCACAAATCCTGCTGCTTCTCCCGGTTCTTCTTCCGTCCCATCCCCATGTGATGTCAGACGATTTAAATATTCTTAAGGTCACATGTTTGGACAAGATTCTTACCACGGCCTGCTGGCCTTGGCCAAGCTGACGGGGATGAGCACGAATCGAGTCGAAAACGAGTCTGGACGCGACTATTCCACTCCGAGTTCCTCCCGGATGCACATCCGCGCCTCTTTGAGGTCTCGGACTATCGTAGCTACTCCGAAACCCAGATCCGCCGCAATCTCAGCCGCCGTCATACCCTCCATGGTCGTTTTCTCGAACACGTCCGCGGCTCTTGGATTGAGCTTCCGCAGATTATCGAGAGCCCGCATGATCGCAGCTGCCTTCTCGTTCTGCCACCCGGGGCTGCTCCCGCGAACTCCCGCCTTCTCTTCGGGCACGTTTTTCGCGGCTCTACGCACCTGGTCGAGCAAGTAATGCCGAATGGCGGTCATCATATAGCTCTCAAATTGCGCCAGCGTCTCCGGGTGCTCTGAGAATCTCGCTGCCAGCATTCCCCCATATAGAGAATTCATGACCTCAGTGCCGGAGACTATCAAGTTGGAATAGCTTCTGACGACCTGCCGAGCCCGGATCCGAAGCTCTGGATAGAGCATGGTGTAAAGCTTGTCGTACGCTTCCTTATCGCCGGCGCGCCATTGACGGAGCAGGCACCCGACATTC
>JBBQDH010000264.1:0-8096 GCA_038319515.1 Bryobacterales bacterium
CTTCCAAAGAAAGACCGGCGGATTGCAGGGCCTGTGTGGCTACCACATTCGCGAAGATAATGTTCCGGTCAGTGCCGATGAGGAAGATACCGTCTGGCAGAGCATTGAGTACGGCGCGGCAGGGGCTTTCCGGATTCCGGACTGAGTCCGCGAGCTGTTGAAGGAAGTCTGACACGGGAACCTGCGCCTGATTATAACCTTTGCTATGCTGACTAATCAGGGCTTTAGACGGCAGACGCCGGTGTTTCCCCCTTGCCGGCAGGGCCGATTTCCACCTCGGAGTTTCTTAACAACATGTCAGGCCACTCAAAATGGGCGACGATTAAGCACAAGAAAGCCGCCACCGACGCGAAGCGGGGCAAGATCTTCACCCGTTTGATCAAGGAAATTCAGATCGCGGCGCGTGCGGGCGGTGACGTGGACGGCAACCCGCGTCTGCGCACGGCCGTTGCTGCCGCGAAAGGCGTTTCCATGCCTTCGGACAACATCAAGAAGGCCATCATGCGCGGCACAGGTGAACTGGAAGGCGGGCAGATCGACGAGATCATGTTCGAAGGCTACGGGCCCGGCGGCGCGGCCGTTCTGGTGAACGTCGCCACCGATAACCGCAACCGTACCGTTGCCGAAATCCGTCACATGTTCGGCAAACAGGGCGGCAACATGGGTTCGGAAGGCAGCGTTGCGTGGATGTTCGAACGCAAGAGCCAGATTGTGGTGGAGAAGGAACTGATCGGTGAAGACGATCTGATGGCGATTGTCCTTGATGCGGGTGCTGAAGACCTGAAGGATTCCGGCGACAGCTGGGAAATAATTTCAGATCCGGCGGCGCATGAAGCAGTGATGAATGCGCTGGCCAAAGCGAAGATCGAAACGGTTTCTGCGGAAGGTGTGGCCATGATTCCGAAGAATCTGGTGGCGCTGGAAGGCAAGAACGCGGCGGGCACCACGCGTCTGCTGGAAGCGATGGACGAGCACGAAGACGTGCAGAGCGTCTATACCAACGCGGACATGCCGGAAGAGGAAGGCTAACCGAAGCGTTCCCCGTGGGTTGAAAGAAGGGGGAGAGCCCGATGCGGGTACTCGGAATCGATTGCGGGACGGAACGGACCGGGTATGGCGTCATTGACACTGACGGCCGGCGGCACCAGATGGTGTCCGCCGGCTGTATCACCTCATCCGCGAAAGATCCGCTGGAGAAACGTCTGCTGAATATTGCGGGCGGGTTGCGTGCGCTGTTTGTGGAGTTTCGCCCCGATTATGCGGCGGTTGAGGAGGTATTCTTCTCAGTGAATGCGAAGAGCGCGCTGAAGCTTTCGCACGTGCGCGGAGTGGCGTTGCTGACGGTGGCCGAAGCCTCGGTCACATTTGCTGAATATTCCCCTCTTGAAGTAAAAATGAGTGTAGTGGGATACGGGCGTGCGGAAAAATCCCAGGTGAAGCAGATGGTTGCGTCGATTCTGCGTCTGACGGAACAGGTGAAGTCTGAAGATGCCTGCGATGCGCTGGCGATTGCGATTTGCCATGCGAACCATTTGCTGATGTTGCAACAACTGAGGGGCGTAGTCGCTTGAAAGCAATCGTGGTCACGCTGTTCTTTTCGACGCTGCTGTCGGCTGCCGAGCCTCGTCTGAGCTTCACCAAATCCTTCCCCGGCAGCACGCCCGCGTATGTCGAAATCACCATTGAGAAGTCCGGCGACGCAGAGTACAAAGAAGAGCTGAAAGATGAGAATCCGCTGAAATTTAAACTCAGCGACGCCGAAGCGAAAGCAATGTTTGAACTGACGGACAAACTGGACCACTTTGCGGGAGCCCTTGATTCGGGCCTGAAAGTCGCATTCATGGGCAAGAAAACGTTCCGATGGGAGGGTGAGGGCGGCCCGCATGAGGCATCTTTCAACTACTCAGAAAATCTGGAAGCCAAAGCGCTGCTCGACTGGTTCGAACGCATTTCGGAAACCGAGCGCGGGCTGATTGATCTGGAGCGCGCTGTGCGCTTCGACAAGCTGGGCGTGAACGACTCGATTCTGCGTATTGAAGCGACGCGTGATCAAAAGCGCCTGGTGGCGCAAGAGCAGTTTCTGCCGCTGCTGGACCGCGTGGTGAAGAACGAGAAGTATCTGCACATGGCGCGTAGCCGGGCGGCGGCTTTGACAGAGAGCATACGGGCGCCGAAATGAGATTCGCCGTGCTGTTTTTCGGGTGCTTTCTGGCGTACGGCCAAACGGCTGACCCCGCAGCGGCTCAGCTTGCCGCAGAGGCCGAACAGAAGGAGTTGGGGCAGGCGCTCACAGAAGCAGCCGGCAGCCCTACTGATTTCGTGCATGCTCTGGAGCGCCATCTGGCGAAGTATCCAGCTTCCGCACAACGCCCACAGATCGAAAAGGCGCTGGCGAAATCGGCCCTCGACAACAACGACCGTGGCCGGACTCTGCTTTACGGTGAGCGCGTTCTGAATGCCGAGCCGAAGCTGGACGACCTGGCGCTGATTGACCGGGTGACGCGGTATCTGCTGGACTCGGATGACGCAGAGGCCGCACGCAAGGCGCTGGTTTACGCAAAGCGGTATGAGATCCAGGTGGAAGAAAAGCGCTCTCGTGCCGCGGAAGGGCACATGAGCGAAGGGCAGTGGGATGAGGAAGTGAACAAAGGCAAGTCACGCGCACTGGTGCTGGAGGCGCGCGCGACCGGCAACACCGGCGCCATTGAGGATGCTGCCAAAATCGCCCGCACTGCCTGGGAGACACTGCCGAATGCCGAAGCCGCCCGGGAACTGGCGCGCTGGCTTTCGAAGCTCAACCGCAATGCGGAGGCCGTGGAATACTATGCCAACGCGTTCACGATTGAGGACGGCCGTTCCACGGAGGCTGACCGCGGGCGCGACCGCGTCCATCTGAATGAGTTGTGGGTGAAGCTTAACGGTTCTGAGAAGGGCCTGGGCGACTCCATTCTGGTGGCGTATGACCGGATGGCGGCGCTTCGGAAATCTCGTCTGGAAAAGCTGCGTAAGCGTGATCCCAACGTGGGCATGACGGAACTGATTGACTTCACGATTCCAAATATCGATGGCACCGGATCGCTGGCGCTTGCGTCTCTTAAAGGGAAGGCCGTGGTGCTGGATTTCTGGGCGACGTGGTGTGGCCCCTGCAGGGTGCAACATCCGCTGATCGAGAATGTCAAAAAGCGGTTCGCTGAAGATAATAACGTGGTTTTTCTTTCGGTGGATGCGGACGATGACCACGCGGTTGTGCCGGGTTTCGTTGCCGGGATGAAGTGGGACCACAAGGTTTACTACGATGCCGGTCTGATGAGCATGCTGAAGATCTCCTCCATTCCAACGATCATGATCCTCGATACCAGCGGCAGGATCGCCAGCCGCATGATGGGCTTTATTCCGGAGCGGTTTGAAGACATGCTGGCCGAGCGGATTCAGGATGCCCGGCAGAATGATGCCCGGCAGACGGGGACTCCGGCAAAGTGATGCGTCTGAGGACCGCCATCTTCGTGGGGGTCGCGAGCCTGATCGTGATCGGGAGCGCGGTGGCGCTGCAGAAGCCATTCCGTGAATACCCCGGGGTGGAGTATGAGAACTTCCCGGTGCCGCCCGATGCAGGTGAGAAAACGGAGTGGGTGTTCGCGCGGCTGATGTACCCGGCGGTTCCCACGTATGGCTTTCGCGGCAATCCGGACTGGAAGCATGGCTCGGCGAACTGGACTATCGATTACCCTCGTTCTGACCGGCATCTGTCCGCTGCCGTGAAGCGTTTGACGCGGATTCATGCGCGGTCTGTGGAGCAGCCTGTCGATCTGGATGATGGAGACGATGCCTTCAATTACCCCTGGCTTTATGCCGTCGAAGTGGGCTACTGGAATCTGACCCCGGACCAGATTGTGAAGTTTCGCGAATACCTGCTGCGTGGTGGCTTCTTCATGTGCGACGATTTTCACGGCACGCAGGAATGGCGTGGTTTTATTGCCGTCATGAACAAGGTTTTCCCGGACCGGCCCATTGTGGATATTCCGAACGAGGACCCCATCTTTCACGTTCTGTACGACCTGACGGATCGGTTTCAGGTGCCGGGGGCACAGTTTCTTTATTCGGGCCGGCGCTATGAGTATGACGGCACGGAACCACGCTGGCGCGGGATCTACGACGACCACGGAAGGCTGATGGCGGCGATCTGCCACAACATGGATCTGGGCGATTCGTGGGAGTGGGCGGACGTGCCGGCGTATCCGGAAAAGTTCTCTTCGCTGGGGATCAAGATCGCGACGAACTATATTGTCTATTCGATGACGCATTGAGTGGGCGCCGGAATGGCGGGTAGTCTAGAATTGAGGGAGCAGTAATTGTCGGGGCGTAGCGCAGCCTGGTAGCGCACCTGCCTTGGGCGCAGGGGGTCGTGAGTTCGAATCTCGCCGCCCCGACCAAAACAGCTTCACCCTTAGAACTCAAGGGGCCCAAAATCACAGACCACAGAACGGGGTCAGGTCACTCCCCCGTGTTCTTCCAGTCATGCACAGTGCTTCATTCTGCCTGCGTGGCGTGCACAATCAGTTCCTTCACCAGTAGATTGGGGAAAGTACGGCTCGGAGTAATCGCGTAGAACTTCTCCTTGATTGAAGAAAAGCGGTAACGTTCCACCAACGTACCAGCCCGCAGTTCGTCCTGCACCACCACCTTCGGGACCAGGGCTACTGCTTTGAGTCGCAGCGCCAGAACACGCAACATGGCCATATCATCCACTTCGGCGGCGATGATCGGGCGTATGCCTGCCTGGTCAAGCGTCAGGTCGAACGCCGCCCGGATGTCACTTTCCAGACTCGGCAGAATCACGTGCGTCGTCCGAAAGTCTTCAGGAAAATGGAAAGGCTTCTTTCCCATTGCAGGCCGGGCCACCAAAATGATTTCCTGTTCGGCAAGAAGATGACTGTGATGCCCGGTCTCCGCGTCGCGACGAAGCGCCTGATTCGAAAGCACGACGTCGACCTCATGATTGCGCAATTGAACAATAAGATCGCGTAGTCCTCCCGATCTCAAAACGAGTTCTACGTCCCGCCTGTTTCGCAGAGGCTTTACAAATTCCCACTGGAAATTCCGAGACAGTGTCGCCACTGCTCCCACCCGCAAAACCTGCCGGGTCTTGCGTGAACGATGCTGCAGTGTGTCGACAAGCTCTTCGCCCGTCCGAAAGATGGAGTCGGCAAATCGCAACGCCATCTGGCCGGCATCGGTCAGTACCAGTTGTCGATTCTTCCGTTCGAACAGAGCGTGGCCAAGGGCTTCTTCCAAATGGCGAAGCTGAATGCTGAGCGCGGACTGCGCGACATTCATCCTGACCGCTGCCTTCGTCAAACTGCCCTCATGCGCGATCGCCCAAAAATACCGCAGATGGTGATAGTTCAGGAACATCTCTGGCTCACATATATTATATAGAACGTCTTTGTATAAAACATCTATTGGAACGAAACCCTGCTTCTCCGCTATCCTGCGGAGTGCATGAATGATTCTGATTCGCAAACCCTGCGGGCCGGCCGCAAAGCAGCATTGTGGGGGCAGGTGTTCGCTGTGGCCTGCTTCCTTTCAGCACTGGTTGCCGTTATCCTTCCCGACCGGCTGACCAGCGTCCTGTTGGTTCTCAGCACGTTTCTCTTTGCCGTCGTCTGTAGCTATTCGAAACGTTACATGACGGGCGATCCCGGCCAGTCACGTTTCACGATCTGGCTATGCCTCACGGGCACTTGCGTCTTCGCGCTCGTCCTCGCTCAAAATCTGCTCCTGTTTGCCCTCGCCTGGTGTGGCACCAGCCTCAGCCTGCATCAACTGCTCCGGTTTTACGGCGACCGCCCAGGAGCTTTACTGGCTGCCAGAAAGAAGTTTCTGATCAGTCGTCTGGGCGATGCAACTCTGTTAGTAGCGCTGATCCTGACGCATGCCGAGTTCAGCACCTGGGACTTTCAGAAGATCTTTATCGCAGCCGCACATCTTCGGGCTGCGGGACCTGAGAACCTGCCTGTCTCCGTCAGCTGGATTGCGGGGCTGCTGGTTTTCGCAGCCCTGCTAAAGTCTGCTCAGTTCCCGTTTCACAGCTGGCTGCCGGACACCATGGAGACCCCGACCCCGGTATCCGCTCTGATGCACGCAGGCATCATCAACGCGGGCGGAATTCTGGTCATACGGCTGAGCCCGTTGATCTCTCTCTCAGATACCGCGCTTCTCATCCTCTGCCTGACGGGAAGCTTCACTGCATTGTTTGCATCGACGGTGATGCTGACTCAGGCAAGCGTGAAACGCAGTCTGGCGTTCTCAACCGTTGGACAAATGGGCTTCATGATGCTCGAATGCGGGCTGGGGGCTTTTCACCTGGCATTGCTCCATCTGGTGGCTCATTCCCTTTACAAGGCTCACGCTTTTCTTTCCTCAGGCAGTGTTGTGCCGGAACGGCCAGTCGCAAAGCAGAGCTCTGTCAGTCCGGCGGCTGTTGTTGTAGGCCTGCTTTCGGCGGCCGGGATCATTGCCGTCGTCGCAGCAGGCTTCCGGGTGTCTCTGCCTGATGAGCCGGTGCTTCCGGGCATCTTCAGTCTCGCTCTGGCGCACGTGTTGTGGAACTTCCGGAACACCGACCGTGGGATTTGGCAGGTTCTGCCGGGTTTGGCGCTTGGATTGGGTTTCAGCGGCGCTTACTTCCAGTTAGGCCGTATTGCTGAGGTCGCTGTGACACCCCTGATACACCGCACCAGCTGGGTTGGACTGCCGATCCTCTCAGTATTCTTTCTCGTTGCGATTGCGCAGACACAGCTGCCGCGCCTGGCGCGCACTTCGTTCGGCAGGCATCTCTACGTCCACGCCCGCAATGGTTTCTACGTCAATACACTTGCCAATCGGATCACAACTGCGCTCTGGCCGGTACAAATCTCACAGGAGAACTTATAGATGGCCCTCAGTCTTCCCGCACTTGAGGAACAGTCAGCACAAGCCGTGGCAGTGGAAGATGCATGCAGCCGCATTCCTCCGCTGTGGCCTCTTCAGAACTTCGTCGCCGTCAATCCATTCCTGGGATTAAGCGAAATGCCCTTCAAAGAGGCAAATCAGCTCCTGGCCAAGGTGGCGCATCGCGACATCCTGATGGACGCGGGGTACTATCTCAGGCAGCTTAGTGGCGGAGCGATTGTTGCGGCGGACATAACGGCTGCAATCCTTCGGGGGGGATGCGGCATACATCCGGTTGATCCGGTCTGTTGGCTCGCCGAACAACTGCAGAAGGAGGATCCTTCCGAACACATACTAACCGTTGCAGACTGGCTCGACCAGAAGCAAGCGACCGGCTGGGCCAATTTCGTAGTCGACGAAATATCGAAATGGTGCTCCTCATACTTTGACCGCGGGCAATCTTCCTGGAAATCCCCTTTTCACCACCTCTCGCTTTATTCGGCATGGAAACAAGCCGCTGAGATCGATGCCAATCCGGAAGTTTTCGGTCTGTCAGGTTTTCGCCGATATGTTAGAGCCCTGCCAGAATTCGAAGAAACTGCAATCGAACACTCTATGGGATTGCTCGGCGTTCCAGCGGAACTCGCGTGCGACTTTCTGCATCGCGAGTTGATGAGCGTGTTTGGCTGGAGTGCATACGGGGCCTGGCAGGATCGTCAGGGGAGCGGGCAACAGTTCGTTCGGCAGTTACTCGCAATTCGGCTTGCCTACGATGCAGCACTATTATTGCCCGAAAGGCGGTGGGACTATCAGGCCGCACAGACCAGGAAGGGTGCCGGGTCGACCCATGCGAGATACATTGCGCAACTGGCGCTCGAAAATGCCTTCCGATCAACGTTGACCAGGAAACTACAAAAAGTTCCATCCCTCGCCCCGGAGACTTCGCGAAAGGCACTTCAGGCAATCTTCTGCATTGATGTTCGTTCGGAAGTCTATCGCCGAGCCCTGGAATCACAGTCGTCCGGCATTGAGACCATTGGCTTCGCCGGGTTCTTTGGCATGCCGGTGGAGTTTGACTCTTCAGCGCGGTGTCCGGTGCTGATCGCACCCCAATACCAGCTTCGGGCAGTACAGCAGGATTCCGGGCCAGACCGACTGGCCGGCGG
>JBBQDH010000265.1:0-8069 GCA_038319515.1 Bryobacterales bacterium
GATCCGGACGGGCGGGCAACGATGGGCGGGAGTTCAGGTGGGTCGGCGGCGCTGATTATGGCCTGGTATCATCCGGAGCTTTATCATCGGGTGCTGACCTATTCGGGGACGTATGTGAACCAGCAGTGGCCGACTGACGCGGAGGCGCCGCACGGGGCGTGGGAATTCCATGAGAATGTGATTCCGAAGAGTCCGGTGAAGCCGATTCGGTTGTGGATGCAGGTGGGGGACCGGGATAATTTTAATGGGCGGGACGGGTATCACGACTGGGTGCTGGCGAATGAGAATATGGCGCGGGTACTGGCAGCGAAGAGTTATCACTACCAGTTCGTGTTTGCGAAGAACTGCGGGCACACGGACAGAACTGTGAAAATGCAGACATTGCCGGAAGCTTTGGAGTATGTTTGGCAGGGTTATCGGGGTACCGGGCGGTAAAAGTTCAGTACCAGTAGGTTCAATTTACAGAATGTGACTGGTAAGCGGGCGAATCCGACTGTATACTTTGGAGAACATCAGATTCAAGGAGTTGTCCAATGAATGCTGTATTTAGTTGGAAACTAAGGCCGGTTGCCGGAGCCGTTTTTCTTTCCGCGATATTTAGCTGCGTGGGAATGGCCGAGATGGTTCCGATTGTGAACCAATCGTTCGAGATTCTCCCCGCCGGCGGGCTTTCGCTTGGTTGCGGCGGTGCCTGCGCGTACTCTCAAGGGGTTGCCATCCCGGGATGGACTACCACCGGTTCAGACTTCGGGCAGTGGATCATTGGCGGCTATCACGGCAACCCCGGGGCTACCGACGGCACTGTGATCGCCTACAGTAACGGAGGAACCATCTCGCAGGACGTGGGAAATGCGGTGGCCGGGGTCACTTACACGCTGAGTGTCGACCTGCTGCATCGGAACGATGCCAGCTTTGCCGGTACGATGTCCTTGCTGGTGGGTGGTTTACCTGTAGCGGGAATCCTGACGGGTACCGATCCAGGCCCGGGATTTTGGGGCACCTATTCCGAAACCTATACCGCGTTGGGTGGGGATGACAGCAAAACACTGACAATTCGCCTGAATTCGTCCGGAACTCAGGGCGATTATGACAATGTGCAGCTGGATGCAACGCCGGAACCGGGAACCATGCTGTTAGTGGCCTCTGCCCTGACGGGGTTTGGCTTGCTGCATCGTAAGCGTAAGAACTGAACTAAACTAATAGTGATGAAGTACGGAGAGCGGCACCGGAAAACGGTGCCGCTTTTTGCGTTGGGGGGGCGAAAGCCCCGGCTGAGCCGGACTGTGAAGCGATCGCGGTGCGGTTCCTTCAGGAAATCCTCATCGCAGACCGCTTCAATGTTTTTGCTGCCAGTCCGTCGGAGTTAGGGCGGAGAAAGGAGCGGGATCAGAGCGTCATTCGCGGCGGGTTGGCCGAACAGGTAGTTCAGGCGATTCCTGCCAGGAACCCGCGCCAGTTCTCTGCTCCGGGCCTGACAACACAGAGCAAGGAACAGGCCTGCGATGAGTCGAGAGTATTTTCAGAATTTTCGCAGACCAAATCGACGCAGTGTTCCCAATTACGCATTACGCAGAGGCCCGCCGGCGGCATAGACCGCCGGTGCTACGGTGGTGCCAGCGATCTTGTGGCCAGCCACTCCGGGCTTGCCGATCCGGTCTACGCAAGTCCTGAAAATGCTCTAGCGGCCAGAAGCCACACGTTCGAAGATGGCGGCCAGGGCGCGCATGCGATCGGCATCGGCAGGGTTCTTCGTCGCACCGGCTTCTTTGGCGAGGCCCGCACCGAGAGTCTTCAACTGGGCCAACTCCTTCTTCCCTGTTGGAGTGGCGTCCACCTTTGCCATCGTGGCGGTCAGGGTCTCGATGAGCCGGGGCGTTACTGATGTTCCTCTGCCTAACTGATCGACATAAGCCTTCGCCACGATCAGGTTGGAGGGCCAGACGATCTTCGGCTGGTTCTGCACGTTGAGCGAATCGAAATGCACCTGGTTGGAGGCATCGATTTCATTCTGCGTGATGTATTTGTTGGGCACCAGACGGAGCACGTCAAGGCCACGTGAAATCTCGGAGCCGTAGATGTAGCCGTTGTACCAGTAGGAGGACCATTGGCCGCCGCTGGCACGTTTGGTGTCATCGACAGGGCCGCGGTCAAAGTAGCCGATCTCGAAAGGATGGTGCGGGTCTGTGAAATCGACCATGGAGATGCCGCCCTGATACCAGGACTGGACCAGGATGTCGCGACCGGGGATGGGGACGAGCGAACCATTATGGGCGACGCAGTTTTCGAACTCGGTTTGGGGGGCGGGCATCTTGTAGTACGAGGCCAGGGTCAGCTTGCGGTCCTTGAGAGTGAAGATGGCGTCGGCACCCCAGTTCATAGGATCGGTTTCGCGGCAACGGGGTTGACCGCCTCCGCCCCATTCATCGGTGAAGAGAACGGTGGTGCCGGCGTTGTTGAAGTTGGCGGAATGCCAGAAGGCATAGTTGGGGTCACTGACGGCGGCGATGCGGACCGGGTTTTCGGGCTTCGAGATGTCGAGCAGGATGCCGTTACCGGAGCAGGCTCCGGCAGCGAGACCGGCGGAGGCGAAGATCGTGATGTCGTGGCACTTGTCGGTAATGGAAGTAGTCTGCATGCCTTCGCCGTGGGTACCGCCTTTCCAGAGGCCGTTGATTGCGCCGGTGGAAGCGTCAGTGAAGATGCGGGGGCTGGAGACGATTTTCGAAAGTTCGGGGTGCGCAAGCGGCACCTTGATGATGTCGATGCGGAAGAGGGCGGTTTCGGGATTCTTGTCCGGTTCACCGTTGATGCAATCGCCGAGTTCTTCTTTCTGGCGCACGGGGCCGGTGCCGGAAATGTAGATATAGACGTTGTCTTTGTCGTTCGGGGGGACGAGGAGCGAATGGGTGTGGGAACCGCGGCAGCTCTGAATGGCCGCGACCTGTTTCGGGTTCGAAATGTTGCTGATGTCGAAGATACGAACACCGCGGAAGCGGTCCGGGCTTGGCGGCGGTGGTGGACGGGGAACGCGGGGCGCAGCCGGGGCTCCGGCGACGGCTGGAGCGGGTGGGGGCGGCGGCGGGGGGGGCGCGACATAGCCTTCGGGGAGCGCGATGCCCTGAGTACCGCAATCGATGCGGCCATTCATGGCTTCAGCGGACATGAAGAGCAGGTTGCCGTAGACGGAAACGTCACCCTGGCCGCCGGGGCAGACGATGGAGGTGAGCAGTTTTGCTTTGGCAGGGCTGTCGATGTCGTAGAAATTGATGCCGTTATAGTTTCCAACGAAGACGTGGTTCGCGCTGAAGGCGAGATCAGAATTGGTGGAGCCGTACTGGCCTGGAGGCGGGCCGCCGCGACCGGGGCCGTTTTCGGGAGGAGGCGGGGGCTGGACAGCCACCACGTTGCCGGGAGCGAATCCCGGTGGCTTGGCGAGCGAGGTCAGGAGCTCCAATCCGGACGCAGCCTGGGCGGCGTCGTACAGACCACCTTTCAGGCCAACGCGCGGGTCTTCCTTGCCGGTGCGGGGATTGGTGTAGACGCCGTGTGATGACGGGGCCTTTGCGGGCGCGACGGCGGGCGGCGGGGTTTGGGCCCAGAGCATCGCAACGGGCAGCGTCAGCAACAGGTAGCGTTTTTCGATCATTTCTTCTCCATTTTGATGGCTGGGCTTACGCCCCTGAGCATGCCCTGCATGATGCCAATTTCGGCGCGTTGGGTATTATCCACGTCTGAGGCGAAATCGAACAGCACGGCTTCCTGGCCGGCTCCTGGCGTGTCGAAGAGATCCTGCACCATGATGAGGGCGCCATTGTGGTGCTGGATCATGCCAGTCAAAAACAGTTTGTCGAAGGCCGGGCCGGAAGCTTTGGCGAGGGTTTTCATTTGCTGCGGCGTCAGCATGCCGGGCATGAGGTCCATTTTCATGTCGCCCATGTCCATGCCCTTCATGTCGTGTTCCATAACGGGGTGGCCGCGTTCGGCGAGCCACTGTTTCATGAATTTCATTTCGTCGGTTTGCGAAATGCTGATGCGCTTACCGAGAGCCTGAAGGGCTTTACTGCGACCACGGGCGCGGAGTAAGTCCACCATTTCGACGGCCTGGCCGTGGTGCATGATCATGCCTGACATGAAGTCGATATCCGCAGGGAACGGGGCTCGGGGAGCGGCGGCGGCAGCAGAGGTGGTGAGGGTTCTACCGGCTTTTCCGGGAGCTCCCGGTTGAATGATCGCCGGCGGTTGAGCGAGTGCGGCAACGGGCAGGAACAGAAGCCCGAGGGAGAGAAACCGTGCGGAAAACCCCATGAGCAACTATACAACCTGCGGAAACGCTGCGCCAAAGTACGCGATGAACTGATTCCTTCGACGATCCTGAAACAGTACTATCTCGGGTGCCTGGCGCACGCTTCGTATCTGGTGGGGGTGAGACCAGCGGCACCGCCATTATTGTGGACCCACAGCAGGATATCAGGCAGTATCTGAACGATGCCCAGGGTTGGGGGTCACAGATCAGGCATGTGTTTCTGACGAATTTCCATGCCGATTTTGTGGCGGGGCATCTGGAACTGCGCGACAGCCGCAGGGCGACGATTCACATGGGATCAAGGGCTCCGGCCGAATACGCGTTGGCACCGATGAAGGATGGCGATTCAACCGATTTTCCGGAACCGGGGCTGCAGGTTCCGGAGACGCCGGGACACACGGTTGAATCGATTTTGATTCTGGTTTTTGATCTGGCGAAAAGCGCGACGGAACCGCATGCGGTGCTGACGGGCGACACACTGTTTATCGGCGAAGTGGGGAACCCGGATCCTCGACGTGAGCAGATGGCGCTGAGTATGCCAGGGGGCACATCGCGGGGGGCATGAATGTCGGGCTCGGCGGGCAGTTCGCCACCTGGTGCGGTACGGTGCCGGATCGCATGAAACCGATTGCGACTGTGGCGGAGCCCGGACGGGAAGAAGAAGCCACACTACGACCGGGACGAAGGGGATTCCACCATGTGAGCGGATTGCAGAGGTGCCTTGCGACCGCCGCGTGATTGTGCACTGCGCAGGGGGAGACCGGTCTTCGATTGCCGCGAGTATTCTGCAACAGCACGGGATTACGAACCTGATCGAGATGGCGGGTGGCCTTGCAGCACGGGAAGCGGCGCAGTTACCGAGGGTCAGGGAATCCCACTGATAGAATTCCCCTGATGAACAAGGTTCTTTTCGCGTCGTTTGTGACGGCTTGCACACTGTTTGGGCAGCCCGCCAATTTTGGCCCCGATTCTCAGGTGCAGCCTGGCGTGCCGAAGGGCACACTGACGAAAGCAGTGCTGGCTCCGGGCAAGATCTATCCGGGAGTGCCACATGATTACCAGGTTTATGTGTCGGCGAAGGTGGACACGGCAAAGCCCGCGCCTTACATGATTTTTCTGGATGGCAACGGGTACGCAGGCGACGGGATGCGCATTCCCGTGGTGATGGATAACCTGATCGCGAAAGGTGAATTGCCGCCGATGGTGGCGATTTTCGTGAACCCCGGAGTGCTGGTGCCGACAACGCCGGAGACGCAACTGGCGCGGTTCAGCCGCGACTGGGAATACGATGACGTGCGACCGAACTTCTCGCGATTTCTGCTGGAAGAACTGATTCCTGAGGTGGCGAAGAAGGTGAACCTTTCCACAAACCCCGACGATCATGCGATTGCAGGGACCAGCACCGGCGCGGTGGGAGCGTTCATGGCGGCGTGGTACCGACCGGACGTGTTTCACCGGGTGCTGTATTTGATCGGGACGTTTGTGGATATGCGCGGGGGAAACCAGGTCCCGTTCTGGATCCGCAAACAGGAGCCGAAACCGCTGCGGATCTTCCTGCAGGATGGCAGCGCGGATATCGACAGCTATGCGGGGAACTGGCCGCTGCAGAACCAGTCGATGAATGCGGCGATGAACTTCTCGGGTTATGACCACAAGTTCGACTATTACGAGGGCGAGGCGCACAGCACGCGGAAATCGTCTGAATTGATGCCGGATACGCTGCGGTGGTTGTGGCGTGGATATCCCGCGCCGATTGAGCAGAACAAGCCGGAGTTGGTTCCGCTGCCTCCGGGTCGCGCGGGTCGCGGTGGTGGTCGCGGGGCAGCGTTCCGGCAGCCTGCGTACAACGTGGTGTCGCCGGACAAGCAGTGGCAGGCGGTGGAGGGCGATTATTCGAACTCAACCAGCATTGCCACTAACAAGGCCGGGGATGTGTTTTTTGTCGATTCGAAGGCTAATCGCGTGTACAAAATCGGCGCGGACGGGAAGCCGTTGGTGTTCCAACAGAATGCCGGTGGCGCGAAGAATTTACGTGGCGGCGCGGATGGCCGGGTTTACGCCGTGCAGGCGACGGGGCGACGGATTGTTGCGTGGGGCGCGGATGGCAGCGAGAAGGTGGTGGCGACAAACGTGGATGGTTTCGACCTGGCGCTGACAAATGCGGGCAATTTGTACTACACGGATCCGGTGCATAAGACGGTGGTTTTGATTGATGCCAAGGGTACGCGGCGGGTGGTTTATTCGGGTGGCGGGATTGGGGGGATAGAAGCTCCGACTTCGATGGCGTTGACGCCGGACGAGGCGTTCCTGAATGTGGTGGACGCGAAGACGCGTGAGCCGTGGTCATTTCAGCTGGCCGCAGATGGCAGCCTGGTCAACGGGGCGCCGTTCTTCCGGATGGAGACTTCGACGCAAAACACGCTGGATACGGCATTGCAAATTGCGGTGGATAATTCGGGAAACATGTATCGCGGGACGGTGCTGGGGATCGAGATGGAAAGCGCCAGTGGCCGGATGGACATGATTCTCAATCCGCCGAAATATGGCGGCGTGGTGAGCCATGTGGCGTTTGGCGGTGTGGACCGGGACTGGCTGTATGCGTCTGAAGACGGGCGGTTGTACCGGCGGCAGACAAAGCGTAAGGGTTCAGTGGCGTGGGAGCCTGTGAAGCCTCCGCAGCCTTCCCTGTAACTGCGACAGGACGGCCTCTGTAAATGCGATAGGATGGCGTTGAACATCTTAGAAGCGTCGACGTCGACGCTTTAGCCCAACGGAGCCCACATGACACCCACCAGATTTCTCGTCGCGATCACCCTTGCTGCCGCGCTTTGCAGTGCACAGGCACCAACACGTCCCGCAGGCGGGGGAATTTACCCCACTTACGAGCCGGACGATAATACCGGTTTTGTGCCGATTTTTGACGGCAAGACGATGAACGGCTGGGACGGCGACACGACATTCTGGCGCGTGGAAAACGGAGAGATCATCGGGGAAACGACGGCGGAGAAGGTGGTGAAGGTCAATAACTTTTTGATCTGGCGCGGTGGCAAAGTCAAAGACTTCGAGTTAAAGGTGGACTTCAAACTCGGCGGGACCAACAGCGGCATTCAGTACCGGAGTGTGGAACTGCCGGACGTCGGCAAGTGGGTGCTGAAGGGCTACCAGGCGGACCTGGATATCACTAACGGCTACACGGGCAATCTGCATGAAGAGCGCGGGCGTAAGCCTGGGCACGTGGTGCTGGCGCAGCGCGGCCTGCTGACGCGAATCACAGAGGGCCCGAAGTATAAGACGCTGGCAACGCTGGGTGACAACGCCATGCTGCGTGGTGTGGTGAATGTGATGGGATGGAATACTTATCACATCATTGCGCGGGGTCCGGTGATGTTGCAGATTCTGAACGGGCATCTGGTGAGCGCCACCATCGACGAAGACACGAAGAACTTCGTGCCGGAGGGTTTGGTTGGATTACAGATGCATGTGGGGCCTCCGTTCAAGGTGGAGTACAAGAACATCCTGTACCGCAAGCTTTAGGACGATCTGAGAACTTCGGCGACCTTCTCAGCCAATTCGTCGGCTGAGTAGGGCTTGGGCAGGAAGGCGAAACGGCCTTCTGAGACGCCTCCCTGAGCGGCAACTTTCTCGTTAATCCAGCTCTGCTCTGATCGGGTGTGTTAAGCCTTTGAATGCTCTCGCCGCAGGGAAGCCCTGCAGGGTTTGCGTCTTGAGCGTTAAGAATTTCATGGGCTCATCTTCAACTGGTTCA
>JBBQDH010000266.1:0-8060 GCA_038319515.1 Bryobacterales bacterium
CAGCATTTTCCCGCCTCCATCGACAATTGGGTCACGCCGCGCGTCAAACTGTATTGGAACGATTCACGGTTGATCACATGGTCCAGTCCACGCTGGCCGCCTACGTTAGGGTGTTGAATGCCTGAGGCACTAATCGCCGCACTGTTCGGCCTCCTGATCGGCAGCTTTCTCAACGTCTGCATCTACCGCTGGCCAAGGGACTTATCCGTCGTCACACCCCGCTCCCGTTGCCCCGGTTGCGACCAACAAATCTCCTGGTACGACAACCTCCCCGTCCTCAGCTGGCTCATCCTCCGCGCCCGCTGCCGGCACTGCAACTGCCCCATCCCGTGGCGCTACCCCGCTGTCGAAATCCTCACCGCCGCCTGCTTCTATTGGTTCACGGCGCGCTTCGGCCTTACCCCGGAAGCCCTGAAATTCTGCGTCTTTTCCGGCATGCTGATCGGCCTCCTCTTCGCCGATCTTGAAACCATGCTCCTGCCCGACGAATTCACCATCGGCGGATTCTTTATCGGCCTCGCCTTCACCCCTTTCGTCAAAGTGCCCGATTCCACTTTCCGCTTCGCGGCCTCCATCGCCGGTTTCAATCCCGACCCCCGCATCATTTCCCTCGGGGAGGGCCTGCTGGGCGGCCTCCTGCCCGCCGGTACCCTTTGGTTCGTCGGTTGGCTCTTTGAAAAGATCCGCCACAAGGAAGGTCTCGGCTTTGGCGACGTCAAAATGATCGCCATGGTCGGCACTTTCCTCGGTCTCGGCGGCACTCTGCTCACCCTGATCCTCGCCTGTGTCGTCGGTTCCGTCGTCGGCCTGATCTACATCAAAGTCACCCGGCAGGACGCTTCTGAGTTCTACCTTCCCCTCGCCACCTTCCTCGGCGCGGCCGCTCTCATCATTTCCATCGCCGGGCAGAACTGGTATTGGGCACTGTTCGGCTAAACTGAAGAAAATGAATGCGATCGTAACCGGCGCAAGCCGCGGCATTGGGCGTGGCATCGCCCTCGAACTCTCCACCACTCACCACGTTCTGGCCACCTATCTGGGCAGCCGGGACCATGCCGAATCCCTGCGCGCCGAAACCGGCTGCGACATTTTCCGCTGCGACATTTCGAGCCCCGAGGACCGCGTCGCCCTGATCGCCCATGCCCGCGAGATCTTCCCGGAAGGTCTGGACCTGCTGGTCAACAATGCCGGCATCGCCCCCCGCGAACGCCGCGACATTCTGGACGCCACCGAAGCCAGCTTCGATGAACTCATCGGCACCAACCTGAAAGGGCCGCATTTCCTCACCCAACTCGCCGCCCGCTGGATGCTGGAAAAGGACCAGAACCCCGAAGTCTCCCGTGGTCGCGTCGTGTTTGTCTCTTCGATCTCTGCCTTCACCGCATCCATCAACCGAGCCGAATACTGTATTTCCAAAGCCGGGGAGAGTATGTCCCGCATGGTCTTCGCCCAGCGACTCGCGCCGGAAGGCGTGCAGGTCTTCGAAATCCAGCCCGGCATCATCAGGACAGACATGATCGCCAAAGTGGAAAAGGTTTACGACGAGAAGATCGCTGCCGGCTTGCTCCCTCAACGCCGAATGGGCGAACCCCGCGACATCGCCCGCGTGGTACGCGCCATCGCGGACGGCTATCTGGACTACTGTGCCGGCCAGGTAATCAATGCCGACGGCGGATTCCACCTTCGCTCCCTTTAGGTTTTCTGTCCTCCCAACCAGTGCTAAACTGAAGGTTTCGACCGAACACTCCGAGGTAAATCCGAATTGGCATTAGTTGAAGGCTGCAAGCACGAGCTCGAAATCTCGATCCCTGGCGAGGCGGTCGAGCAAGAGAACAAGAAAGTTACAGAGCAGTTCCAGTCCAAGGCTCAGCTGAAAGGTTTCCGCGCCGGCAAAGCCCCGCTGTCTCTCATTCGCAAGAGCTTTAGCTCCGATATCCGCCAGAAAGTTCTGGAGAATCTCATCCCGAAGTTTCTGGACGCCCAAATCAAAGAAGAGCATCTGCACGTGGTGGGAACGCCCAACGTGAGCGATGTCCATTTCCACGATGGCGAAGCCGTCCACTTCAAAGCGCAGTTCGAAGTGTTCCCCGTCTTCGATCTGGACAACTATCGCGGCGTGGAGGTTCCCTATGCGGAACCCGAAGTGTCTGATGAAGATGTCGACAAGCGCGTCGAAGAGCTCCGCGAGTCGAAGGCGACCTACGCGAATGAAGACCCACGCCCGCTTGTTGATGGCGATTACGCCGTTGTGTCGCTCGAAAGTCTCGCGGGCACAGACGAACCCATCAAAGCGGATGAAGTCCAGGTCCTGATCGGCGGCGCTGAAACCATGGCGGGCTTCAACGAACACCTGACCGGCGCCTCTCCAGGCGACGAGAAGGAATTCGATGTCACCTATCCCGACGACTACGGTCGCGAGCAGCTTGCCGGTAAGACCGTTACCTTCAAGGTGATCGTCAACGGACTTCGCCGCAAGGAACTGCCCGAATTGAACGACGAATTCGCGCAGGATCTGGGCGATTTCCGTGTTGTCGACGAACTGAAAGACGCCGTGCGCAAATCCATCGCCGCTCAGCGGATCATGGAAGCGCAGCGCACCGCGAAAGATAAGATCGTGGACAAGCTTGTGGACTCCAACGTGTTCGCCGTTCCCACCGCTTTTGTCGACAAGCAGATCGAAAACCGCGTCGAACAGCGGCTCCGGGCTCTCTCCCAGGAAGGGGTTGATCCACGCTCCTTCAATCTTGATTGGGCGAAGATCAAAGAAGCCCAGCGCGACCAGGCAACCCGCGAAGTCCGCGCTTCCATGATTTTGGGCAAGGTTTCCGATAAGGAGGCCATTGTGGCAACCAACGCCGAGGTGGACGCCGAAGTCGACCGCATTGCACGTCAGGAACGCGAAGTCGTCGCTGTCACTCGCAAGAAGCTGATGGAAAACGGCGCGCTCGACCGCATTGCCTCGCACATTCAAACGGAAAAGACGCTGAACTTCCTGTTTGAGAACGCGGTGAAGACTGTCCCCGAACCTGTTGTGGAAGCCCCCGCTGAAATCGCGGAATAGCAGTTTCCCTCTATAAATAAAAAGGCGGCTGATTCGAAATCAGCCGCCTTTTCCTTTTCTTGCCGCTTCCTTTAAGCCGCTCCCGCGTACATGGCCCGACCGGGGCTTGCCACCTGTCCTTCATTGCTGAAAACAACCGCTTCCTTCGCAGCCGAAAGGCCCGAGAAGGATCCGAGAGATCGAAATCCATTCGATTCTTCGTTGAAATGCATGCCGTCGAACGCGTGCCAGCGTCCGCCGATCTTCAGGACATGTCCCATGTGACGCTCCCCGTCGGCGAGCGCACAGATCGAATTCGAATCCCGCCAGGCCGGAGCCGTTGGGATGCCGGATTTCTCGTTCATATTCATCTTTTTTCTCAGGGCAAAACCTCATGGTCTGCCCGAATTGAGCTGTTACGAGAGTATTACGATTGAGTCTGCTTTCCAATGCCTCTGGTACCAGGGGTGGAAATTAACTACGGTTAACAGGGAAAACCCTGAGGTGTCGGGAATTGGTAGTATTTAAGCCAGACCTGCCATGCCAACAGAATCCTTCGAGATTGCCGCAGCAATCCATTTTGACGAGCCGGCGCCCGGCATCACTCGCGCCGTGATTTCAACACCCCTGGCGGAAGCCGAAGTTTACCTGCAGGGTGCCCACGTCGCCCGCTGGCAGCCACGCGGCCAGGACCCGGTACTTTTCATGAGTTCAAAAAGCCTGTTTGCGCCAGGCAAAGCTATTCGGGGCGGAGTCCCGGTCATCTTTCCGTGGTTTGGGGCGCGTTCTGATGGCAAGCCTGGCCCTGCCCACGGCTTCGCACGAACCATGCCGTGGAAGGTGGAGAGCACCAGGCTCACGTCCTCGGGCGAAGTGGAGCTGACACTGGTTCTGGCCCCCGATGCCTGCCAGGCCCGTTTTCAGGTCGTGGTTGGGGCCTCGCTGACAATGAGCCTTGAAGTGCGGAACCTTTCCCCTGACCCGTTTACTTATGAGGAGGCGCTCCACTCCTATTTCATCGTTTCCGATGTTCACCAAACCAGCGTCACGGGGCTGACCGGTACCACGCTGATCGATAAAACAGACGGCTTGCAGCGCAAACTGCAGTCTGCCGAGCCGATCCGCTTTACCAAAGAAACCGATCAGGTCCACCTCAATACCGCTGCCACGTGTGTGATTCACGATCCCGTCACCGGGCGAAGCATCCACGTGGGGAAGACTGGCTCGCTCAGCACCATCGTCTGGAACCCGTGGTCAGAGAAGGCCGCATCCATGGCAGACATGGGGACGGGCGAGTGGGAACATTTCGTCTGCGTCGAAAGCGGCAACGCCGCCGACAATGCCGTCACCCTGGCCCCCGGCGGCTCTCACACCCTCACGACGTTTATCTCACTGCAACGGTAACGCCCGGCTGGCTGTGGACCCCGCCCACCACCACATCCACCAGGTTATCGCCCGCCTGCGCGTCCGCCGGTATCCTGACATTGATCTGCATCACGCCTGCCACCAGCGTCGGCGCAGCCCCGGCGTAAAGTACTTCCGCCGGAAGCCCGCCGATGTTGACCTGAACGCTCTTGACGGGTTTTGGATATGCCTGCCCGTTCGCAAGCTGCCCGTCCGCGCCTCCGGGGTCAGTTTGCCCTTCACCCGTCGCGTAGATCACCACGACAGAGCCCTTGTCCGCCGGTTTCGCCGCCGAATTCACGGTCACGATGTCCTGGTTCAGAATCACGCCCTGACCGCTGCCACTCAGGTTCGCCGTGAATACTGACGGTGCAACAGGCGTGACGGGCAGCGCCACTGCATCGGACGTGCTTGTCCCGTTCCGAATCTGCACCTGCGTGCCCAGCTTGCCATCCAGCTTGTAAGGCACAATCGCGCTCACCTGTCCGGCCGAAGAATACAGCAGCGGCGCCGGTATCCCATCGAACAGGACCTGCGTATTCCCCACCGTGTTCGTGAGTTTTCCGTCCGTTATCTGGCCGCCCGCCAGCGTCGCCGGACCCAGGCGATTGCCGTAAAATACCACTACTTTCCCCGGCGTTACTGCGCCCGCCTGCGCGCTTGCGCCATCCACCACCCCTGCCGAGATCAACAATGGTTTCGTGCCCACCGCCGGCGCATTTCGCAGCGCATACGCCACTACCGCTGCTTTCAGCGCTGTAATGTCCGCCTGCTGGTGCGGCACCAGATTTAAAATCAGACTGCCCATTTCATCGGTCGAATTCTCTCCCCACTTGACGCGCTTCGCGGGGGTAAATGGATTCTTTGAATTACTCGCCGAATTGTCATACACCAGTTCCCCGTCGATCCGGGTACCCGCGGGCAGCGTGACTATCTCTTTAAACAGGTAGGTGTCCTGCCAGTTGAAGTCCCAGTCCGTAATTGAGAGCAGGATCCTGACTTCGCCCGAAGGCAATGTCGCTGTCAGGCGGCTGCCACGGCTCAGATAGTGTGCATGCGCGGAAATGCTGAATGCATCCACCTCCACCGGCACCGTGAATGACCCTCGCACCATATACGCGTTGTTCCCCGCCGGAATATCAATATTGGCCTGAATGCCAAAGAAAGCCGGTGCCTGCACCTGAATAATCTCTCGCGCCGGTTTGTCTTTCGCGAAATAAATGCCAATCTGGGTCTTCTCCATCTCGGCTTTGCCATCCGGGTGGAAGTGCGTTTGCAGAATCAGATCGGCGCCCTTCGGCAAAGCGTAGGAGATGCCGTCGGGCAGAAATGCCGCGCTCGTACCCGGCACCCAGCCGCCCAGGTTGCCGGACAAAGCATTGGCGATGGCGCTCACCGGGTTGCTCGCCCCCAGCGTGAAGACCGATCCAAGGCCCGGAAATCCGGGCTGCCCGTCCTTGCCATCCAGCACCCGTGCCTCGCCGGTCGTATCGGAATAAAACAGAACGTGATGAACCGCGGCGCGTGCCGAGGCCTTCAATTCAATCGCGCGAATCCAGCGGTCGTCGGTCTGCCCGGTGCGCAAAACAAAGTTACGGTAAATATCGTCACTCTCAGCAGGCACTGCGAACGGCGCGGGCATCTCCAGAATCAGATCCGGAGTTCCCAGCTGCCACCCGTCCGGGAAGGTTGGCAGCGCCGGTTCCTTCGTGGCATCGCCCTGCTGCATTCCACCCGCAACCCATTGCTGAATGAGCAGAATCTGAGCCGCCGTCAGCCGCCGCTCGTCACGGAATGCAGCCCAGCTCGGGTCCGCTTTCCACGGCGGCATGTAGCGGGATTGCGTTACCGCTGCCATCGTCGGGCCATGCTTCTTCGCGTCGCTGTAGCTCATCAGCGTGAACGGCGAGACCTGTCCGGTTCTGTGACACGTTGTGCAGTTGTTGTAAATGATCGGCGCGATCTGTTCGGAATACGTCACTGTTTGCGCAGACAGCGAACCGGTCAGGATCAAAGAGAGCAGAATCACAATAAAAGCCACGTCCTATTGTATCAAGAAAAACGCGGCCGTATAGAACGATTCCGCCCATCCCGCAACCAGACATGACCAGACGCTATTCCAGCTGCCGCCCGCCGGAAACGCTCTCACTTGAGATGCACGTGATCTTCAACACCGCAGACCCAAAGTCCGCCTCGCCACCGGGAATCTCAGCACACATCAATGGCATGGTTGTACAGTTCTATGACAAGGGGTTTTCTGCTTGTCCGAAGTTCCGTTCGGTGCAGCGTCCCCTGATCGCAGGAAGATGGTCGCTACTCTGCGCCGGAAAGATCTGAACATGCCGTCCCTTTTCGAAATGATCACCCGTGAGCCTCTGAACGCTCCCCTCTTCACTGACCAGTATTTGCAGGATGTCACGCAACTACCGATCACGCAAATGATGGACACCATCCGGAAGAAGTCTTCGAAGCAACCGTTGCCGACGGTGGCCTGCATCCGTTATGCGCGGCAAAATCCCGGGCTTTAATGTCACGCAAAATCACCATCATTGAGGGTCACCCCGACCCCGATCCAGCCCGCTTCGGGTATGCGCTGGCTTCTGCCTACGAAAATGGCGCGCTCGCGGCAGGCCACGAGGTTCGCCGCATTCGTGTTGCCGAACTCACTTTCCCGGTGCTTCGGACGCGCAGGGAATGGCAGGCTGCACCGCCGCCCTGCATCGTACAGGCGCAGGAAGCGATAGTCAGGGCCGATCATCTGGTGCTCCTTTTCCCTCTCTGGCTCAGCGGCACTCCGGCGCTCCTTCGCGCCTTCTTTGAACAAGTCCTGCGCCCCGGTTTCGCCACGCAGAATGGCCGTAAACTCCTCGGCGGCCGCAGCGCGAGAATCGTCATCACCATGGGTCGGCCAGCTATCGACGCAGCATGGAAGAGTACTGAAACCGGCCTCCTCGGGTATTGCGGCATCGACCCCGTCAGAGAGATGCACCTCTGTGGCGTCGATGGCGACGTGCTGCATCGCACGAAATGGCTGGCTCAGCTAGAGGAACTGGGGTTTGCCGGGGATCATTGTTAACTCCGGTACGCAGTATTCACTTGATTTTGACCCGACCTGCTTTAAACTATGGTTGAGTTTCAGGAGGAAATTTATGAAAAAAAGTTTCGGACTGGCCTTCGCCGGTCTTACTATCTTCATTGCTCCGCAATTTGCACAGGCCGGCCTTGTTCTTACCCAGGCGGGTATTGACGACGGCTTCGTCCTTTCCACCTTCGCCACGCTCAATCCCGGCCTTACCGGTTGCTGCAGCGGTCCGTTCGGTATGGCAATCAATGGCAACGGCAAGGTCATTATTTACAATGACGTTGACCAGAAGCGTTACATTTTCAACGATGTTGATGGTCAAACCCAGGCGACGGCTCTCAGCTCAACAGCAGCCAGTTCCTATGTCGTCGCCTACGCGAGTGTGGGTGGGAAAGCCTACGGAGGCACCGTGGACCGGGGTGGCAGCTTCGTCCAGTTTAACGACGACGGCACCATCAACCACACCCTCACCGGACTTCCCGCTACCTTTCTGGGCATGTGGGGCAACCCCAATAACGGGCATATTATCGCCGG
>JBBQDH010000267.1:0-7986 GCA_038319515.1 Bryobacterales bacterium
ATGCCTCGTTCTTCTCCACCGGCCAGAAGTGCACAGCAACCAGCCGCGCCATTGTCGAAGACGGCATTTATGATCAGTTCGTGGCCGCTTTGGTGGAACGTACCAGGAAACTGACCGTGGGCGATGGCATGAAGCCTGGTATCGACATCGGCCCGTGCGTCGACAAAGGTCAGCTCGAAACTGTTCTCAAATACATTGCGATCGCGCGCAGCGAAGGTGGCGAGCCCGCTTGCGGCGGCAACCAGTTGAAGGGTGGCGATTACGATAAGGGCTACTTCGTGGAACCCACGATCTTTGCCGACGTGAAACCGGAACATACTCTCGCGAAAGAGGAAGTTTTTGGCCCCGTCCTGGCCATTATGCGGGCGAAGGACTTCGAAGACGCCATGCGGATTGCGAACGATACGCCTTACGGACTCTCTTCTTCCATTCAGACTTCCAATCTGTCGCGCGCCATGGATTACATCTATCGTGCCGAGGCAGGTTTGTTGACCATCAACCTTCCCAGCGCGGGCGTGGAATATCAACTGCCGTTCGGCGGCACCAAGGATTCGAGCTTCGGCCCCAAAGAGCAGGGCCCGGCCGCGTTCGATTTCTACAGCGATTACAAGACGGTTTACCTGAAGTACTAACGGCCAAAGGTTTCTATCAATGCAACTCGGACAAATCCGGCACGACGGCGCAGTCATTGCTGCCATTTTTGAGGGCGGGGCGGCACGTCCCATTCCCGCCCATACTGTTTGCGACCTGATCAGTCGCGCGGACACGGAAGGTAAGAGCCTCAAGGAGATGGCGTCGCAGTTGGCGAGCCGGCACCCCATCGAAGCGGTTCCTCTGATTCCGATCTTCCCGGCGGAGGTTTGGGCGTCTGGCTGTACTTACGAAACCAGCGCTGCGTTCCGCGACGGAGAGACGGTGGAGTTAGACAAGGGCACTCGCGAAGGCATGTATGCTTATGTCTATCGCGAACCGCGACCAGAGATTTTCTTCAAGGGCACAGCGCGCGTCTGCGTCGGTCCCGGACAGAACATCGGCATCCGGTCGGACTCGAAATTCACCGCTCCGGAGCCCGAACTCGCTGTCGTCCTGGGCCGGAAGGGTAAGATCGTCGGGTACACGCTGGCAAACGATGTTTCGGCTTGGGATATCGAGCGCGAAAACGCTTTGTACCTGCCTCAGTCGAAGGTCTACACGGCCTGCTGCTCGCTTGGTCCCGTCATCGTGACGACAGATGAGATTACCGATCCGTACAACCTTGAAATGACCTGCGAGATCATTCGCGACGGGATTGTCCGGTTTTCCGGCGCGACCTCGACCGCGAAGCTGCACAGGAAGATCGAAACGATTGTCGAGTATCTCGTTCGTTCGAACCCGGTGCCCTCCGGCAGCGTTCTTTGCACCGGGACCGGCATCATCGTGACTGAGGAAGTGGCTCTGGCCGCGGGCGACATTGTTCGTATCCGTGTGGCGGAGATCGGCGAACTCAGCAATCCCGCGGCTGTTGTTTAGTTCTGTGGCGGTTTAATTCTGAAGCAGTACTGCCGGGGTGCGCACCAACGTACCCCGGAATCGTGTCTCCCGCTAAGATAGAAGTATCCCCGAAATGACTCCCTCGACTCCGGATCTGAAGCAGACTTTGAATCTGCCTCGCACGAATTTTTCTATGAAGGCCAACTTGCCCCAGGCAGAGCCGAAGATGCTCGCGCGCTGGGCGGAGGAAGATCTTTATGGTCAGATTCGGAAGTCGCGTGAAGGGAAAGAAACCTGGATTTTGCATGATGGCCCGCCTTATGCCAATGGCCGCATTCACCTTGGAACGGCGTTTAACAAGGTCATCAAAGATTTCATCGTAAAGTCCAAGACCATGGAGGGTTACGACTCTCCGTACGTGCCTGGCTGGGATTGCCACGGGTTGCCGATTGAGCACAAGGTCGATCAGGAACTCGGGGCCAAAAAGGCGCTGATGACGACCGCGCAGATTCGCCGCGCGTGCCGCAAATACGCCGAGAAATGGATTGATCTGCAGCGCCAGGATTTCAAGCGCCTGGGGGTTCTTGGTTCGTGGGATCACCCGTATCTGACGATGAACCCGAAGTATCAGTCCGTTATCGCGGGAGCGTTTGTTGATTTCCTCGACAAGGGCTATGTCTACAAGGGGCTGAAGCCGGTCAACTGGTGTATTCACTGCAGGACGGCGCTGGCGGAAGCTGAAGTCGAATACGAGAATCACAAGAGCCCCTCGATCTGGGTTCGTTTTGCATTAACCACGGACCCGGCGCTGATTGACCCTGAGCTTTCCGGCAGGAAGGTGTTCGGACTCATATGGACAACTACTCCCTGGACCATTCCGGCGAATCTGGGTATCGCTTACAACGCGAAATACGAGTACGTTGCCGCAGACGTAGACGGTGACGTCTACATAGTGGCTTCGGATTTGCTCGAAGTGACTGCCGCGAAATGCGGTTGGTCCGGCGGCAAGGTTCTCGCACGGTTCCACGGCCACAAACTCGAAGGCACCATCTTCCGCCATCCGTTCATGGAACGGGATTCCGTCGGCCTGCTGGCCGATCACGTCACTCTGGAACAGGGCACGGGCGCGGTCCATACGGCCCCCGGTCATGGTCAGGAAGATTACGTTTCCGGGCAGCAGTATGGACTTCCGGTATATTGCCCTGTCGACGCTGATGGTCGGTTCTTCCAGGCCGAAGGCGCGCCGGGTGAAGTGCCTGCCGAACTGCTTGGCAAGACGGTTTGGGAAGGCAATCCGCTGGTGGTGGAGATTCTTCGTGCGCACGGCGCGCTGCTCGGGCTCGAACACATCGACCACTCCTATCCGCACTGCTGGCGTTGCCACAACCCCACGATTTTCCGCGCCACCGACCAGTGGTTCATCGGGATGGACAACAACAATCTGCGTGCGAACGCGCTCGAATCCATTAACAATGTGAAGTGGATCCCGGGTTGGGGGAATGATCGCATCTCCAACATGGTTTCGTCCCGCCCCGATTGGTGTATTTCGCGCCAGCGCGTCTGGGGCGTGCCTATCGTGGTGTTCTACTGCGAAGCGTGCCGGCACCCGCTCACCGACAAGAAGATTCTGGATTCCGTGGTCAGCCTGTTTGCGGAGCACTCGGCCGACATTTGGTTCGAACGCACAGCTGCACAGTTCATCCCGGAAGGGACGGCGTGTACGAAGTGCGGCTCGTCTGCTTTCACTAAGGAAAACGACATTCTGGATGTCTGGTTCGATTCCGGCTCCAGCCACCTGGCAACGCTCAACGAAGAGTACGGACTGCACTGGCCCGCCAACATGTATCTGGAAGGCGGCGATCAATACCGCGGCTGGTTCCAGAGTTCACTGCTCATCGGCGTGGGCCTGAAGGGCTCGGCCCCGTACCGGGAAACCGCCACACACGGCTGGACACTGGACGCGGATGGCCGACCGCTCTCAAAATCGATCGGTAACGGTGTGGCGCCGGAAGAAATCATCAAGGAATACGGGGCCGAACTCATCCGCCTCTGGACCGCCTCGGTCGATTTCGCCGAAGACGTCCGGATATCGCCCACGATCCTGGTTCGGCTCTCTGAGGCGTATCGCAAGATTCGGAACACGTTCCGTTATGCGCTCGGCAATCTGCACGATTTCAACCCCGCCACTGATGCCGTGCCGGGCGAAGAACTCCTCGAACTTGACCAGTGGATTCTGTTGCGGGCTGAAGATCTGGTGGCTCGCTGCCGCATCTGGTTTAACGAATACGCGTTCCACAAGGTTTACCGCGCCGTATATGATTTCGCCACGGTGGATTTGAGTTCCATCTACTTCGACGTCCTCAAAGACCGGCTATATACCAGCGCGACGAAGTCCCGCGCCCGCCGCAGCGCGCAGACCGCGCTTTACCGGCTGTCGCATGCGCTGGTTCGTCTGTTCGCCCCGATTCTCAGTTTCACCATGGAAGAGATCTGGCCGCACCTGGGCGGGCAGGGCAGTGTCCACACCGCTTACTTCCCGGAGGCTGCGGATCTGGCTGAAGGTATCCATGCCGAACAGCGTGTTCGTGTGGAAGCGTGGAGCAAACTGATCCCGTTGCGGGACACGGTGCTCAAGGCGCTGGAAGCAGCCCGCCAGGAAAAAGTGATTGGCGCTCCGCTCGAAGCGCACGTGCATTTAACTGCCGACAAGGAACTTCATGCGCTGCTCGCCGAGCATGCCTCGGAGCTTCCGGGCCTGTTCATCGTTTCGCAGGTGGATCTTACGGAAGGCCCGGAATTCGCGGTTTCCATCGAGCGCGCCACGGGCACGAAGTGTGAGCGTTGCTGGAAGTACGTGCACGACCTTGGTTCTGACGCCGGGCTTCCAACCATCTGCACACACTGCACGGCAGCGGTAAAGGAATTCCTCGCGAATGTATAAGAGCCGCATTCAGGCATTCCTGATCGCGGCCGGTATTTTTGGCGCGGACCGATGGTCGAAATCGATCATTGAGTCGCGCTTCGATGCCTTCGACACCAAAGTCGTCATCCCTGGTTTCTTTAACCTGGTACGCAGCAGTAACCCCGGCGTTGCGTTCGGAATCTTTCAGGACAACCCGAACCCGCAGCGGACCATGATTCTGGTTGCTGTGTCCATCGTGGCCATTCTGGTGCTGGCCGCGATGCTTTGGCGGATTGACCAGCAAGACCGTTTTACAGCCAACGGGCTTTCACTGATTTTTGGCGGCGCGCTCGGCAATGTCTATGATCGGGCAATCTCAGGCAGCGTGACGGACTTCCTGGATTTTCACCTCGGCTCATATCATTGGTATGTTTTCAATTTGGCCGATTCGGCCATTTGTATCGGCGCCGGCCTGATGATCCTGAGTATGTTATTCACAAACCGAAAGGAATCGCCCGGACATGTTTCCTAAACTGTTCCAGATTGGAAGCTTCTCGAGGCCCACCTATGGGCTGCTGGTGGCTGCGGCGTTTCTGATGGCGCTCTGGCTCACCTCCCGCTTCGCCAAAGAGCGCGGCATGAACTCTGAGAACGTGGTGAACCTGGGCGTCTACTGCGCGCTGGTGGGCATGCTGGGAGCCAAGATTCTGATGATTGCCCTCGATCCGGAATACCGGGCGCATCCGGGAGAGATCTTCACTCTTGCCACGTTGCAGAGCGCCGGCATTTTCTTCGGCGGGTTTATCGCGGCACTTGCCTTCGCCGTGGTTTACATGTACAGGCAGAAAATGCCGGTTCTTGCCACTTGCGATATCTTTGCGCCTGGCGTGGCTATTGGGCACGGCATCGGGCGGTTGGGCTGCTTCGCAGCGGGCTGCTGCTGGGGCAAGCCGACGATGCTGCCCTGGGCCGTGACGTTTCGGAATCCCGCAGTGACAACGGGTGTGCCCCTCAATGTTCCGCTGCACCCCACCCAGCTCTATGAGGCTTTCGGCGAAGGATTGATCTGCCTTTTCCTGATCTGGCGGCTGAAGAAGCCCCATGCCGAGGGGTCCATCATCGGCCTGTACCTGCTTTTCTACGGCCTCGCGCGATTCGGTGTGGAGTTCCTGCGCATGCACGATTCCTCCAATCCCCTGGGCGGGCCGTTTACGCTGGAGCAGTGGATTTCGCTTGGACTTGCGGCGGTTGGCGTGGTTCTTATAGCCCGCAGGAAGTCGGCACCCACGTCGCCCGCGCTTCGCGCGACTTAACCACGTCGAAATCATAGTACTCGCGAAATATGCTCCGCTTCGGCGAAGCATATGGACAAAATCAGGTGGTGCCCATGTTTCCAGTTGGTGACAGACCTCGTCCCTGATCAAAACCTGCCACCAGGTCTGCCGGGGATGCTGCGTCAAGCCGGGTCATGATCTTTAATGGCGTCGGACCGTGGGGCGGTCGTCTTCTTCCAGCATCTGATCGCTGCCGGTGCGTCGCAGCGTGGGCTTGTTCGCCTGACCGGGATCCGGCTTTTCCTGCGCGGCGAGGACGTTCAGGCGTTCCCGAACGGCTTCATATTCGGACGTATTCAGCACGTACTCAGAACGCTGCGGCAGCAACTGACCGATGTTCTGCTGTGTCTTTTCAATCCGCTCCGGGGTGAGCGGATGCGTGCGGAACAGTTTAGAAACGGCGCCGGGTTGTTTCCGCTCCATGGATTCCACGCGTTCAAACATATCCACGCCGGCGTTTGGGTCATATCCCGCTTTCCACAGATATTGAATGCCCAGCAGATCCGCCTCTGTCTCAAAAGCGCGTGAAAAATGGAAGAACGCCATTGGGGCCATCAGACTGGCCGCCTGTCGCACAGCAAGCCCGGCGACGCCGCCCATGATGGAGAGCGGGATGGTGCCGAAGCTGATCATCTGCTCGCGTGTCGCCTGCCTTGTGGCGTGCCGGGCTGCCGCATGGCCCAGCTCATGTGACAGGACGGAGGCCAGCTCTGCTTCATTGTCAGAAAGCCGAAGCACCGCCGTGTTGAGGAAAATAAATCCGCCTGGAAGTGTAAACGCGTTGATTTCCTCCGCGTCGATTAAGGTGAAGGAAACGGGGAAGTTGACATCGGAATTCCGCACCAGATTCTGGCCCAGCCGGTTGATGTATTCGGCGACAATCGGGTCGTCAACAATCTTCGCCTGCTTTCGGACTTCGATGGAGAGCTGCTTGCCGAGCGCGATCTCTTTTTCAAGCGAATAGAAGTTCGCACCGCCGCTGACCTTGCGATCGCCAATCGCGTTCGGGTCTTTCTTTTTTTGCTCGGCGCGCAGATGTAGCGGCTGCACCATGAGCAGCGCTAACCCTGTCGCGATGGTCGCGGTCAAGACTCGGACTGGTTTACGGGCTTTCGTAGAGATACCTTTGGGTCTTGGATGAAACACGTTGCCTTCCCGCTCCCTTTACTTTAGCCGGATCACCGCAGCGTCGCGATCCCCGACGGTCACCGTGAACGTTCCTCCCTTCACCGCAACCGCCTTGCCGCCCCAGATATCTTCGCCCGTGGTGAATGATCCAGGTACTTTCACTGCGATTTCACGCGGGCTTCGATCAGGATTGATCACGTACAGATACTTCTCGTCAGTGCCCACGTGAAGCCGGGCCTGAACTCCGGTCGCGCTGGTTTGAACTTGAGGCGACACCCCGGCCCAGTCGAGTAATCCTGCAAAAAAAGCCTTTGCCGAGGCCGAGTGGTGCAAATAATACCCACCGCCCGGGAAAGTGCCGATCAGGAGTGTTTTGCCTTTGCCGAACGAGTGTTCCACGGCGGCAATACGCCCGTCGGCATAGTTGCCTGCTGCACTTCCTCCGTCGGTATCGAAGCTCTGCAGAAAGTAACGACCATGGATCTGTGATCCACGCACCTGCAGCGTCAGGTTATCCAACAGGTCCGGGGTGAACTCCACATAGTTTTCCTTTGCCCCGAACAAAGCATCCAGGCCGTAGTTGGGCTGCACAGTGCCTGCCTTGCCGTGATCCCCGAAGTAAGCGGGCAGACCTTCGCTGATCAGCGTGCCGCCCTGCCTTACGTACTCAATCAGTTTTTTCACCGACTCTGACTTCAGCATCACGGGGTAAGCGAGGTAAACAACGGGATACTTGCCCAGGTCATCAATGTGAACGAAATCCGCCTGAATGTTGTTGTCGAAAAAGGCCTGATACGCCCCGCGAATCGATTGCGCGTAGAACTCGGTCGAGCCCTGCTGCACGTAGTTGAACATCTCCGAGTCGGTCTCAAAGACCAGCCCGATGTCGCTTTTCACGGGTCGGGACTTCCACAACTCCGGATGAGCATTGGCCCATGTGGCGACCTTGCCGGTCATCTCCGCACGCGGCGTCACGGACCCGTCCATGCCGAATGCTCCGAATGCGCCAAACAGCGGCCCGTCCAGCAAGGGGCGCCAACGCGGATACAGGATTCCCGTTGCCCCGCCCGCGCACGAAATCAGATTCCACAACCGAATATCTTTTTCGTCCGTGATCCTGCCGTCTTCCCGATCCCGCTTCAGCACCTGCGG
>JBBQDH010000268.1:0-7964 GCA_038319515.1 Bryobacterales bacterium
ATCCACTTCGAACGGGATCCGCTTCAGCTGGTTGTTCTTCTCTAGAGCGCGAATGAAGTCGCGCAGATCGTCGTATGCCATGTCGAATCTACTATGATTGCAAGTTCAAACACTTATGAACAGGATTGCATTGGTAACCGGCGCCAGCCGCGGAATTGGTCGTGCGTGCGCCCTTGAACTGGTAAAGGCAGGCAACAAAGTCGCGCTGGCGGCGCGTCAGGTAGAAAAATTGGAAGAGGTTGCCGCGGAAATTCGCGGCGCGGGCGGCGAGGCGTTTGTTGTATCGCTCGATCTGGCTTCTCATGATTCCATCAAAGAGGCTTTCAGCAGGGTTGCCAAAGAGTTCGGACGAGTTGACATTCTGGTCAACAACGCCGGTGTCACCAAAGACAATCTCGCCCTCCGCATGAAGCCTGACGACTGGAACATGGTGCTGCAGACCAATCTTTCCGGCGCGTTCTTTTGCATTCAACAAGTCATCTCCCCAATGATGCGCGAAAGGTGGGGCCGGATTGTGAACATTTCGTCGGTGGTCGGCCAGGCGGGCAATCCGGGCCAGGCAAATTACGTGGCGTCGAAGGCCGGTTTGCTGGGTTTGACGAAGTCGCTGGCGCAGGAACTGGCATCAAGGAATATCACGGTGAACGCGGTGTCCCCCGGGTTTATCGAAACCGATATGACGAAGGTGCTGAAGGAGGAGCAGAAGACCCGAATTACCCAGAACATTCCGATGGGTCGCATCGGTTCGCCCGCGGAAGTGGCTGCGGCGGTGCGTTTTCTCGCGAGTGACGAAGCGAGCTATATCACCGGGAATGTGATCGATGTGAACGGCGGAATGTATATGCGGTGAGCTATGAACGCGGCAGAGGTTTTGCCGAGGCCGTCAGTGCCTGCGCAAGCAGTGTCTTGATGACTGCCTGTCGGCTGACATTCAGCCGCGCGGCCCTGGAATCCAGTTCCCGAAGCATTCCAACACTGAAGTCGATATTGACGCGTTTTACCGGGCGCACCGCGCGGAAGATGCCAGTGAAGTATCCCGAGACGTCTTCTCCCCGCGTCGCCTTGTCGGCGATTTCGTCGGCCGTCAGACTGCGTTTAGATATTTTCGCCATATGCCTGCTCCTCTTGCTCAGTTGATTTCCATGCTGTGATAAGCCGGTAGTACTCGCCCTCTGCGTCCACCCGAATTTCATAAATGACAGAATGCAGGCTGCCCTTCGCCCATCCAATGGCGCGAAACTGTTCAGGATCGTCGCACTTCTGATCGACCACGTAAACCTGGCCGAAGATTTCCTGCGCTTCCTCAAGACTGAGTCCGTGTTTCTTCAGGACTCCCCGACTCTTTGCCGGATTGAATTCGAACCGCATCAATGTATAACCGTTATACCATGGAAATTTGACGCTCATTGGCACCCGGTCGGTCAAAATTCCTGTGTCAGTGCTCCCTGCGGCTCGCTCACCCGCACCATTCCGCGATAGGTCGACGGCTTTCGTAAAAGTGAGGAAATGAGCCGAACTGCGGAAGGAAAGCTCCAAACAGGATGATGGTAGAGGTCGGGAGGTGCGGCGAAAGCAAACAGGGAAAGCGGTTTACCTCAATGCCCGGAACGGTAGGAGGGTGAACGTCCAAAACAATCCCACGTTTCCTTTCGGAAAAGCGGTTTTGTGGTTTGATCACCTTCCTCAGGAGTGGTCGATTTGTTCCTGCAGCCGAGAATGCGCCTTGATCCGAATTACCAGATCAACTTCATTTCCGGGTTTGGCAAGAGATCAGGAAGACTTCCCGCTGACCGAAATGCAAACGAAAGATACAAAAGGGCTGGAGTACCATCCGGCGTGCAGGCAACACTCTCCTCTGTATCCCTACAGAGGGCCAAAGACGTGTAAGTCAGAGTAATGATTTCCCCTGCAGCGGCTCTTTGTGAAATTGCAACAGTTGACGTTGTCGGGAATGAGACCCCATTGCTGTTGTTCTTTGAATAGGTAACCGCCAATTGGCGATTACCCTTCGTCGTCGATAGCGCCGAAAACGAAATGAAGGAAAACAATCGGGAACATCGGGAACGGTAGCGCCCACGCTTGACCGCCCCTATTCAAAAAAAAAGGCCTATTTCATTTATCCATACCCGCCTGGTTCCTATTTTGGACCAGAAACCAACAGCCTCTCCAAAACCGGCAAAGGCACCGCGCCTTCCTTCAACGCCCGATCATGAAAATCCTTCAAATTAAAAGCTCCACCCTGTCGCGCCTTCACCGCCTCCCGAACCCGTAGCCAGTCCCGCCACCCGGCGAAATACATCGGCAATTGCCCCGAAGACAATTTCGCCCGCTGCAGCTTCGCCACCGCCTCCTCATGCTCCTGAAACGCCGACTTCTCCATCAACTCCATCGCCTGCTCATCCGTCATCCGGTTCGTCTGCAGCCGGATATCCAGAATCGCATTCGCATCCACCCGCAATTCCTGTTTCAGCAGCGTCAACCGTAGTTCCGGCGCATTGTCGAGGAATCCTTCATCCAGCATTACCTGCGTGATGTACTGCGCCCAGCCCTCCACATTTGCGCCGTTTCCAAACACCGCCCGCAATACCCGCCGCGTCTTCGGTTGCACGTCATTGGCGAACTCGCCCTGCACATAATGCCCCGGCATCGCCTCGTGAATCACCAGCAGACGCAGGTTGTAAACATTATATTCACGCAGCTTCGATTCCACCCGTTCCTTCGGCCACGCCGCAGGAATCGGCGTCAGCCAGAAGAACGCACCCAACTGCGGCTCCAGCGCGGGAGCCGGATTAAACCCGCCCACCCCATAGATTCCCCGCTGGAATTCCGGCGTCTCAATCACCCGCAGATTGCTGCCCTTCGGCAGCGTCAACAGATTTTTCGCGGCAACAAAAATCCGGGCTTCTTCCAGGTCTTTCTTTGCATCGTCGAAATAACCCGCGGGCGTGGAATGATCCTGCGCAATATGATCCAGCACTTCCCGAATCAGGGTATTCTCGTCATGCACGGGGTGCCCCGCGAACCACTTCGCATGCAGCGGCTGCCCCAGCTCCATCATTTTCGCGCGGACTTCCTTCATCCGCCCTTCCGCGTCCGCCAAAACCTGGTCCGGCGTGCGATCCGTCGCCAGTGCAAGACGGAACTTCGTCGCATATTGATCTACGCCCAGCCGCCAGTCCGGCGTCCCTTGCGACCGCTTCGGCAGGTCCGACTCAAGGAAACGGTTCATCCCCCGCAAAGCATCCAGAGCCGGCGACGCCGCAGCATCATAAGCCTGTTTCATCCCCGCCGGGGCGGCCTCCCGCAACACCTTGTCCACCAGCCCGATATTCCCGTCGTTCTCTTCCTTCGCCACCTTCGCCCAGATCGGCGGCACACCCTGCAACTGCCGCCGCGCCGTTTCCACAAATGCCGGCAGCTTTTCCAGACGCGCAATGATGTGGCGATACCGCTCTTCCTTCGGCGCGTACTCCACCGCCAGTGGCGTAAACAGCGCCGACCCGATCAGCTCCACATAAGACTGCGGGCTCTTTCGCCACGACTGGGCCACATCCGTATCGAACAGGGCCAGCCCGATCTGATAATCGAGCACGTCGTAATCGGCCCGGTCTTCAGGCGAGAGCGCCTCGCGGTCAAACTCCGCCAGGCGCTTATGCAGTTCCACGAAGTAATTCCGCTGCTTCTGGATCGAGCGGAAATCCACTTCATCCAGCATTCGGTCGAAATCCTGCCCGCCATATTTGTGAAGCCCCTGCGCCGAAGCACCCACCGGCGAGAACGAAAGAATCTTATAAACCGCCTCTTCCGTGAGCCTGGCGAATTCCGGCGCCGAACTCTTCTTCGAGCACCCGCCGCACACCGCAATCAGGACAACCAGAGCCGCAATTCTCATTGGTCTGAATTATAAGTGACGCCATTACACGTCAAGATCGCTGCCCTCCGTTATGTTCTCCTCCATCCTGCAGTCATGGCGGCCCTGGAAGAGCCCAAGGTCCGTCAATCATAAAAATTTGGTTGTAAAGGAGATTCGCTCCACGCTCCTGCAGCTATTCGTCGGTGCCGGTGCTTCGGTCCTTCAACTCGCCGCACAAATACCTTCCGAAGACCTTCTGCCTGCTCTGGTGGACGCCGCCTGTGGGGTCCTCCCGAAGCGCTCGATCCCCGGGATGAGGAGTTCGGCGAGGATCGTATTTGGGAAATCCTGCAGCAGTTCGGCAATCTTCAGGTTGACGCTCTTGCCTCTCATCTCGCATCGGAACGGAAGACATGGATCGCCGACGACGCGCAGTATGACGACTTGGCCTTCATCCTCGTGAAAGTAAGCTAGAGGGGAAATGACTACCGGAGAACTCTGTGAAGCCCTCGGCCTGACTCTGCGCGGAGATCCACACCGCGTTGTCTCCGGGGCCGCTGCGGTGGACGTCGCCGGGCCCGACCAACTGGCTTTTGTGGCAGACCACAGGTATTTCGCAGCCGGGCAGGCGTCCCACTCCGGTTGCCTGATTGCGCCTTCTGACTATTCTTTAGCGGAAGGCCAGACCGTGATCGATTCACCGCAGCCCCGGGCGCAATTCGCGGCGGCACTGGCGCTCCTCTACCCGCCGCTTGCGCTCCGCTCCGGCGTCCACCGTAGTGCCTTCGTGGACGACGCAGCTTTCGTTGATCCAACCGCGGAAATCGGCCCGAACGTGATGATCGCTTCTGGTGCGCAGATCCACGCATACGTACGGATCGGTGCCGGTTGCAGCGTCGGCGCCGATACGATTGTTCTCGACCGCACCGTACTCCACCCAAACGTCACGCTCTACCACGGCGTCACCATCGGTTCCCGCTGCATCCTCCATTCCGGCGCGGTTATTGGCGCCGATGGCTTTGGATTTGAGATGGCCGGCGGTCAGTACCGCAAGGTCCCTCAGGTGGGCACCGTGGTTGTCGGCGATGACGTCGAAATCGGCGCCAACAGCTGCATTGACCGGGCGGCCCTGGGCGAAACCGTGATTGGCGATGGCACCAAACTCGACAACATGGTGCACATCGCCCACAACTGCCGCATTGGCCGGCATGTCGTGATCGCCGCTCAGACCGGGCTTGCCGGTGGCGTGACCATCGGCGATTATGCGGTGATCGGCGGCCAGGTTGGCGTAGGCGATAAAGCGCGCATTGAGGCGCGGGCCATAGTCGGCTCAGGTGCGGGGATTCTCACTTCGAAGATCGTCCGCGCCGGGGAACCGGTTTGGGGCACGCCCGCCCGCCCGCTTCGCCGGTATCTCGCCCAGCTCGCCGCTGTTTCCAGACTTTCCTCCCGTGTCTCCTCCAAACTGCCCCTAAAGAATTCACCCGTTCCCGCCGATAGATCTGTGCATGATGGCACAGACACTTGAGAGAACCGCTGCAACCGCCCCCCTACCCCCCACCGACTCCCGGGCAGGGAAGTATTTGACGTTCAAACTCGGTAAGGAAGAGTTTGGCATTCAGGTGCTTCACGTCAGGGAAATTATGGGAGTGCAGGACATAACTGCCGTCCCCGGCACCCCGCAGCACCTGAAGGGTGTGCTGAACCTGCGGGGCAAAATCATTCCTGTAGTCGACCTTCGGTTGAAATTCAAATTCCCCGATGCTCCTTTCACCCAGACCACCTGCATCATCGTTGTCCAGGTGAATCAGGAAGGCCAGCAGTCGATGATCGGGCTGATTGTGGATGGTGTCTCTGAGGTCCTCAACCTGACTTCAGCTGAGATCGGGAATCCGCCGGATTTTGGTGAAGGGGTTGATACGCCATTCGTGCTGGGCATTGCGATGGTGAAAGGAACGGTCAAGATCCTGCTGAAGATCGAAGATATCCTGACTCTTCAGGAACTGCGCGGCATCTCCACCGTGGTCCAATAGCCCGCCGGCGGAGCCCAGATCTCCGGCGAAGTGGCTCGGAAGAGCGCCAGCGTCGGCGTACCGACCGCAGCCGCCAGGTGGGAGATGCCCGAATCATTTCCCACAAATACCTTCGCAGCGCGCAACCAGCAGGCCAGGTCGTAGAGGTCATGGATTTGAATGCTGCCGCTGAGCTGTTCTTCGGGGCCACAGATCCAGTGAACGGGCATCTGGCACGCCAGTTTTTCGGCTGCACGCTCAAATAGTTCCAACGGTGCACGTTTGGCAGCGCTGCTTGCGAACGGGTGGATCACCCCATAACTGCGCACCGCCTCAGGGCAGGGAACTCTCGGAAACCGAGTCGACGGCGGCGACCCCAGCCCACTCGCCTGACGATTGTAGAATTCCACCGCGTGCCTGCTGCCATCGGGCAGCGCGGGCAGGAATGTCGCCGGCACCCCCAACGTAGTCATCAGTTCCCGGAACTCAGGTCGTTTTGTCCCGTACCAGGAAATCACGGAATCGAACGACCGAAGCCGATCCACCACATCCTCCGCAGGCAGGAACCCCAGCCGGTCCAGCCCCGCTGAGCCAATTGAGCGCGCTGCGTCCGCAAAACGGGCCAGACTTACGTTCTGTTCAGCGCACCAGACCTCAGTGAAATCTCCCCGCAATGCCTCCATTGCAGGCAGGCTCAGGATGAAGTCCCCGATTGCCCCCGGCCGGATCAATAACCGACGCATCCTCAAGCCCCCACAATGAATCTCTAATTGTAAGATGGAGATAGTCCAGATTCACTCCAATCATCAGGCATGAACACCCGCACGGCGCACGACGTCATCGGCAACATCGGCAATACACCCTTGCTTCGTCTCGCAAGGCTGACCACCGATTTGCCCGGCATTGAAATTTACGGTAAGGCAGAGTACTTTAATCCCGGTGGGTCGGTGAAAGACCGTCCGGCGCTGAATATGATGCTGGAAGGCGAGCGTGCGGGGCTGCTCACGCCCGGCAAAATCCTTCTGGACGCCACCAGCGGCAATACCGGTATCGCCTATGCCATGCTGGGGGCGGTCCGCGGTTACAAAATACTCCTGTGCCTCCCTCAGAATGCTTCGCCCGAGCGTAAGAAGATCCTCCGGGCTTACGGCGCGGAATTGATTCTGACGCCTGCGGACGAGGGTTCCGACGGGTCCATCCGCAAGGTCCGTGAGGTTTATAATTCCGATCCCGATCTCTATTTCTACCCCGATCAGTACGGCAACGATGCCAACTGGCAGGCGCATTTTAAGTCGACCGGTCCTGAAATTATCGCCCAAACTGAAGGCCGTATCACCCACTTCGTGACGCTCACCGGCACCAGCGGGACGTTTATGGGCACCACCCGACGCCTGAAGCAGGATCTGCCGCACGTGCAGTGCATTTCCGCCCAGCCATCGAACGCATTGCACGGCCTTGAAGGCACCAAGCATATGCCTTCCTCCATCGTCCCGCGCATCTATGACGACAAGCTGGCGGATCGGAATGTTTGGGTCGAAACCGAAGACGCCTATAGAATGGTCAAGCGCCTGGCCCGCGAAGAGGGTATCCTGATCGGCATTTCGGCGGGCGGCAACGTAACCGCCGCCCTCCAGCTTGGCAGGGAACTGCACGCACAGGGCAAACAGGCGGTTATCGTCACCATCCTCTGCGATGGCGCCGACAAGTACCTGAGCGAGCATTTTTGGGAAGAGAACGAATGATTCAAGTTGAAAGAACCCCCTGGCGCGAAATGGTCAACCACGCGCAGGCTGCCTATCCGAACGAATGCTGCGGCGCGATGATCGGTTCCATCGACGGCGACAACAAAACCGTGGTCTACGCGCTCGCTCTCGACAACGTGTCCGAAGGCTCTCAAAAGGCACGGTACGAACTGCGCCCCGAAGACCTGCTTCGCGCCGACCGCGAAGCCCGCGAGAAAAAAATGGACCTGATCGGGATCTACCACTCCCACCCCGACTGCGCCGCCTACTTCTCCGAAACCGACTTAAAGAACTCCTGTCCCTGGTATTCCTTCGTCGTCCTGTCGATTCAGGACGGGAAGTACGACCACGCCAACA
>JBBQDH010000269.1:0-7905 GCA_038319515.1 Bryobacterales bacterium
CAGAACCTCGTTGCGGCGCGATTCCGGCTGAATGAAATCGGGATGGTCTTCGTAGTACTGCAGCAGCTTTTCGGTAAATGCCGAGAGTTTAAAGAAGTAATTCTCTTCCGTAACGGTTTCCGTGGGGCGGCCGCAGGTGGGGCAGTTGTCGCCGGGCTGCGCTTCATTCACATAAAATTCATCGGAAACGCAGTATTGCCCTGTATAACTGCCTTTGTAGACATAGCCCTTTTCCAGGCAGCGTTCAAACAGCCAGCGGACAGTCTGGTGGTGACGTGGATCTGTGGTGCGGATGAAATGGTCGTAATCGATACCGATGCGGTCCCACAGGGTGCGGTATTCGTTCGAAACAATCGCGGTGAACTCTTCCGGAGTGCGGCCCATGGCCAGCGCGGAACGTTCCACTTTTTGGCCATGTTCATCGGTGCCTGTGGTGAGCACGGCATCAAACCCCTGCATGCGCTTCAGGCGCTTGATGGTGTCCGCCGCAAGGGTGGTGTAAGTGTGGCCGATGTGCGGGGCAGCGTTGACGTAATAAATCGGCGTCGTTAAATAATATTTCATTTTTGTCTAAGATACTCGCGAATTGCTTCGTTCAGAACACTTTTCAGGGCGACGCCGGAACCGATGGCGACGCGACGGGCGTCTTCGTACTCCGGGGCAAAACCATCCGACCCGGCCTTGACCCGCACCGGGCCGTATTTCGTTTGTACTTCGACCCAGTCACGAGGCTGCACACGGCGTTCCGCAGTATAAAACCGCACACCCAGCGTGGTGGTTTCCCGGAAGATCATGGCAACCAGTTCTTCGCGCTTTTCCGGTGCCGACAGTACCTGTAAAACAATGCCGGGGCGATTCTTTTTCATCTGTGCGGGAAACACGGTGACATCAAGCGCACCTGCCTCCAGTAAGGTTTCGGTGGCGTAAGCAATGATCTGCGGAGAGGCGTCGTCAATGTTTGCCTCGATCACGGATACGGTCGTGCTCTCCGGCGCGCCGGTTGGTTCACCCAGGACCACGCGAACGACGTTGGCATGTTCTTTGAAGTCGCGGTCGCCGGCACCATAGCCAAGGGACTTGATGCGCATCGGCGGCATGGGCCCGAATGATTCCGCCAGAGCCGTCACAAACGCCGCGCCGGTGGGAGTGGTGAGTTCCATGGCAGGGCCGCGAACATAAACCGGCCGGTCCCGGAGCAGCAATGCTGTAGCAGGAGTCGGCACCGGCAGCACGCCGTGTTCGGTGTTGGCGGTACCGCTGCCGACGTTGATTGCCGAGCAACTGATGTGCTGAATTCCCAACAGATGGACAGCAAGGCAGGCTCCGACAATATCGCAAATGGAATCGACTGCACCCACTTCGTGGAAATGGACATTTTCAATACTGGTGCCGTGTACGGTGGATTCCGCTTCGGCCAGAACGCGGAAGACTTTTTCAGAAGCGGCCTTCACGGCATCCGGCAATTCCGCCGCATGAATCATCTGCAGAATGCCGCTCAGGTGCCGGTGTTTCTGGGGTTCGTCGACGGAGACCCGAAATTTCGTGGCCGCGATCCCGCGCCGCATCACACGTTCCCAGACAATGGAGCCGCCGGTCGCGAGCGAGGCGAGCGCGTTGGATATAGCAGTCTGGTCGGCGCCTGCGTCGGCGAACGCTCCCACCAGCATGTCGCCGGCAAGACCGGAGAATGCATCAATGTAACAAATCACAGTTTCTTCAGTTTAGAACCTGGGTGTAAGGATTCCAACATTTCCAGCCGCCGCCCGTCGGTGGAAGCGCGCGATCACGGCATCGAGCGAGACCGCGCCGGGCCCGAAACAAAGGATAATTAAAGACGCCATCAGAAACGTGAACGGTGCCGCTGCGGTGAATTTATCCGGATCGCTGATGAAGGACAGCAGCGCCGGCCGGTCCGCTGTGATGTACGCCACCAACATGTTGACCGTGAGAGGAAGAGCAATCAGACGAGATGCCAGGCCCAGGACCAGCAACACTCCACCCGTGAATTCGAGCCCTGCGACGAAATGAGCGTTGAGCCCCGGGAAAGGTATCCCCAGCGTGGTGAAGAAGCCTGTCACCTTCTCAAGGTTGCCGAGCTTGCCCCAGCCTGTCTCAATGAATTGCCAGCCCCAGTACAGACGGACCAGCAGGAGAAAGGGCGATTGCAGCGCGCCGGCGAAACGATTGAGGATTTGGTAGCAACGGGAGAATTGTTCAGTCATGTTTTCTTTCTGCGAGTGCGGAGAGTGAGCCAGCCAAAGCGCGCCCAGGCTGAAAACCAGGTCTGCAACAGCCCTGGAATCTGGTCCGGCTGGACAGGGCTGTCTCTGAACGCCGCGCGTATAGCGGTCGCGATGGGCCGCCCTTGCCGGAGCCCTGTCAGAATCCGAAACTCTTCCGGCGCCAGTCTGCGGTAATACACGCTCAACTCAAATCGGTGAATCGCGACGTAAACAGGTTCGGCAGAAAAGCCGCGCGGAAGCAGCGGCGTCGTTTTGCCGGGCAGAGAAAAGCTGCTCTTCGAAGTCGAGCCTTCGGGGCTGGCGTTAAGTTGCACGCGCAATTCGTCGACGGGATATTGCAGGTCGAGAATAGAAACGCAGGGCTGCAGCCTGACGCGCATCGCCGGGTTCAGTGTAGCCAGATCATTCAGGCCAAGCGGGTTTACCTCAGGACCGTCGAACGCAACAATATGAGCCCATTCGAGCCGAACCATGTCGAGAACGAGGGAGGCCTTTGAGTCCGGCATCCGGGGGCGCTCCCGCAGCCAACGCTCGAATTCTGAGCCGAGGTCGCGAAGGGTAAAAGATCGCGAAGGGCAGTCCACCAGATAGGCGGTGATGAGCCGATCAAATTTCGCGTTGCCGAGGATGGCAAGGACACCGGGAAAATCATCGCGCATGGAGTCGAGCAGGCGAAACCAATAGCTGCGGCTGTAAATTTCAAGGCGTTCAAAAGAGGTCAACCGGTCATTGGGGCGGATCAGTTCGGCGGCCTCGCTCGCCATGGAAGTGCCCTCCGACGTCTTGCGCGCCATGCGGCCCGATGGCGTCAGCGGGCGGACGATGGATTCGGCTATTCGTTTCTGAAGAACGGCCAGTTTCATACCGATCCCTTCTCTGTCGGCAGATACTTCGCCGCTTTTAGCGCCTCGGCGTGGAGTTCCTCAAAGGAAGGGATCCGGTCGTCCCACTCCAGCAGGGTGGGCCGCAGGCCGAACCGTTCAACGGCCCTTTCGTAGAGCTTCCAGACCGGCCTGATCACCGGGTGGTCATGAGTATCGAGAATATACTTTTCAAACTTCGAATGGCCTGCCAGATGAATCTGTGCCACCCGTTCGGGAGGGACCGCATTGAGGTATTCGCGGGGGTTAAACCCGTGATTGCGGGAAGAGACGTAGATATTGTTGACATCGAGAAGAATTCCGCAGTCCGCACGTTCCGCAACTTCGTTCAGAAATTCCCATTCCTTCATCTCCGACACGTGAAACTCTGCGTAGCTGCTGACGTTTTCGACAGCGATGGGCACTTCGAGGAAATCCTGCGCCTGCCGGATCTTGCGGGCCGTGATTCGGGCAGCCTCCAGGGTGTAGGGCATGGGCAACAGGTCATGGGTGTAGCGCCCGTCAACGCTCCCCCAGCAGAGGTGGTCGGTCAGCCAGGGAGTTCCCGTGCGGCGAACCAGTGTTTTGAGTCGACGGAGGTGTTCCCGATTGAGGGGCTCGGTGGAGCCGAAATACAAGGACACGCCGTGCTGGACAACTCTATATTGCTCGAGGATCCGGTCCAGCATATGGAGCGGTTTCCCGCCATCCACCATGTAGTTCTCCGAGATGATCTCGAACCAGTCGACAACGGGCTTTTGTTCAAGGATGTGGTTGAAGTGCGGAACGCGGAGCCCCACACCGATTCCGTAGTCGGAGAATCTGTTCCACTGGTCTGATGGCATGGCGACGGCGTCGGTTTCGGCGATAGTACGGGGCGATTTCGCGTGGCCGCCGGGTGGGGCGGCCACGCAAAGCAGAACTACATTTTCGGCTTGGAACCGTCGGTCGCGCAGGCGCCTTTGCCCTTGCATTCGTTCTTGCCGAATTCCTTTTTGGCACCGCCGCCGTTGCCCTTGCAGGAGTTCATTCCCTTGCAGGCGTGCTTTTCAATATCTTTTTTGGCAGCTTCGGCGGACAGGGTTCCTGCCAGCGAGTGCTGTGTTCCGACGGGGTTCTGAGACGCGCGGGCAGCGGTGCCGCCAACAAGACCGGCAAAAGCCGCCGCGAGTGCCAGGTTTTGTGAAATCTTCATAAATTTAAATCTCCTTATTGCGTTTCGTTTTTTGAATCGACAGGCGCCACATGACGCCTTCACACAGTAAGTGTCGGGCAACCGGGATTTCTTACGGAGAAACGTCTCGGAGAATTGCCTGAATGCCTGGAGCGTGAAGAATCCGGTGCGTGGTCCTAGAGCCAGATCCGGGTTGGCAAACGCGCGGCGAGAGCCATGAAAGACTCTGAGGATGACAACGCGCCGGACGTCAGGCTCACTGCGATAAATGATTCGGTGTGACAAGTAGATGGAATGCCGGATTTCGAAGGTGAAACTCTCGTGCTCAGGAATCAGCGGGTGGCGCTCCGGCATCTCTTCGAAAGCAAAGATTGGCTTTTCGGCGGCGTCGGGATCCTTATTTACATCGCGGATAAAGTTCAGGTGGTCTTCTGCGTCCGCCAGTGCAGGGTCGGTGATCTCAATCCGGTACGCCAAGCCAGGGACAGATGCGCGATCTAACTTCAGCCGGTCACTGGTGGCCCGCACGCATTTTCGTGAATCCTGCCCGTTGGTGCTGCCATCGAAGCGGATAGCAAAGCAGAGTCGGCCCAATTCCTTTCTTGCTCCTTCGGAAGGAACTTGAGTCGACAGTGGAGTCTCTGAAGTGCCAGTGAAGCTACCGCAACATTCCGAGCGCTGGCTTGCGGCGTTGCCGGTCATCGGACTTTTGCCTCTTTTCATCTCCCATCCCGTGGAATTTCTTTGGGCAGTTGGTGCCGGTCTGCTCCTTATCGCAGCGTGGGGTCTTGTGTTCGGTAAGCAGGGTGGGAACGGCCCGACGAAAACTGGTAGGAATGGCAGATTCCGGCGTCCCCAAGGGTCTGAGCCGCGCGAAGATTAACCGGAGGCATGGCCGTGAGGCGGCCGGTCAGTTGCGTGCTCATCTGAGGCCGGGAAAGAGCCTTGCCGGGAAAGAACCTTGCCGGGTCAGCATTACGCCGGATCCGCTTTCCGTGCCTGGATGAACGACGGAACCCCGGAGGCCACATCCTATCTATTGAGAACAATTCTTATGTGCGGTAGAGTAGGGTGGAAACAAACAGGAAGCCCTCCATGACTACCGTCACCATATCGCTCCCGGAATCCCTGAAAACGTTTATTGATGAACAGCTTGCCACGAAGGGGTACGGCAACGTCAGCGAGTATTTTCGTTCGCTGCTCCGCGATGCGCAGCAGCAACAGGAGGAGGCACAGCTTGAAGCGCTCCTGATCGAAGGCCTTGCTACAGGCGGCAAAGATATTCCGCTCACTCGTGAATTCTGGACGGAACTCAAAGCCGAGGCCATGGATCTCGCGAAAAAACACCATGTCCGGAAAACAAATATGTGAAGCACGTCATCCGGCCAACGGCAAAGGACGACATCATCCGGCAGTTCAGGTATTACTTGCTGGAGGATGCCCTTGAAGCGGCCACCCGTTTTCTGGATGCCGTTGACGAGTCTGTCAAAACAATCTGTGTAATGCCGGAGATGGGAGCGCCAAAACAGTTCAAAAACCCGGTACTTGCCGGGCTCCGCTCCTGGCCTGTGAAAGGTTTCGAAGACACTCGAATCTACTACGCGGTACAAGGCGACGTGCTCCGGGTCATCCGTGTTTTGCACGGGCGACGGGACATCGGGAAGATTCTCGAACGGGAGAAGGACGAAGCCCGTCACTGAAACTGCTCTCGTTACAGGCAAAACTCAAAGCGCCGCACCGGCATCAGCGACGAACCAGAGGCCCGGAATGGCCTGAGCGTCAGATCAGTCCCCCTGGTGTTAACCTGAAATTTGTCAGGTTTCGGGCTCCGTGCAATGGGCGGCTGCAAACCCCGCCAGATCCGGAAGGAAGCAACGGTAGTGGTTTAACCTGTGTGCCGCGGATCACCCGGGGCCTGGCATTAGCTCCTCAGTCGTCAAACCAGCCATGTATCAGGTCATCGCGCGCAAATATCGTCCGCAGTCCTTCGACGATCTGCTCAATCAGGACCATATCAAGACCACCCTCCGAAACGCGATTGAACAGAATCGCATTGCGCATGGCTATATTTTTTCGGGCCAGCGCGGCACCGGGAAAACAACTACCGCCCGCATCGTTGCCCGCTGCCTGAACTGCGTGAAGGGTCCTACTGATAAGCCCTGCGATGCCTGCGCGAGTTGCCTCGAAATCACGGCAGGCGGGTCGCCGGATGTGATCGAGATCGACGCGGCGTCGAATCGTGGCATTAATGAGATGCGTGAGTTGCGCGAAAACGTTCGGTATCGGCCGTCGCGCGACCGCTACAAGATTTTCATCATTGATGAAGCGCACCAGATCACCAGTGAAGCGTTCAACGCGCTATTGAAGACCATTGAAGAGCCGCCGGAGTGGGCAGTCTTCATGCTTTGCACCACGGAATCGCACAAGATTCCGGCCACGATTGCCTCGCGGTGTCAGCATTTCAGTTTCCGGTCAGTGGATTTCAATGACCTGATTGACCGCATGCGTGAGATTTGCGTGGCGGAGGGCATTGAGGCGGATGACGAGTCGCTGGCGGTGATTGCGCAATCCGGCGAAGGCTCTGTAAGAGATTCTTTTTCGGCACTCGACCAGGCGATTGCCTGTTGCGGGAACAAGCTGGATTCCGCTGCGGTGCGGGCTCTGCTGGGGGCTTTTGGAATCGATGCGATGGCGCAGGTGACCACGGCGCTTGCGAATCAGGAAGGCGGCGCGATGCTGGGCCTGGTGGATGAGCTGGAACGGAACGGCGGCAGTCCGCAGCACTTTTCGCGCGAGCTTTCACGGTATCTGCGAAACGTGCTCGTCGCGAAGATTTCCGGGGCCGAATCGCGATTAATTGCCGCCAGCCCTTCGGAACGGGGCGAACTGACGCGGATCGCAGCGGCGTTTACCGAAGAAGATTTGACGCGGTATCTGCAGATGTCACTCGACCTGTTTCGGGACCTGCAGTATTCTTTGCAACCGAGATTCCACCTGGAACTGGGGTTGTTAAAGATGGTGCAGGCCGGCAAGCTGGTGGGGATTGAAGAAGCGCTGGCGAGTTTGGGAAGTGCGCCGGTTGCTGCTCTGAAGGCCCCGGTGCCTCCGCCGACCGCAAGGCCCGCACCGCCCACCGCTCCCGTGCGAACCGGCCCATCGCCGTTTGAAGCAAACAGCGTGAAAAAAGCTGCGATGCCGCCTGCAGCCGCGCCCGCACCCTCTGCTGCGCCCATCCCCTCCGACGCCGATTGGCGGCAACGAATGCATGACGCCATGGTGGAATGCGGCCTGCAGTTCTCAGCCGATGCTGTTGCGCAGTCCAATCTGGCGATGGTGAACGCCGAACTGGTGGTCACCACTGCGAAACAGTTCCAGTTGGATCTGGGTCGCACCGAAATCCTTGCCGCGCTCAAGCATCTGGGCCAGCCGGGCCAGCGGTTTAAGATTGTGTTCGGTGATGTGAAGTCCGCTCCGGCCATGGTGGCGAAAACGCCGGCGCAGGATGACGAGTTGAAGGAACGCGCCATGGCCCACCCGGAAGTGCAGCGTTTTCGGGAAGTGTTTGGCGGTGAAGTTCGCACCGTCCGTACCCTGAAGGAGAATTGAACCAATGAAGATGCCCGCACAC
>JBBQDH010000270.1:0-7866 GCA_038319515.1 Bryobacterales bacterium
GAATTCCATCCGCCGGCCATTCCGGAACCGGAACCTCAGCCGATGCAGGAAATCGAGGAGGACGAGGAGATCGACGAACCGCAGCCTGTGGTTCCCGGTCAGCCGACAGCAGGTTCGCCGCGGGTTAAGAAGGGTGCGCGCAAGGTTGCGTCGCCTGGACACGAAGCAAACGGCAACGTGGCAGGCGCGCCAAAACGGGCGCGCAAGGCCGCTGCGCCGCGCAAGCGAAAAGCTGCTCCTTCGTCGGAATAGCTCGGGTGCACTAAAGTTAGTCGGCCTGACTGCCGATTAACTCATCGTGGTAGGAACAACTGAAGAAATTTGCGACCCGAAGCGCTGCTCCGTTGAGGACGCGATTCGGGTCGCTCGTCAAAGAGCGAGCGAAGATCATTCTTACGACCTGCAGATCGCTCAGTTTGTCAATTCGTTGTTCCTCGCCAATACGGTCGATATTCGCGCACTGGATCGCGGATTGGAAATTCTTGGGGCAATCGCTTCTCCCGGACGTCTGGCGAGTGTACTGCGGAACGCCCTTGCCCAAGCGGACCCCGAGATCCGCTCCAAAGCGGCCGTTGCGCTGACCCGGCATGCGGAGAGTACGGCGATGGCTGAGAAGCTGGCCATCGACCCGGATCCGCGGGTGAGGGCCAACGCGATCGAAGCATTGTGGGGGCGCAAAACCGCCCCCGTGGAAGTTATCCTCAAGAGGGCGCTGGAGGACAGAAACCATCGCGTGGTCGCTAACGCCGCGTACGGACTCTACCTGATCGATCCCGCCAAATATTCAGTGGCGCTGGAAGTCTTGCTGGAGCACTCGAAAGCCAGCTATAGAATAGCCGCGGCCTGGATGGTTCGTAAAATTGGTGACCCGAAGAATCTTGGATTGCTGAAGAACCTGGTTCGCGATAAGGATCCCGACGTTCGGAAGGCCGCTTTCCGGACACTGGGGATGCTGAGGGGTCTTGGGGCTACAGCCGGCGCTCTGTAACAGTCACGCGATTCGCCAGACGAAACTGTATCACGGTTTCAACGGGGATGTTGACCGGTTTGCCACGGGTGGCTGCGGCGGCTCCGGTGCCGACGGCGCCACCTGCTCCGGCCCCGATCGCAGCGCCCTTCCCTCCACCGGCGATGGCTCCAATGATGGCACCCAGTGCCGCCCCACCGCCGATTTTCGCGATATCCTGGCTTTTGGAAGAAGTGCCTTCCTTCATCCAGGGCTCGGTAGAGATGGTGACTTTCTGGCCGTCTGCGCTCTGAAACGATGAAAGCGCCAGTTGCAGGTCAGAGTTACCGCTCATTCGCCCGGCTTTTCGGGAATCGACGACACGCCCGGAAACCCGCGCACCGCGTTCCGCGATGATATAGCCATCCACCACAATCGGCTCCGTCAGCGAGGCCTGAAATGAGTCTCCCGGTGAAACGTGGTCAGAAGAGAGCCCCTGATCCAGCCGGGCAGAAATCTGCATACCTTGCCGGAGAATCACCTGAAGCGAGACCGGGGGCGGAAGAGTAGGCGCTGGCTGTACAGGCGTCGGATCGGGAAGCGCTGGTTGCGAAACCGGCTCCGGCTGTGCCTGGTAGGGTGCCTGGTAGGGTGCCGGGTAAGGTGCCGGGTAGGGTGCCGGGTAAAGTGCCGGGTAAAGTGCCGGAGGTTTCGGCGCTGCCGCCGCTTTCGCAACCTCGGTCGGGGGAGCGGGCGCCGGTGGCGCTTTCGAAAGCACCGGCCTGGGAACCACGGGCTTCGGAACCGATTTCGCCGCTATCGGTTTCCCCGCCGGTTTCCCCGCCGGTTTCCCCGCCGGCTGCGGTTTTTCATAAACTGCCGGGGGTGCGGCGGCCACTGGCTCCGCAGGCGCCGGCTCCGGAGAAACCGGCGGAGGAGGTATTGGAGGAGCGGGCGCGGCGGGCGCCGACACCGCGTGATAGGCGGGAAGCTGCGTCATTTTAACGGCCAGTCCGCCTGCGAGCGCGGCACCAATCACCAGAAATCCAACATGCAGGGGTTTCATGCACTTGTCTGGACGCTAAACTGGTAGCGTGAGTTTCCCCGCGCAGTTCAAAATTGGAAACGTCACGATCGCGCCCGCGACTGTCCTCGCGCCCATGGCCGGCGTGACGGACACCGTCTTCCGCCGCTTTATCCGGAATTTGGGTGGCTGCGGGCTCATCATGACCGAGTTCACCAGCTCGCACGGCGTCAGCGCCCATCTGCGCGCAGAAGGCAAAGTCGCAAAAAAACCAAACCGTACCCTGGCCCGCTACCTGGCGTTCGAGCCTGAAGAGCATCCGATTTCCGCGCAGCTCTTCGGCGCAGATCCGGATATCATGGCGGACGCTGCGCGGGTCTGTCAGGATCTGGGCTTCGATATTCTGGATATCAACTTCGGCTGCCCGGTCAACAAAGTGGTGAAGTGCAACGGCGGTTCCGGCCTGCTGCGGGACCTGCCGCTGGTGGAAACGCTGCTCAAAACTGTGCGGAAATCCATCAGCATTCCCTTCACCTGTAAGTTCCGGGCGGGCTGGAGCGATCAGGAGCTGGTCATGGTGGAGATGGCGCGCCTGGCGGAAGATTGCGGCTTGCAGGCCATCGCGCTGCACCCCCGCACCCGCGAGCAGGGCTACGCCGGTAAATCGGACTGGAACCGGATCGCCGCAGTGAAAGATGCGGTGAAGATTCCTGTGATTGGCAACGGGGACATCATCACGCCGGAAGACGCGGTCCGGATGATTGAACTGACGAAGTGCGATGCGGTGATGGTGGGGCGAACAGCTTCGTCTAACCCGTGGATCTTCAGGCAGATCGAACAGTATCTGGCGACCGGCCAATACGATGAACCCACCCATCACGACCGATATAAGATGATGCGGACCTACTACGAAATGCTGCTCAGCCGAAGCGAAGACGATTCCATCGGCAAGATGAAGCAGTTCGCGACCTACTTCACACACGGCGTTCGCGGCGGCGGGCCGCTGCGCGTTTCCATCTATCAGGCGAAGGAAGCGGCGCAGATTCTGGATCTGGTCGATCATTTTTTTGCCACACCTGAACCGGAACTTTCGCACGCTTGAGCGATTTTCCGGCACGAATTGGTGATCGCTTTTTCCATCGTTTCTCGTTCATGAACGTGACGAGGGTTTATGAACGAAGAGAACAGAGCCGCCGAACAGGTCGTGCCGCGCGACATATTAGGGCTAACCGACGATGAACTGGAAGTAATCTCGGGCGGCATCTCGGAGCAGCTTCGCAAAGACTTCTTTTCGAACGAATCCAGCACGTAGCGGGCTGAGCTCAAAAGGAAAATACCATGAGCGAAGAAAAACTCAGAACCGAAGACGGTAGTAGCGGCCACCCACGTGGAGCAGTTTCTCTTCACGCCGGGCGTAGCCACTTTTTATTCCCGGGACGAGAGTATATACTTCGCGGTAACGGGCCAAACCACGCTGGCGGAAGTGGCAGGTGTGCCGGTACCGGAGACGGTCTGGCTGGACGCGGATTCTGGCCCTTCGCGAGGACGTAGTCGACTATCGACTTCAGCGATGCGGCGGTTCGCTCGACCCAGGCTAACGGTCTTGGGTTCGCGGGGGTGGATGTTTTGGAGGATCCTGCGGGAAACGCCTAGTTTCTGGAGGCCAACTTCCCCACCTGCTATCCACAGGCACAGTTGTATGGCGGAGTGGATATCGCCGGTCCGATGGTGGATTTTCTGGCAATGAAAAACGCTTTGAAGCTGTCTTCGCCGGCCGCCAGTTCCGTCCAGTCAGCGTAGGCCGCCCGGTAGTGTTCCAGCCTCGTCGCAAAACGGCCACTGGTTTTTCCTGCCAGCGCGACCAGGCCGCCGGGACGAACGCCACGTGCGATTTCGGGCAGCAGGTCGGCCTGCCAATACATCCAGCAAACGATCAGATCCCAGGCACCGGGCTCCACCTGATACGCATGGGCTTCCAGATCAGCGTACAGATAAGCCACGCCCGGCAGCGACTGTGGAACAAGATCGATACCAGTTACCTGCCAGCCGCGTTCCGCCAGCCAGAGAGCGTGGCGCCCCTCCCCGCACGCTAGATCCAGAGCCCGACCAGGCGTCGTTCTTTCGAGCAGTGTCATTAACTCCGTCACGCCAGACCCTTTTGCTCCCTCTGAACGGTTCGCGCGGGGAAATTCAGCTCAATACTTTCTTTCCGAAGCCGCTTGAAGAGCAATTTCCGTAATTCACTCTGGACCAGAAACTGATCGGAATACTGGCCGACGTGGAAATTGACCTGGAAAACGGGAGCCCAGTCGCCGGGCCCCGGATTGAAGCGGATGTTGGCTGCAGGATCGCCCAGCAGGCCAGGGATCTTGCCGACGGCGGACTTGGCCTCGTCCAGCAGGATCTCCTCAACTTTGTCGATATCCGAATCGTAGGCCACGCCGAACGAGACGGACATCATCATGCGGGGTTCGGGCAGGAAGTAGTTGGTGTAGATTGCCTGGCCCAGCTTGTTGTTCGGCACCACGACCAGGTTGTAGCCGATGGTGCGCATGGTGGTGCAGCGCCAGTTGATGTCGGTGACGTAGCCCTCCTCGCCCGAGTTCAGGCGGATGTAGTCGCCGATGTGGATCAGGCCGGAAATCGAAACGTAAAAGCCGGCGAACAGGTTGGAAAGCGTGTCCTGCAAAGCCAGCGCGACCGCGATACCTCCAACGCCAAGGGTGGTGAGGATGGGGGTGAGATTCAGGTTGAAAACCACCCGCAGCGCCCACATGATACCGATGACCACGATGATCGTCTGCACCAGTTTTTCAGTCAGGCTGGTGACCGATTGGGCTCCGGTGACGTGCTCGCCGTAAAGACGGATGGCACGGCCGGCAAAGCGACTGGCCACCGAGACCAGCGAGAAGAGCCACAGTACTTCGAGCGTGGGGTGAAGCGGCCGTTGGAAGGCGGCCGGCAGACTGGAATTCGCGGCGGCAACGTGAAGCGCGAGGATGATGATCCAGAGCACGACCGGGCCGCGAAGTGTGCCGATGAGCAGTTCGCCCAGCTTGCTCTCAGTTCGGCGGGACCAGCCCAGCAGCGCCTGAAACAAGATGCGGCGCAGCAACATGCCCACTGCGATGACGCCAAGGAAGAGCAGGATGGGGATAACGAGGGTGAGCGGCTCGATAGGGTACCGCTGCAACACGCGCATATGCACGATGGTCGCATGCATGGGACTGCACGGTGGCGCGTCCCCGGGCGTCATCTTTACTTGACGCAGTCCGATTTGATGCGAGTTCCGGCTTGACGCGAGTTACAGGCGCGATAGTGGTGGTGCTGGTCGGCGGCTTGTTCGCCATATCCGCGTTCGGCGCCGGCGACTCCGCCGTGGATTCCCCCAAAGAACTCGCCATGCTGCTGGCCCGTAAGGCCTCTCGCGCGGAAAAATCCGGGGAAGACGCCCAGGCGTACATCTTCTATGCCGAGGCGTCTGCACTGCAGCCGGGCAACAAGCGATACAAGGGAAAAATGGCGACGCTGCAGACGCGCGCTTCGAGGCAATCGAAACCGCAGCCACGCCCCGTTGAGAGCACTGACCCTTCCAAACTTCCGTCCGCCGGGATCGGCCCGGAAGATGTTTTCGACAGCCTGACCGAGCGGGAGATGGCGCAGGCGCGCGAACTGACTGCTATTCCAGGCTTGAAAGCGAATCCGGGTCCCCAGGATTTCGATCTGAACGGCGATGCGCGTGTGCTTTTCGACAAAGTAGCCGAGCGCTTCGGGTTACAGACAGTATTCGACGGGGACTATCCGAAAGACGGTTCAGCCATGGCTTTCCGCCTGAGTGGCGTGGACTACCGGGAGGCGCTGAACGATCTTGAGGCTGCCACGGGATCGTTTGTCATCCCGATTTCCAGCCGCGTTTTCATGGTGGCGAAAGACACCCAGCAAAAGCGGAACGACCTGGAACAGACGATGGCCATCACCATCCCGGTTCCGCAAGCCGTCACCACCCAGGAGCTGACCGAACTGGCACAGGTGCTGCGGCAAACCGTGAGCATTGAGAAGATCGCCTGGGACACGTCGCAGGCGCGCATTGTGATGCGGGATCGCGTGTCGCGCGTGCTGCCGGCGGTCGCCCTGCTGCAGCAGTTGCTCTCCTACCGGCCTGAGGTGATGATCGACCTCGATTTCATTCAGGTGGCGTCCACAGATCTGAAGAACTACGGATTCACGGTGACGAACGGGTTTTCAGCGTTCTATCTGGGTACGGTTCTGAACAGCGTCACTTCCACAGCGGGGATCACCAATCTGCTGACGTTTGGCGGGGGCCGGACACTGATCGGGCTGGGCATTGCGCAGGCGCAGGCCATGTTCAACGAGACCAACACCAGTTCGCGGTCGCTGTATCATGCGCAGATTCGGTCTGTGGCCGGGCAACCAGCGTCGCTGCACGTGGGCGAGAAGTATCCGATTATTACCGGCGGCTACTACGGGGCGCAGCCGGCGGGACAGCAAGGCCAGAACTTCACGCCGCCGCCTTCGTTTACGTTTGAGGATCTGGGGCTAACGCTGAAGATCACGCCATACATCCACGGGATCGGTGAGGTAACCCTGACACTCGACACCAGCTTTGAGGTGCTGAACGGGCAGGCGATTAACAATATTCCCGTGATCGGGCGGCGGAATCTGGTTTCCCAGGTGCGCCTGAAGAATGGCGAATGGGCGATGATCGGCGGGATTCTGAATGCGACAAGCTCCAAAGGGACCAACGGATTTGGAGGGCTGTCCGGCATTCCGTTGCTGGGTTATTTGTTTAAACAAATCTCAACGGACAAAGAGGAAAACAACGTCCTGATTGGCATCCGGCCGCATCTGCTTTCACTGCCGCCGGATCAGAATGTTTCGAGGCGGCTGCGTGTTGGTTCGGATACGCGGCCACACACGCCACTCTAAATCACTCCAGGCGACCCCACCAGGCTTTCGTCTGGTAGTCGAACCGGACTTCCCCGCTTCGCTGGTGACTTTCGAAGACGCGCTTCAGGTCTTTCGACATCCTGTCGTAGTCCCGGTGACCTTCGTCGGGGAGGAATGAGCAGGACACGATTCGACCCAACAGTCCTTCCCAGCCGAACTGCTGTGCGTTCGGGAATTCGTCCAGCCGGTAGGTGGAAGGGCCGAAGAAGGCCGGGATACGGCTGCGCCCCGCTTCACGGATTCTGCCGTCACCGTCCATTTCAGCGGCGTAAATGTTGATCACGGCCTCCACGTCCTGCATGAACGGGGTTTCGATGTGGCGTTCGTTCCAGATCAGAGCCGCGATGGCACCGGGCTTGAAAATCCGAACCCATTCCTGGCGGGCTTTGGGGACATCGAACCAGTGGAAGGCCTGGCCGGCGATGGCAAGGTCGATGGAATGATCCGGGAGGGTGGTGGCTTCGGCATTCCCTTCGCGGCTTTCGAAACGGGGGTATTTGGCGAGTAGAGCGTCACCCGCTTCGCGCATTTCGCGGTTCGGTTCAATGCCGATCACGGTGTGGCCCGCGTCGAGGAAGGCGCTTGAGAGGAGGCCGGTGCCGGAACCAATGTCGGCGATCACGGAGTTGGGGGTGAGAGCGGCTTCGCGGGCGAGCAGTTGGGCCAGGGCGGGCGGATAGCCCGGGCGGAATCGTACATAATTGGCGACGCGGGTGCTGAATCGGGTGGTGGCGTCGGCGTGCGGAAACTCTTTGCGGCGCTGCTGCATCTGAATAGTTGTAGAATTATATTACCCAGTTGGGGGCGCATTGGTTTCGACGGGATCGAATCGCGATGCGGAGGCGTGCCGGGTTCCGAGCTCCCGTAAAACGATCGGAAAAACAAAACTGCCAATAACACGCAGTTCGCATACGCTGCTTAATTGAAA
>JBBQDH010000271.1:0-7850 GCA_038319515.1 Bryobacterales bacterium
GTGCGGGATTGAAAAGATCCGGCTCGGTTAGTTCAGGATCAAGTGGCTCAGGGAAGCAGAGCGCAGGCAAGCAAAATTCAGGGACGATACAAGATTCAAAAGGTGAAATCCTATGGCAACAGCAACGAAAGAAAAAGGCACTGAATCCGTAAAAGACAGCGCAGCGCACGGCGTAGCGCATACGCTTGACGCCGCGGCGGCGAAAATTGAGCCGAGAAAGAAACGCAAATATAGCCGGGGCCTCGGGGCCGTCCAGCATATTGAGCGAGGAGTAGCCCAAGGCCTGGAAACGCTGTCGGAAAGCATCGCGAAGGTCTTTAGCGAGTACAGCACGCGAAGCGACAAATCCGCGCGTAAAAAGAAAGACGGCGCGCTGCGGGACGGTATTGAGAACATGACCGTTGCACTCAGCAAGGGCCTGCGGGTTGCGGGCAAGGCGCCTTACAAGTTCGTGAAGGGTGTCAACCGCGGACCGGGCTCCAAGCAGTTTCGCGATGCAATTCGGCTGCTGACTCCTCCGCCACTGCGGTAGACTGCGGTCGAAGGACTCCGGCACAAACTGTGAATACCTGCTTGCAGACCACGCCCCCGAAGGGCCTGGTCTGCAAACTCTTGTCAGAGCGTATTTTTTGTCAGATTATTTTTTTGAGGGTTCAGGAAAGGTATTGCTCATTTTGCTTTCTAACGCCAGCTCATCCGGCAACCGGGCCCGGATACTGATATGACGCACGACGGCAGCGAAGAGCATCTGCCTCCGGATGATTGGGCGTCGGGTCGCGACCCGGAGCAACCCATCCCTCCCCCCACACCACAGAGATCGGAAACACGTAGTCCCGAAATAAACATCGGGCGGCGTGAACGCGTTCGCATGGCCGCGTTACTCGGCATTGAACAACGCAGGCAGAATGCCGGGGGCGGACAGGCGGGGGCGTCGCGGAAGCCACGGTCGGCTGCAGGGCACGTCAATCCGGAAGACCTGACCTTCCAGCAGCCTCCGGGTATTATCCCGAACCACCTCCGCAAGCATCTGCAGGGCGATGTGATGCCACAGGTCACGCCGGAAATGATGCGCCAGCTCACCTGGCACGCCGGCTTCTTCGCCACCATTTGGCGGCTACTGGTCTACGGGACAGCTGCTGCCCGCTGGTTCACCCACATCCTGTGGGACAAGTTGCGCGGACACGATACCGTGAGCCGGCGCGCGGTACGCCTGCGCGAAGCCATCGAAAAAATCGGCGGAACGGCCGTCAAGCTCGGCCAGCAGATGGCGATGCGTATCGACTTACTGCCCTATGAGTACACAGTGGAACTCGGTCGGATGCTCGACCGCATGCCCACCTTCCCGACCTCTTACGCGATTAATCGAATCGAGACCGTCTTCGGCAAACCGTTGCTTGATATCTTCGCGGCATTCGACCCCACCCCGATTGGATCCGCCTCCGTCGCCTGTGTCTTCCAGGCCTTTCTGAAGAACGGTGACCGGGTGGCCGTCAAGGTGCGGCGCCCCGGCATTGGCGAGAAGTTTGTGGCTGACTGCAACGCGCTGGGCACGGTGCTCCAGGCGCTGGAGTTTTTCACCGTCATCCGTCCCGGCCTGTCTCAGAACTTCGTCTATGAGTTCCGCAGCCTGCTGATGGAAGAGCTGGACCTGACCAAGGAAGCCCGCTATACAGAACTGTTCCGCAGCGGTGTGAAGGCGCAGATGAAACATATCACTTCACCGCGAATCTACTTCGACTACTCGTCGGAAGATATTCTCGTCTCCGAATTTGTTTCGGGCATCTGGATGCGTGAGCTGATCACGGCTGTCGAGAAAGACGATCAGGAAGTTCTCGCACTGCTCCGCGAAGAGGGGATTTATCCCGAACTGGTGGCCAGCCGTTTGCTGCGAACCAACCAGTTCGGGGTTTTCGAAAATGTGCTGTTCCACGCTGACCCGCACCCATCCAACGTCGTCATCCAGAAGAACAGCGAACTGGTCTTTATCGATTTCGGTTCCTGCGGCGCTTACACCACGAAGGAACGCAATAACTGGCGGCAACTTTCGTACTACCATGACAAGGCCGATATTGGCCGCATGGTGCAGGCGGCACTGGCGATTCTGGAACCGCTTCCGCCCATCGACATCGACGAATTCGCCAAGCGCGTCGAGGGCATTTTCTGGCAGGATCTCTACGCTTTCAAAAGCGAACACACCGAATGGTGGGAGCGGACCTCGGCCAAGATATGGATCCGGTTCCTGCGTTTGGCCCGGGAATATAACGTTCCGCTGAATCTCAACACGCTCAAGATGATCCGGTCGACGTTGCTCTATGAGACCATTGCAGCCCGCCTGCATCCCAACGTGAATGCTTATCACGAACATCGGGTGTACAACAAAACCGCCGGTAAGCGGGCTCGCAAACGCGTGCACGACGAAGTGCTGAAGTTCCTGTTCAAGGGCCCGAGCGATGAATCGTATCTGGCGGTTGAGCAACTGGCGGACATGGCGAACCGTACCGTCTACATCGCCCAGCGCTGGCTGGACTCACCGCCGTTCCAGTTCACCAACTTGGTTGACAAGGCCTCCACGGCAATCTCCATTTTCCTGCGGGGAATACTGAGGTTCTCGCTGACCACGGTGACGCTCGCTTTTCTAAACCTGGCGTGGGATGCGTTCCAGACCAAGACGTTCCACTATGACATCTATGAATCGGCGCTGCAGGTGCTTCGGTTCAAGCCGTTCCAGTTCCTTCTTGGAGTCAATCTGATGCTGGACATCCGTAAAGTCATGTTCCGGTTCTTTGATAAGGATGTAAGTTCTTAGACCAGTCATTTTGCCCTCTGTCCGGCGTGAATCTGAGTCTATAATTAAGGTCTCAAAAGCTCACCAGGAGCAGGAAGTACTGTCTGTGCAATAAGGCGGGGAACGGAAAAGATGACTCAGTTGCGTGAATTGTTGGCCAGGTGTTTTCGAACGCTGAATCGCTCCTGGATGACCAGGGTGGGCACGTTTGTGGCACTTGTGGCGCTGCTGGCGCTGGCCGTCGCGGTCAAGGTGGTGTACTACCCCGGACTGCCGGCTCCGGTCAAGGTCTACGACATCGTCAACACCAACAAGGTCTGGACCGAAGAGGAGCGGCAAATGTTCTACCACTCCTCCCAGGGTTCTCAGGTGATGCCGAACGATTGGTTCCTTGCGCTGGAACAGCCCAACAGCAACGAACTGTTCATCTCAAACGACTACATGTCGAAGTTCCGCTTCCTGCCGGATCCGAATTCGCTGCACAACCCGAACCTCCTGCCGATCGGTTTCGCCAAGGACGACCCGGATCCGGTTACGGGAGTGGAGAATCTGGGCCTGAGCTGCGCGCTCTGCCACACGTCGGTCATCACCTATAAGGGCATGGGCATCCGTATCGATGGAGCGCCCGGCGTTTTTAATTTCGATCTCTTCCTGGAGCAACTGATTCTTGCGGTGGGGGTCACGGAGGCGCCGCAGCTATTCCAGCGCGTCTTCGATCCCGGCAAATTCGACCGTTTCGCACACCGGGTTCTCGGCAAAAAGTACACATCCAGGGCCGCCGATGACCTGCATGCGGAGGTGAAGGTATGGCTGAAGGAAAAAGTGACTTTGAAGGCCCAGGAAATCCAGTCTGACACGCTCCAGAGAGCCAAGGCGACCACTTCGGGATTCGGCAGACTGGATGCGCTGGGGACGGGCGGCAACACGGTTTATCGCAAACTTTCTTCGAAGAACCTTGCCGTGATGAACGCACCGGTCAAGGCGTTTCCACTCTGGTACGCATCCGAGTACGATTGGGTTCAGTCGAACGGATCAATTCGTCAACCTCTGGCGAGAAACATCATTGAGGCGCTGGCTGTGAATGCGTATGTGGCGCTTCCAGGAAAAGACGAAGCCATACGATATACGTCCAGCGCCCGCCTGCGGCAGATGTGGGAAATGGAGAACGCAGCGGCTAAACTGGCAGCTCCGGCATGGCAGGAATCGATTCTGGGGCGCGTGGATTTAGCCAAGGCTGAGCGGGGCAAGGCGCTCTATGCGCAATACTGCTCGAACTGCCATTCCCCGAAGATTGAGCCGGCGCCGCTTTGCGGAGATGACATTGCGATCAAGCACAAAAAGCGCTACTTCATTCTGCGCCTGTTCGACTATGCCAGGATTGGCACCGACGAGAACGACGCTACGAACTTCGCGTCCAGAACGCTGAATGCCAGCCTGCTGGGACTGGGGCCTGATACTGCGGGCCCCACCATCATTGCGATGACCGTCGGCGGCGTGCTGCGCAAGGGATTACAAGATGCGAAACTCGGCCTTACGGAAGAGCAGATGGACGACTGGGTGGGCTACCGCGCCGATTGCTGGCGGGCACCGAAAGCCTACCCCGCAAGGCCGCTCGATGGCTCCTGGGCTACGGCGCCGTACCTGCATAACGCCACTGTGCCAAACATGTATCAGTTGTTGTTGCCGGGTGACCAGCGCGACAAGGTCTTCTACACAGGGTCCACCGAGTACGATCCGGTGCACATGGGTTATGAAACCACGCGTTTCCCCGGGGCTTTCCGGCTGGACACCAGCATATCGGGTAATTCCAACCGAGGCCATGAATTCCGGAATGCCCCCCCCGGCACAAAGGGCGTGATTGGGCCCGAATTCAACGATACTCAGCGGTACGAAGTCGTGGAATACATGAAAGTGATTAATGAGTTCCCCGAGGCGCGGAAGAAAGCGGAGAGCGATAAGTTTACGGGCTGCTGGACCGATGCGGGCTATGGATCTTCGGGGGGGTGCAGGGCAGTTCCGCTCAGCGCGAAGCCGGGAACTATTCCGCAGTAGAAGCGGTTGCCGACATTGATTGGAATGGAGAGGGCGGGGATTAGGTCGTCTTTCCTGCGTCCGACCGGACTGATAACACTGATATCCCACCGCGTTCCTCTCATCCAGCCCCGCTCGAATGAAAGCGATCAAGAACCTCGGTAAGACGGCGAAGTGGGTTTTTATCAGGACGTTCACCTTACGAAAAAGGGCCGTGTGGATTCGAGTAAGTACACCCGAATCCGCGCGGCCCCTGCGTAAAGTTCTTAGTGGGAACTTACGCTTCTATAGCCTTCGGCTCTGCACCATGGTGCCCATGTTCTTCCGACGGCTCCTTCTCCCACTTGATGATCTTCAGATCCAGTACGAAGAAAGCGTAGAGCACCGGCACCAGCAGCAGCGTCACCACGGTCGCGACAAGGAGTCCGCCGATCTGAGCGTAGCAGAGAGGCTCCCAGAGTGGTCCGCCATGTTCGGCCAGCGGGAACAGGGCGATGACCGTCGCGCCGACAGTAATCAGCACAGGCCTCAGACGCATGATGCCGGCATCGAGAAGGGCATCTTTGAAAGGCTCGCCCTCGGCGTGCGCCTCTTCAATGAAGTCGAAGAGCACGATCACATGGCTGACGATGACGCCGATCAGACTGACAATCCCGAGGAAGGCAATGAACCCGAACGCGGTGTGCATCACCTCCAGCGCGATGAGCGCTCCGACCATGCCGTAGGGAATGGCCGCGAACACGATCAGGGGCTTCACGGCGCTGCGGAACTGGAACACCAGCGCCAGATAGATCATGACGGTGGAAACGATCAACACGACAACGATCTGACCGAAGCCTTTGTTCCGTTCTTCCTCTTCACCGCCGATGCCCATCTCATAGCCGGGCGGCAGCGACGCCGCGAATTTCTTCAGCGGCTCACCGGCCTTCGTCATCACTTCAGAAGGCAGGCTGCCGGGAGTGGGGAAGCACATCACGGTAATGGTGCGGAACTGGTTGCGCCTGGCAATCTTTTCGGCACCCAGTTGACGAGTGATGGTGGAAACCTCTCGCAGCGGGATCTTGTTCGTCCCCTGGAAAGCGTACACGTAAAGGTCTTCAATATCAGTCAGCCGCGCCCTCTCGTCGATACGCAGACGCGAGACCACGGGTACCAGTTCAGAGCCTTCGCGCAGGTTCGTGACGGGCAGGCCGGTCATGCCGCTGACCGAAGAAATCGCGACATCCTTGTTGGTTAGTCCCGCCAGGTTGGCGCGGTCCGAGTCCACTTTCACCTGGACGGAGAACGTCTCGGCTCCCCAGTCATTGCGTATGCGCGCGGCCTCCGGAATCTTGCGAAAGATCTCCTCCACCTGAGTGGCATAGGCGCGAAGCTGGTTCTCGTCGGCTCCGGAAATGCGGATTTGTACGGGAACACCGATGGGGACGCTGGTTTCCAGTTGTCGCACATCAATACGGGCGCCCGGCACAGCCGTAGAAAGCGCGGCCTGTAGTGGGTTCACCAGTTCATCGGTGTCCCGCTTGTCGTTCACGCTGATGATGATCTGCGCGTAGTTGGGCTGGAAAAGTTCCGGGGCAACTGAGAACCAGAATCGCGGACCACCACCACCCACAAAAGTGGTGAGCGAATTCAGAATGTTCTTGGGTTTACCGTCTTTCCCGGGGTGCTCTTTGCCGAAGGCCTCCGCAGTCTGGCGAATCACTTCTTCTGCCTTACGGGCCGTTCGGTCGGTCACCGCAATATTGGCATCTTCGGGAAGCCAGACGTCCACAAAAGAGAGGTACGAAAGGTCTTTCGGGAAGAACACAAGTTTCAGGTCAGAAACGTACCAGCCACCAACACTCAGCAGCACGATGGAAAACAGCAGTGCAAGCTTGCGGTGCTCGATCAGGCCGCCGGCGAAACGGTAGTAGTAATTCGCGAAGCCCTTCCTGCGCCGTTCCGCGATCGGTGGAGGCGGATTCTTTGAGGGCCGCAGGAAATAATATCCAAGCAGCGGAATGAAGCTCATGGAAACCAGTCGCGAGGCCACCAGCGCGCAGGCCAGCACCACCGGCAGGCTCTTCATGAAGTTTCCGGTGAGACCTGTGATCAGAAGCATGGGCAGGTAGGCAACGATGTTCGTGATGGTCGCGAACATGATCGCAGTGGCCAGCTTTGTCGGTCCAAGCCATGCGGCAACCAGCAACGATCTGCCGAGGTCTATTTCACGCTTGATGGCATCAATGGCCACAACCGGATCGTCCACCAGCAGCCCGAGCGCAATGATCAGCGAAGCGATGGAGACCTGCTGAATATCAACGCCCAGTACGTCCATCATGCCGAAAGTCATCGCCAGCGTGAGGGGGATTGATATCGCCATGATGACGGCGGAGCGCCATTCCCAGAAGCCGATGAGCGCCAGCAGAACCACCAGAACAATGGCTTCGAGCAGTGTTTGCATGAACAGGCCGACGATTTCGCGGACCTGCTTCGGCTGGTCAGAAGTACGGGCAATTACCAGATCTTCCGGCAACTGGCTCTTCAGCACCGCGAGAGACTTATCTACCGCTGCGCCGAAATCTGCAATCTGGCGGTCTTCGCGCATGAAAAGCGTCAGGGTAATTGAGTGGTCGCGCTGCCAATTGCCCCTGGCGTCCCTGGACATGTAGTAGTTCAAATAAAGGGGAGCGTCATAGCCGCGGCTGATATCGACGGCATCGCGCAGATAGACGGGCGCGCCCCGCGGGCTCACGCTCAGGAGGAGGTTACCGATCTCCTTTTCGTTCTTGAATTCGCCGGAAGGGTCGATGAGCATGTTCTTGCCGCCCACTTCCAGATTGCCGCCGGCAAAGATGGAGTTCCGGGCTCCGAGCAACTGCGGCAGCGCCACGGGTTGAATGCCAAACGCCGCAAGACGCGACTGCGAATACTCGAGAAAAATGCGTTCTTTCAAAACACCGGAACGGTTCGTTTTTGAGACTTCCGCAACGGACTGCAAGGTGCGCTGCATGAGTTCCGTGAACGTGTCCATTTCCTTCAGGCTGTACTTGTC
>JBBQDH010000272.1:0-7807 GCA_038319515.1 Bryobacterales bacterium
GTGACGGCCGGGGAACGCAGTTATCGGGTTTTGGGGACGGTTGCGGAGGGCAAGTTCGAGATCCCGGCGAACATCGCGCCGGACTATCCGGCGGCGCTGCATATCAAGGTGGTGGGCATGAATGGACTGGGTAAGGTGTATGTGCTGGACCGCAATTACACGCTGAATAAATAATGCTGATATTGGCTGTGGATACGACGTCGGAGTTTGGCAGTATTGCTCTGGCGGATGAGAATGGCGTGCGTGAAGAGGTGCTGCTGCAGGAGCCGCAGGGGTTTAGCGCGGTGCTGTTTCAGGAGATTGGGGAACTGTTGAAACGGCAGTCGGTCAGGCTGGCGGATGTGGATCTGTTTGCGGGTGCTTCCGGTCCGGGTGGGTTTACCGGCGTGCGGATTGGTTTGGCTGCGGTGAAGGGATTGGGCGAGGTGTTGGGGAAGCCGGTGGTGGCGGTTTCGAATCTTCTGGCATTGGCGCAATATGGCAGCGCCGAATTGCGGGCGACTGTGATTGATGCGCGGCGGGGCGAGGTGTTTGCGGCGCTGTATAGTGCTTCGGGGGAGCCGGTGATTCCGGAGCAGGTGGTGCGATTCCCGCACTTTGTGGAGATGCTGGCGGGGTATGAGTTTGAGTGGGTGTCGAGTGCGGTAGTGGAGGGGATTTCCGCTACGGTCGCGCCGCCGGGGCTGGCGGGGGCTATTGCCAGGATTGCGGCGGGCAGTCTGCAGACTGATGCGGCGGTGGTTGAAGCGAATTATGTTCGCCGGTCTGATGCGGAATTGCTTTGGAAGGGCTGAAAATTCGGTTTGCACAGGTCGGGCGAACCGCGCGTCAGTGCAGGTGAGGACTCAAAACGATGCGCCTGGCTCTCTGCTTCACCGCCTTTGCCGCGCTTGCCTGCGCCGACGACCGGACCATCCGATTCACCAATCCCATAACCCCGCGCGGGTTGCAGGAGACGGCCACGATCTTTCGCACGGTTGGCCAGATTCGCGATGTGGCGCCTGACCAGGCGAACTCTTCGTTCATGGTTTCGGGCACTCCGGCCGAACTGGATTTCATCGAATGGATGGGACATCAGCTGGACCGGCCTGCGAACTGGCAGCCGACCGAGCAGGAACGAAATAATCCGGCGGCGCGGGAGTATCGGCTTCCGCCTGGCGAGAGGTTCGGTACGGCGCGGGCTTTCTACCTGGCTAACCTCGTGCAGCCGCGGGCGATGCAGGAGGTGCTGACAATCCTGCGCACAGTGCTCGATCTTCAGATAGTGTTTAACTTCAGTGAGCACCCGATGCTGCTGTATCGCGGCACGCCGGCCCAGCTCGATGCGGTCGACTGGGCGCTGAAGATTCTGGATGCACCTGCCGGAACAGCAGTACCCAACGAACCCTGGAAGTTCGAGGCGAGATTCTTCGATCTGGTTCGGGTCTACCGTTTGCCTGCTGACACCACCACGAAACAGGTGCAGGAACTGATCACCGTGCTTCGGACAAAGGACAATGTCATGAAGGTCTTTAGTCTTTCCAGCCCGCCGATGCTGGTGGAAGCAGGAACGGCGGCCATGCTGGACCAGACGGCCAGACGAATTGAGGCTCTTCGGCAGTGAAGCGTTTGATAACCTAACCGGGTGCTCCCGGTTTCCTTTTTTGCCTTGTGTTTTGCCGCCTTCGCGGGCGATGTCGATTTCAATGGACGCTGGGATATCCAGTTGCTGAAAGACAGTCCCGACAAGGCCTGGTGGATTGAAGTCACCGGGGCCGGGACGCCTGATATCAAGGGCAGGTTCATTGGCTTTCCGGGCGGCGACCTGAACGATATTCAGGATCTGAAGATCGAAGACCACCAACTGGTTTTTTCGTTCGAAAACAAAGCAGGCAAGCGGGATTACCGAATCAAGATCACGGGCGGCCATCTGGACGGTCAGATGACCGGCGCGGGTGAGCCCATTCCCTTCACAGGCTTCCGGGCTCCCAATCTTCGCGATCATGATGACGGTACCTGGCTGAGCGCAACGCCGCTCACCCTCTTCAATGGCAAGGACCTTTCCGGGTGGACCGGGCTGGGCTCCGCGACCAACCTTGGCTGGACGGTTGAGGATGGCGCGCTGAAGAGCGTTGGCCATGCGAAGAATCTGATTACCACCGGGAAGTACTGGAATTTCCAGCTCCATCTTGAATACAACGTTGCGGAGAAGAGCAACAGCGGCATCGGTCTGCGTGGTCGCTATGAAGTCCAGATCCAGGATGATTACGGCAAGCCCGTCGAATCGCATATCAATGGGGCGATTTACAGCCGCATCAAGCCTCTGCTGAATGCCAGTAAGAGGCCCGGTGAATGGCAGACGGTGGATATTCGTTTGGTGGGGCGGGATGTGTCGGTGACGCTCAACGGCCAACCGATCATCGTGCGGCAAAAGATTGACGGACTGACTGCCATCGCATTCGATCCGTTTGAAGCACTGCCGGGCTCACTGGAGTTGCAGGGCGATCATGGCCCTGTGGCATTTCGGAATATCACGTTGACCCCGCTCTACCATCCGCAGGCTCAATGAAGCCCGCCCGAACAAAGCTGGAGCTTTCCGGCGTCTATGCGGCGGCGGTGACGCCCAATCGTGCCGGCACGCTGGAAGTTGATTACACGGGCCTGCTGGACCTGATTGATTTTCTGGCGGCGGGTGGGGTGAATGGAATCTGCCTGATGGGGTCGACGGGCGAGTTCGCGAAGTACTCCTGTTCGGACCGTCAGCGGACTGTTTATCTGGCGAAAAAGCGAAGCCGCGTGCCGCTGATTGTGGGGGTTGGGCACACCTGCCTGACGGGTGCGCTGGGAATCGCGGATGACGCGGTGCAGGCGGGCGCGGACGCTTTACTGCTGATGCCGCCATTTTTCTTCCCCTACGGCCAACCTGAGATTGAGGCATTTTACCGGGAATTTGCGCGTGAATTGGGGAATTCCGTGCCGATTATGCTGTACAACATTCCCCAGTTCACTTCGGGAATTGCGGTGGATACTGCCCGCCGGCTGCTCGATACCGGACTGTTCGCCGGTATCAAGGATTCGGGCGGCGACTGGGCCTGTTTCGAAGAATTGCTGCGCTTCAAACAGCAGCGCGGGTTCGTGCTTTTCGCGGGGAATGACCGCATTGCCGCCCGTGCGGTGCAGGAAGGAGCGGACGGCGTGCTTTCCGGGTGCGCGTCAGCGATTCCGGAATTGTTAGTCGCGCTTTGCAAGGCAGCCGGCGCGGGTGATGAGGCGCGGATCCAAAGCCTGAACGCCAACCTGACGGAGTTTATTGAGTGGATTGAAAAGTTTCCTGCGCCGGTGGGAATCAAGCGCGCCGTGGCAGCGCGCGGACAGAAGTCCGGCGAGAACGCGGTGCCTCTTTCCGCCGAAACGGCCAGTGAACTGGACGCCTTTGCTGTGTGGTTTCACGAGTGGAACCGGAACTGGTAAGTTTCCGCACTTAAATGGTCAAAAATGCCGGCTGGGAATTTCCCGTAATCGTGATACTCTGTGTGGGTCCGGGACTAAATCATAAGGAGTAATTCCTCGTGGCCGACATCACATACACGCCGCTGACAGATCTTGAAATCAAGGTGATTACGAAGTCGTTAATCAACTGGCACGGCCCGGCGCTGCCGCGGCCCGAAGGTGAGGCTGGTCTGGACGAGGTGCTGGATACCCTCTACAGTCTGCTGACGCGGGCGCAAAACCTGATCCAGGCGCAGGATGGCCTGAATGTTGAATACACTTTGCAGGGCATCACGGCTCCTGCTGAGCGTTTTCTGCTGGGGACCGAAGAGCAGGTGCAGGAAGCGGCGTCACTGCGCAGTCTGGTGACGTTCGCGGAGGAAATGCTGCGGCACCTGTTTCCTCAGCCGCAGCACACCAACACGATGCAATCCGTCTTTGACGGACTGCGCGACAATTTCACGGCACCGGCCAAGGCTGTGGCAGGGGAGTTTCAGGAAGCGCTCGGTATAGCCTCTGCCGGGGCGGCGCTGGTGGAGACGGAGGCGGACAAAGAGGCGGAATATTCGGCGTTTTCTCTGGAGCATCCCGAGCAATTCTCCATGGCGTGGACCACGTTTTGGGACGGGTTCCGACTGGGCTGGCCGCATGTCCCGCGGTATTCCGCGGCGGTCACGGATCCGGCTGAGGCGACGCGGCAGTTCTGGCCGATGATTCGCAGCACGGCGCTGCCTTACAACCTGTTTGTGCTGAGACGGCTCACCCCCATTACCGCAGAGATTTTCAGGACGAACTTCGGCCCGGCCTGGCAGTATGACGACCTGCTGGCTGCAGGCACGCTCTACGGCATCGATATGACGGTGTTCAACGGGTTGGGGCCGGATGTGATCAGCAGCAACGATACGGTCCGGTTCACGCCCAGCACCATGGCGCTGCTTTCGATGGACGCGGCGAAGGCTATCACTCCAATTGCGGTGTATGTGGCCGATCCGATGGACCCGCAGAACGCCCAGACTTATACTCCGGCGTCACCGGCGTGGATCTATTCTCTGATGGCTTTGAAGACGTCCATGACTGTCCACGGCATCTGGCTGGGGCATGTTTACACGCTGCACATTGTGACTGCCGCCATGCAGATGGCGACGCTGAACAAACTGCCGGAAACGAATATCATTTACCAATTGCTGGCTCCGCAGTCTGAGTACGCCATCCCGTTTGACCTGCTGCTGCTGCTGGGCTGGTCGAACCTGTCACCACCCACGTCGATCAGCAGCGCCGAGAAGTTCCTGCAGCTTTGCAACACCTTTACGGCTGGGCATGACTTCTTCTCGATGGATCCGGCGAACATGCTGACGCGGATGAACCTTGATCCGGCGGATTTCACGGACCCGGCAATTGACGATAAACCCTGGAACCTTTATCCGAATGTGCAGTTAATGCAGCGGGTTTGGGATTTCACCGCGAAGTATGTGGGTGCGGTGGTGGATGCCGGGTATCCGAGTGATGCTTCGGTGGCAGGAGATCCGGATCTGAAGGCGTGGATGACGGAGGCAAGTGGGCCCGGCAATGTGGTTGGCCTGCCGCGACTGGAAACGACGCAGCAGCTAAAGGACGTGGTTACCAGCGTTCTCTACCGGATCACCTTCCACGGGATGGGCCGTTTGCGCAGCATTGGAGCTCCGGAGCCGCCGTTTGCTTCGAATTATCCGCCTTGTCTGCAGAAGACAACGATTCCGGATCCGGGTGCGGCGTTGCCGACTTCGGAACTGCTGCAGTATCTGCCGAATACAGGCACCTTAGGTAAGTTGCTGACTTTCTACTATATTTTTGCTTACAACGCCCCGTATAAGCCGGTGGTCCCTTATAAGGGGGCGGAAGATGAGCTCTTCTTTGAAAACGCGGACGCGAACAAGGCGCTGGTGGAGTTCCGGAGGGAGATTGAGACTTTTATCAAGTGGTACCAGCCGGACTTCGTGCAGGTTGGGCAGTGGCCGCGGAATATCGAGCTGTAGTCAGCTCTATTCGAGCAGTTTCTCAATGTCGGCGGTAAACGTTTTCCGGTTGCCCAATCCTTTGTAGATGGCGGCGACTCTGCCTTCTTTATCGATCAGCAGGGTCGTCGGCATTGCGTCCACTCCGCCGTAATCTTTTGCGGTCTTTTCGTCTCCGAGAAGCACCTTGTAGGGGATTGTGGTGTGGGCGAGGAAAAGCGCAATCGCCTTCCAGCCGTCTTCGTCCAGCGAAACCCCGAGCACGGTCAGGCCCCGATCCTTGTAGGTTTGGTCGAATTGGGCGAACCAGGGGATCTCGGTCTTGCACGGCACGCACCAGGTGGCCCAAAAGTTCAACAGAACGACCCGACCTTTTTGTCCGGAGAGGCGGAAGGATTGTCCGGCCGAGTCTTTCAAATCGAAATCCGGCGCGGCTTTTCTGGAGCTGGCCGGTTTGACGGCGGCCAACAGTGAGCTGGCCAGCAGGAGCGTAAGGGCGAAGTTTCGCATGGTCAGAAGCGTCTGGAAACACTGAAGATCAGGGAGAAATCTGCGAAGGCGGCGTCTCCGTGGGTATGGTTCTGGTAATCGGCCACGCTGATCTTGCGGTTTCGTTCCACGGCCAGCGGGGCGGTGGCGGCCAGGGTGTATTTGCCATACCCATAAAGCAGGCCGGGTTCGACGGAAATTGCGTAGCCCGGGCGCCTGAAGCCGTTGCTGGCGCCGAGCGCGTCGCGGACGGGCACGCCTTCCATCCTGCCGCCCACACTGGCCGCAAGGCCCCGAATCTTCGGTACAGCATGTGCCAGGCCGCCGCGATATAAGTATTGATCGGTCACAGACATCACTTCCTCGCCCTTCGCGGTACGGAAAGTGGAGACACCGTTGGTATCGCGCGGATTGAAAAGGTAGGTTGCAGAGAAATAGAGGACGGTTGACAGGTAGGTGTGGTGGTAGGCCTGGATGTCGATGGCGAAACCGGTGCCGCCGTCGCCCGCCTGGACGGACTGGTCCGCCGTGGCGATGATGGGCTTCCCGCTTCTGTCAGTGGCGTTACCCGTTGCATTGTATTTTCCGGTTGGAATTTTCAGGCTGACGCCGACCGATATGTTGTCCCCTGATTCGGTGGAAGGCCTGAAGATCCAGGCGCGGACACCGACCGTGGCGTCCCCAAGGGCGTTGACGTTGTATTTGCCAACGGGCGCGTAAAGCTGGTTTCTGTAGGCGAACAGCACGGGGACGGCGGCGCTGACGCTCCAGCGGGGCGTGATCTGGCGCTCCAGTGAGAAGTCCACCAGGTGATAGATGTTCTGGATCTGCCGGTTCTGGATCTCCCGCTCGACCTGCTCCACGGTTCCGATGTAGTGCCGTGAAGAAGGCTGATACCGATAACCCACGGACAAGGTCCACCGGCTCGGATTCAGATGGTCTGAGCGACTACAGGCCTGATCGATGAGCGCGCCTACCCCGGGCACGCCACGTGCGGCCACTCAACCCTGGCCCGACGCGGGTCGGGCCAGCAGGCCGGTCAGGGTGATGACGATCAGGAGGGTTGGGGCCGGGCGCATTGAAGAAGTCTAGCTTTTGGTTCGGGTGGGGGGGAATAGTTAATTTCTATTAGTCCGGGAGGTCAGTCGGTATGGGCGGGCAGAAATTCTCCGCTGCGATAATCTGAGTCGCCGATTGTCAACATTGAAATTCTGCATGGAATCAATGGTTTCCGGGCAGATTTTGGCACTCGTCACCGTAGTGTGCTAATAATGAGATTTGGAATCGGTCTCAAACGGGACCGCCAGATTCCAAGTTTGAATCCGGTTTCGAATTACCACACACCCAGTTGGAGAACACTAAATGAAAATTCGTCCGCTCTATGACCGCATCGTCGTGAAACGGATTGAGAACGACACCGAGAAGACCTCCGGTGGCCTCTTTATCCCTGACTCTGCAAAAGAAAAGCCCCAGGAAGCTGAAGTATTCGCAGTCGGCAAAGGCAAGCGCCTTGAAGACGGCTCGGTCGTCTCGCTCGACGTCCAGGTTGGCGACCGCATCCTGTTCGGCAAGTATTCCGGCAGCGAAATCAAGCTTGACGGCGAAGACTACCTGATCATGCGCGAAGACGAGGTGCTCGGCATCCTCGACTCGTCGAAGTAGTTATTCGTCCAGGCAGTTTTCCCGTCACTCGTTTTTAATAGTAATTTAGCCAGGAGAAACAGAAAATATTATGGCAAAACAGATTGTATACGCTGAGAATTCCCGCCAGGCGATCCTGCGCGGTGTGAATCAGTTGGCCGATGCGGTGAAGGTGACCCTCGGACCCAAGGGACGCAACGTCGTCATCGAGAAGAAGT
>JBBQDH010000273.1:0-7778 GCA_038319515.1 Bryobacterales bacterium
AACCACCCAGCAGCAGCACGGACATCGCAAAGAAGCCCAGTCCACCTACCGATGCGACCAGATATGCCATCCGGACAAAGCGCTTCATGCCGATGCTTCCTCATTGCCCATTGTGAGGCCGGCGAGGAGCAGGACGAACCCTGTTGCAATCGGCACGAACGTGAAGACCCGAATCACCCAGTAGGGCCGCGCGGCGCGCACGGAATCAATCCACGGCGCGCCGGACTTCCAGACGCTCGCTTCCACCAACCCCGCAATAGTGAGATCGGCGACCATGGTGAGTACGCCCGCCAGCAGCAGCCAGTAGCCCCAGTTCAGCAATGCCGGACTGCAGCACGCGCCCGGTGTTCGCTGCCAGGCATGGATGATTCCGCCGATTGCCGCGAAGCTTGCGAACCCCAGCATCGCGAGATGTGAGTGCCCCACCACCCAGTCTGAGAAATGCACGCTCTGGTTGATCTCCATCTGCGCCTGCAGCGAACCCTGAATGCTGACGATCAGGTAGAGCCATGTGGCCGTCATGACGAACCGAAGGCCCGGATCGCGCCGGAACCAGGCGGTGCCCCGCGCGGAGAGCACCAGATTCGCCACCACCAGAATCACGTCCAGACCGAGCAGCGTGGAAGCCGCGATGGCCCCCAGTTGCGCGCTCATGGGAATTACAGAAAAGACATAGTGATGGGTGCCGTTCAGAGGGTAGAGAAAGAACAGCAGCCAGAAGCCCAGCATGGAAAGGAAATGGCTGTAGATGGGCCGCCCCGTTGTGGCGGGAATGACGTAGTAAACGATGGCCAGTGCAAGGGGGGTGACGAAGAGGCCCACGGCGTCGTGAATCCACAGGCCGCTGAAGGCAGCGCCGCGCGCGCCCGGAACCAGCTCCGGCACGAAGTTTCCCATGGGGTACGCGAGCAGCGTGAACACCAGCCCGCCAATGATGTACCAGCTGGAAACGTAGAGATCTTCCATGCCGGTTGCGAAGAACGGCGGCAGGAACTGAATGGCGGCCAGCAGCAGCGCGACCACCACGAACGCGTCGATAACAAGAGGGAATTCCGCCCATTCCAGAGGCTGGCTGAAGCCCGCCAGGACCAGAATCCAGCCAGGCAGCACGATGGCGAAATTCCACAAGCCAAACAGCCAGTTGCCCAGTTGTGGGCTGGTTACCCTGCGCCCTGTTAAGACGGGCACGGCGTGGTAAAGAAACGCGAAGAAGGCGTTCCCCAGCCAGCCCAGCATGATGCCCTGGGTGTGGTCGTATCGCAGCCTACCCCACGTGAGCCACGCCGCGTTGCCGGCGGACTCTGGCAGCGCGAGTTCCATTGCAGCCACCAGACCAAACAGGAGCGATACGAACAGAGTGCCGAAAGCCGCGAACCCGTGTGCGCGGATCAGCCTTCCTTCTACCTGAATTTCGCGGGAATGCTCTATCATGAGTACCGAAGCTGAATTGTAAACCCTGGAGCAAAATCCCATGAGCAAGAAGATCGTTTTCGCTGTTTTGTCGATGATGTTGTTGCTGGCATACGTCGCGGTTTCGCAGACGCCCGCCGGTCCGAAGCACCATGTGGTTTTTCAATTGAATGAGGCGCAGGGCCCCGCGTGGGATGCCATGGTCCGTCACGTGACGAACATCCGCGAGGCTTTCGCGAAGGACGGCGGCGTGCAGGTGGAAGTTGTGTTCTACAGCCAGGGTCTGAACATGCTGCGGAAGACCAATGCGGAATACGAAGAACGGCTGAAGAAACTCGCCGACAACGGCGTGACGCTTTCGGCCTGCCAGAATGCGATGAAGGCCATGAAAGTGACCACGGAAGATCTGCTGCCCTTCGCCGCGCAGGTGGATTCCGGTGTTGCGGAGCTGACCCGCAAACAGGAAGCCGGCTGGGCTTACATTCACTAAATATGCCATCCTTCCGCACCTTGCCGATTGCGCTGATCGCCTTATCCGCATGGGCGCAGCCGCCGTTCATCACGCGTTGCGCCGGCTGTCACGGTGAGGATGCACGCGGTTCCGCGCAGGGCCCGGGCCTTGCGATGAATCCCCGTGTGGCGCAGCAGTCCGTCGCTGAACTCCGGGCTTTTCTGGAACGTGGCAATGTCGCGGCAGGCATGCCTGCGTTCGCGGATCTGAAAGCGGACGAGATGAGTTCCATCATCACGTTTCTGCGCCGCCAGAACACGGACACCATCCTCAGCCCGGTCACCGCCGAGACATCCCGCAAGATCACCTGGGGCGACCCTCAGCCCGGCGACTGGCTGACCTACAACGGCAATGACTCAGCCAACCGTTACAGCCCTCTGAAGCAAATCACCACGGCCAATGTCGCGGCGCTGCAGCTCAAATGGGTTTTCCCGATTTCGTACTTTGGCCTGGAAGTCACGCCGCTTGCTGCCGATGGCGTGCTCTATGTGACCGGTCCCAATCAGGTGTTTGCGCTTGACGCCGTCACCGGCAACCCTCTGTGGCATTACTCCCGCCCGCCCGGTGTTGGCTTGCTTGGCGACTCCCGACTGGGTACCAATCGCGGTGTGGCGATCCTGCGCGACAAAGTCTTCTTCGTCACCGACAATGCGCACCTGCTGGGCCTTGACCGCGCCACCGGCAAGCTGGTCTGGGAAGTTCCAATGGCGCCTGAGATGAAGCCGGTCAACAAATTCTTCTACGGAGGCACCATCGCACCGCTGATCGTCAACGATACGGTGGTGGCGGGCGTGGCCGGTGCCGACCAGGGCATTCGCGGTTTCGTCGCAGCGTACCGGCCCGACAACGGCGCAGTGGTCTGGCGACGCTGGACGGTGCCGCTTAAAGGTGAACCCGGTATTGAAACCTGGAAAGGCCCGGAGCCCTTGACGGGTGGCGGGTCCACCTGGCTCACCGGCTCTTATGATGCGCCTACAGACACACTCTACTGGGCCACCGGAAATCCCTGGCCGAGCCGTGAAGATCGCGACCGTGGCGGAGACAACCTATACACCGATTGCGTTCTCGCTCTCAACGGCCACACCGGCGAAGTGAGGTGGTTCTATCAGTTCACACCGCATGACCGCAAAGACCGTGACGCCACGGAACCCAACGTTTTGGTCGATACTGTGTACAAAGGAAAGCCGTCGAAGCTGCTGCTGCACGCGGATCGCAATGGCTTTTTTTATGTGCTTGACCGGACCGATGGCAAACTTCTTCTCACCAAACCGTTTCTTCGCCGCGTGGATTGGGCCTCCGGCATCGGGGCGGATGGCAGGCCGGTGGTGAAGGACGAACTTGGTTGCCCTGCGGATGCCGCGAACTGGGACTCCACGGCGTGGTCACCAAAGACCGGCCTGTATTATTTCATGGCTCTTGAAGAGTGCACCGGCAAGCCGACTGGCTATCCGGAGCAAACGGGGCAGCGCTTCCTTCGCGCCCTGAATATCGAAACAGGTGAGATCGCGTGGGAGATCCCGCAGTCGGGACCGCCGCGCGCAAAAACCTGGAGCGGCGTGCTGGCTACCGCCGGAGGCCTTGTCTTCTACGGCAAGCCCAATGGCGGTTTTGAAGCCGTGGATGAGCGCAATGGAAACTCGCTTTGGCAGTTCCCGACCAACGTCCGGATGAAAGCTTCGCCGATGACGTTCACGACCGGCGGCAAGCAGTATGTCGCGATTGCCGCCGGCCCGAATATCCTCTGCTTCGGTCTTTAGTTATTTGATTTCGAAGACGGCTTCCACTTCCACCGCCGCACCGGTGGGAAGGGATGCAAAGCCCAGCGCCGACCGCGCGTGATAACCATCGCCCGTCTTGCCGAAGATCTGGTGCAGCAGATCGGACGCGCCATTGATCACCAGATGCTGTTCGATGAAATCCTGTGTAGAATTCACGCATCCCAGCACTTTCAGAACGCGCAGGCCATCCAGCGTGCCGTGCGTATTCCAGACGGAATTCAGGATCTTCGCAACGCATTCGCGCGCCGCCGCATAGCCCTCATCTACCGCCACGCCCGCGCCCAGCTTGCCTTTCAGCGTGCTCACATGGCCCGAACTGATCAATTGATTTCCCGACCGGATGCACAGGTTCAAATATCCAGGGGTCTGCGTTTCAAACACCAGACCTAACGATTCCGCTTTTTGTTGAGGACTCATAGAACCTTATAGTTTCGCAATCACGTCTTCCTGGAGACGTTTGATGTATTCTGTGGAGACCCGCGCCGGGGCCTTCGGGTCCGTATTTGGCAGCGCCGTCAGTTGCTCTTTGAGCGGAGCTGCTTTCGGACCCAGCGAATCAATGGCGTTCAGCGCCTGCATCGAAACATACGCGCCGTTCTCTGCGGGGTTAGCCAGCTTGATCAGGGTGGAGAGCACCGGCGCCAGATCTTCCGCATTGCCATGTTTGCCCAGCGCTTCGCCTGCGGCGATTTGAACGCTGGGCGACTTGTCACTGAGCGCCAGCATCAATGCCGGCCGCATCGCCTGCACCTCGGCAGCCCCGCGCATCAGCGCGCCCATGGCACCCCAGTAGCGGACTCCCGCATCGGGATCACTCATCGCCCGGGTGAGCTTCGAAGTCACCCCCGGCTGCGGCGCCTGCACATCCGCCGCCAGTTCCGCCGCTGCAAAAACTCTCTCAAACGGGTACTGCTTCGGGTCATGCCCCACCTGATACGGCGTGCTGCCCTTCGCGCGTGCCTGCATCTCCGCTTCCGGCAGCAGACCGATATCGCGGATCTTCAGCTCATGTTCGCGATGCGCTTTGCGAAGCGAGTCGAGCACCGGCTTGTGTGCGGCAGAGCCCGCCAGATTATTGATCTCGTCGCGATCGTTTTGCAGGTCGTACAGTTCTTCGGCGGGCTTCGTCTGCCAGAACTTACTCTGCGCCGCGTTCAGCTTGCCGTCTTTGTACATCTGCTCCCAGATGCGTGTGGTCGGCGTGGTCCACATGTAGTTCAGGTGCTGCCCGTAGATCTTGTGCGGCATGTAGTTGCGCACATAAACATAGCGCTGATCGCGCACGGTGCGGACGCAATCGTAACGCTCGTCCATGCGGCCACGGAACCCGAAGGAATGTGTCCGCGCGGGCGCTTCATACGGCCCCATGAACGCCTGGCCCTGGTGGAACGCCGGTGGCTTGATACCCGCGAGACTTAGCATGCTGGGCGCCAGATCCACAAATCCGACCAGCCGGTTGCTCTTCGTGCCCGGCTTGTAATCCTTCGGAGCCAGGTGCTTGAACTTCTCCGGAACCGACACCACGATGCAGACATTCAGGCCGGAATTGTAGGGCCAGCGCTTGCTGCGCGGCATGCCGGAACCATGGTCGCCGAAGAAGACTACAATCGTGTCGTCTGCCAGCCCGTCTTTCTCCAGATCTTCCAGGATCTTACCGTGCTGGCCATCCATGGTGGTGATGTTGTCGTAGTACTGGGCCCAGTCCTGGCGCACTTCCGGCGTATCGGGATGATAGGCGGGAACGCGCACCTTTGCAGGGTCGTGCAGGAACTGATGTGGGCGCGGCCAGATCTGGCTCTCATGCGTAATCAGGTTATTGAAGACAGCGAAAAACGGCTGCCCCGGCTTGCGATGTCGCCAGTGCGCTTTGTTGCTGGAATCGTCCCAGGTGCCAGCGGGCTTTTCCAGGTTGTAGTCTTCCTTGGCGTTGTTCGTGCAGTAGTATCCCGCGTCCCGCAGGTAGGCAGGGAACATCTTCCAGTCAGCCGGAAGGTTCGTCATGGACCGCATGTGTTCTGAGCCTGTACTCGGCGGGTACGCCCCGCTGATGATGGCGGTTCTGGCGGGCGCGCACACCGGCGCATTCGACCAGGCGTTCATGTAGATGGTTCCGCGGGCGCAGAGCTTATCGAGATTTGGCGTAATGGAATAGTCGTCGCCGCAGGCGTGCAGATGCGGGCCGATGTCCTCCGTTGTAACCCAGAGAATGTTGGGGCGAGGGCCCTGCGCGCCCAGAAAGGGCGCGGCGGCGAGGGCTGAGAGAACTGAACGACGAGTCATCGACATAGAAGGCTCCTGAACTGACAAAACTGACAACCGGAAATTTATCGCCGTACTGTTGACACCATTTTGCCAATGCTTCGCGATGCTGTCGCAAAGCCGGCGCGGTACGCATTCTCAATATTGTATTGCCCTCTAAGACGCCCGACCGAACTGTGCCCGGAAGCCTGATGGCTAAAACCGTTGCGTGCCGCTGAACTCACAAACTAACGACTCGATAGCGACCGGCTTGTTCCACACCATCGGGTTGTGGCATAAAATCAGGCGCGGCTAAATTAAACTTTCAGAGGGTCGCCCAACTGTTGCTGCTGAGCCCGCAGCAGTTCATATAGCTTCGCTTTGGTGGCCGCCAGGCTGCGCTCTTCCGCCAGATTAAGCGTTTCCCAGGGATCTTTCTTCAGGTCGAACAGCTGTACCTGTTTCGCCTGTGGATACACAATCAGCTTGTGTTGCCGGGTGCGCACGGAGCGCTGGAAATCGCGATACCAGCAGAATACGCTCTCCGGACCTTGGCCGCCCTTGCCCTTCAGGAGCCCGGCCAGACCGGGGAACTCCACAGTCTTCGGCGCTGTCACTCCGGCCAGTTCGCACGTTGTCGCAAACACGCTGTGCTGGTAGACCAGATCGTCCACACGCCTGCCCTTGGGGATTCCGGGGCCAGTCACAATCAGCGGAATCCGCGTGCTGTGGTCGTAGAGGTTCTGCTTGCCCATCAGCCCGTGCTGCCCCACGGCCAAACCGTGATCCGCCGTGAAGATCACGTAGGTGTTGTCGGCCTTGCCGCTCTTTTCGAGCGCATCCAGAATCCGCCCGATCTGGTGGTCCAGATAGGTGACGTGCGCGTAGTACTCGCTGCGGTGCACCTGCACGGCCTCGCGCGATCGCGGGAACGGGGCAAGCAGTTCATCCCGGACTTTCGCATCGCCCTGATCGAACGGATGCTGCGGCAAATAGTTCGCCGGCACAGCTACCTTCGCAGCAGGATACTTCTCGCAATACTCACGCGGGGCCTGCCGGGGATCATGTGGAGAGGTGAAGCCGACGTACAGGAGGAACGGTTTCTCCTGTATGCCGAGTGCCGCCAAACGGTCCGCCGCGGCATCCGCCCAGATCATCGCGGTGTGTTTCACGCCGCCTTCGGGCGCTGGTTGCCACTGACCTTTCAGGCCGGTGTCCCATGGAGTCCAGGTGTTGCCCGGAGCGGGTCGGTTGTAGGCTTCCGGTCCCGATTCGTACATCCCGCCCATGAAGACCTGACTTTGGTCCTGAAAGCTGCGTTCCTGAAAGCTGCGCTCCAGAGCGGGCTTGCTCAAATGCCACTTGCCGACAATGCCGGTGCTGTACCCCGCGCCTGACAGTGTTTCGGCCCACAGCGGAACCTGTTCGAACTGTTTCCGGGCCCGAAACGTGGTCAGTCCGCTGTTCAACATGGACCGGCTGGCCACGCAGACGGCGCCGGTCCACGAACCCTGGTGGAAGCAGTGCGTGAACGCGCAGCCGCGCCCGACCAGCCTGTCCAGATTCGGCGTCTCCACTTCGGAGTTTCCCATCGCGCGAATGCCGTTATAAGTCAGGTCATCCGCTATCAGGAAAAGAAAATTGGGTCGGGTCTCCGCAGCTGCCAGCGGAGATGCACTGGCAGCCGCCGTGGAGGCAAGAAATGTTCGTCGGTTCATCGGATTCATCATACGACCGACCGAACAACTTTCGTTTTCGCTTATGCCGGCGTGACCATGACCTGTTCGCTTCGGGTGCACGCCGCCCGACGGAACCGGAGGAGAAAAACCAATGAACGCTTT
>JBBQDH010000274.1:0-7773 GCA_038319515.1 Bryobacterales bacterium
CCGGCTCAATAGCTCGTCAAGCTGCGCCCATAACCGCTGATAAGCGGCATTCCGCACCAGCGCTTCCAGGCCATGCCTCACGGTGTCCGTGTCCGTCGATGCCCCGCAAGCGCTTCGTGCCTGCTCCAGCAACTCGTCATCAACGTACAGCGTCTTTTTCATACTGCGCCCTCTATACCGCCAAACGCTCCAGCTTTCCCTTGCTGTCCCCGAACCTCTCCGGCTCCACACCCATCCGGTCCAGCATCGAAACAAACAGATTCGCCATCGGCGTCTCCGGCGCATAACGCACATGCCGCCCAGGCTTCAGAGTCCCGTTCCCGCGCCCCGCCAGAATTAACGGCAAATTCCCGTGGTCATGCCGATTTCCATCAGAAATCCCGCTGCCATACACAATCATCGAGTGATCCAGCAGCGTGCCCTCGCCCTCTTTCACTGACCTCATCTTCTCCAGCGCATACACCAGACTCTTCATGTGATAGCAGTTAATCTGCGTCACTTTCTCGATCTTTTCCTTGTCCCCGCTGTGATGCGTCAGCCCGTGGTGCCCTTCCGGCAAACCAATCTCCGCGCCATACGCCCGGGGACTCTGCTCAATACTGAACAGCATCGTCGAAACCCGCGTCAGATCGCTCTGGAACGCCAGCACCAGCAGGTCTGTCATGATCCGCGAATGCTCCCCGAAATCACTCGGCACGCTCGCCGATGGCACCGGATATTTCACCGGCTCCGCCGCTTTCCCTCCGCGCTCCACCTGCTGAATCCGCACCTCAATCTCACGAACAGACGTCAAATACTCGTCCATCTTGCGCTTGTCCGCGCCGCCCAGCGAAGCCTGCAGCTTTTGCGCGTCCTCCATCAGCCCGTCCAGGATGCTCTTCTCGTACATCTCCTGCCGCCGCCGACGCACCGGGTCCGCCCCCAGATCCAGACTCCCGAACAGCCGCTCAAACACCGCCCGTGGCCGAACCTCCGGCGGCAGTGGAGTGGTCGCCGTCTTCCACGCCAGTGTATTGCTGTACGTGCAGCTATAGCCGTTATCGCAATTGCCGCCCTGCACGCCTTCTTCGCAGCCCAGTTCCAGTGAAGCAAACTTCGTCGTGCCTGCCAGCTTAGCCGCCGCCATCTGATCCACTGAAACGCCCGCGTAGAGATCCTTGCCCGCGCTCTTCCTCGGATGCGTTGCCGTCAGATACGCCGCACCGGCCCGCCCGTGGTCGCCCGGCCCGTCACCCAGCGCATTGCCCCCGTTGCAGTTCAGGCCGCTCAGGATCATCACTTCGTCGCGATACGGCGCAAGCGCGCTGGTGACCCTCGGGAGCTTGTCCGGCAGCGCCCACTCCCCCGCGCCTTCACCAGTCTGCGGAGTCCACTCCTCCATCACGATGCCGTTCGGCACATACAGGAATGCCATTCGAGTCGGTGTCGCAGCCTTCACCACCGCCGCCCGCGCAAACGGAGGAATCATCGCATCCAGCAAAGGCAGCGCCATCGCTGTGCCGGCCCCGCGCAAAAGGCTCCGCCGGGAAATTCGGTTATCGGCTCGCATGCAGTGTCTCCTCTCTCTTTCTCATCAGGAATGCGTCGCTTTCCACAATTGCTGTCGCCAGCACGGAGAGCTTGTTCCCGCCCACCGTCAGCTTGCGGTTCACCGCATCCACGGTCGCGTGGTCCGCAACTTCCATGCCGCGCCCCAGCGCAAACGTCAGCATCTTTTCCGTCAAATTACGCGTAAACATCTCGGATTGTGATTTTAAGATCCCGCGTAATCCGCTCGCCCCCGTGAACGTGCGCCCATCCGGCAGCGTTCCCGAACTATCCACGTCAAACCTGCCTTCCTTCGTTCGCCACGCGCCTGCGGCATCAAAGTTCTCCAGGCCGAATCCAATCGGATCCATCTGGTTATGGCAAACCGCGCAAGCCGGATTCGCCCGGTGCTGTTCCAGCCGCACACGCACCGAAGCCTCGCTCCCCAGATTCTTCTCTTCCAGCGCGGGAATATTCGGTGGTGGTGGCGGAGGCGCAGCCCCCAACAGACTCTCCAGCACCCACTTACCACGAATCACCGGCGACGTCCGCGTCGCATAAGAAGTCAGCGCCAGCACCGCTCCCTGCGTCAGCACGCCACCGCGCTCCGTACCCTCCAGCGACACACGCTGAAACCCAAACCCGTCCACCCCCTTGATCCCGTAGTAATGCGCCAGCGCGCCATTCACATACGTAAATTTCCCGTCGATCAATTCCAGTAAACTGCGGTCTTTCCGGAAGATCTCACCCACAAACAGCAACGTCTCGCGACGCATCGCCTGCAACAGTTCGTCATCCACCAGGGGGAACTTCAGCGCATCCGGTTTCTTACGATCAAGAGCCCGCAGATCCAGCCACTGCACTGCGAAATCATCCACCAGATTCGCCGCCTTCGGATCCTGCAGCATCCGCTTCACCTGCGCCTCCCGCACCGCCTTCTCACCCAGCTTTCGCTGGTCCGCCAGCTTCAGCAGTTCCTCATCCGGCATACTGCTCCAGAGGAAATACGAAAGCCGCGATGCCAGTTCATAGTCGTTGACCCTATACGCGCCCGTAATCCCCGCCGGGTCTTTCTCCATCCGAAAAAGAAACGCGGGCGAAACCAAAATCGACTGGATCGCAATCCGGACTCCCTCTTCGAACGAATCCCCCTGCTTCTGCACCATCGCGACCAGCTTCAACAACCTCTGCGTCTCGGCTTCCGTCGGCGGTCGCCGAAATCCGCGCCGGGCGAGGGATTCCACAATCTTCCGCGCACATGCCGCATCACGCGTACCGCAAACAAAAATCTTTCCGTAATTCGCAGGATGTCCGGCAACAGGTTCATAAGGCCCGATAATTTCCACCTGATCCCCGGCCAGCCTGCGCCGCCCGTCCCTGTTCAAATTCGCCCGCGGATCGTCCAGCTTTGCATTATCAGGAAAATATAACTGAATCCGGTGCTCCCCCGCCGTCACATGCACCTTCGCCAGCGTCGGGCCGCGGCTGTAGGCATACGCCTCATTGCCTTCCACCATGTCATTGAGCACCTGCTGCCCGTCCACGTCGACATTGAATTCAACAGGTGGCGCAGCCTTCCTGTCCTGTTCATGCTTTGCTACGAGTTGTTCTTCGGTCGGCGGCGTTCGTGGCCCGCCACGTCCGCCTCCACGCCCCCCTCGGCCAGCCCCGATCGCCTCTCCCGGAGCTTCACCCCGCCGGTTCGCGATCCGGAACTGCAGCGTGTAATCTGCCTCCACCGGAAAATCAAAAACGCCGTCCAGCGTGCCCCGCATTGAAAACGGCAGTACCCCACCGCTCACCTGTCCGTCATCCTGAATGCTCTTGACGATAAATTTGCCGATGATCGTGGGCTTCTTCTCATACGGCTCCCCATAGACCGCCACCTTCGAGACCGCCCGCGCCGCCGCCATGTATTTTTCCATTAACATGGGCGAAATCGAGAGCACGTCCCCGATATTGTCGAAACCATAGCCCTGGTTGTCCACCGGAAAATCATCCGCCGGTCGCACCGAAACCCCCAGGAAATCCCGCAGCGTATTGTTGAATTCCACGCGATTCAGCCGCCGCGCAGTCACCCGACCCGGCCCGGCAACTGCTGCTGCCCTCGAAGGGCCCGTCACCGAATCGATCCAGGATGTCACAGTCGCCGCATCGCCCGCGCTCAGTGCAGGCAGTGGCGCGGGGGGCATCAAATGCCCGTCGATCTTCTCTCGTACCTTGCGCCAAAGCTCCGGTTTTACCGCTGCCGCCGCACCATCGCGAAAAACTGAAAAATCAACACCGGCAATCTGCGCCTTCTCACCATGGCACTGTCCGCATTGCTTCACCAGGACAGGCTTCACAAGGCTCTCGAATCGCGCGGTATCGGTTTGCCCGAAGGCTACAGAAAGTGGCAGGACAATTTGCCCGAAAAACAATAGAAGGCCCATCTGGTAACCAAGTATATATCGCTGCTAAAACGTTAACTCAGGAAACCCGCCATCGGCGCCACTGACGCCCGGTGGACAGCCCGACCGCTCAACTAACCCGTCCGCTACCGCCGATACACAGGAAATAGTGAAGTCCCTCAGGCTCGTCGGGGACGAGCCGATTGTGCTCGGTTCAAGGCCTCTCTAAGCCTTCAGCTTGTAAACCCGGTGCGCGTTCTCCCACGTGAGTCTCTTAAACTCTGCCGCCGAAACAGTCTTCTTCAGCAACCCTAACGTCTCCCGCGCCACGCATTTTCCCGCCAGTCGGCTCGCCCCCGGATTTCCCGCCTGCGAAATACCCCCGCCCTTGCCATCCGTGCACGAACAATCGCTGCCGAAAATCAGCTTGGCCATGTGCCGTTGCAGAAACCCCGGTGTGAATTCCGGATCTCGCCACAACGCGTTATTCCCCGAATTCGCCGCCAGATCGCCGTAAAGATTGCCGTAATCCGCCAACAACTTGTCCGTCACGCCGCCCGACTTGATCTTCCCCGCCGGATACGCATCCTGGTTCGCATAGTCTGCGCTAATGTTAGCCCAGAACGCATCCGCATGCCCGATAAACGTCGTCTTCGGATACGCCTTCAGAATGGCCTCAAAGTTTCTGAACCCGGTGGCAAATACACCCTCCGTCGGCGTATGCGGCACTTCCTGAAAATGCACCAGAATCGGCACCTGCAACTCCGCCGCCAGCGCATACATCCGCCGCAGCTCCGGCCCCGCCGCCTCCACATGGAACTTCAGCTCACCCAGCCCGATTGCCCCGCTCTTCACGGCTTTGGTCAATACTTCTTCCGCATCCGGAGCCGCGATATTGCTGCCGGCAAACCACCCCAGCACCCGCCCCGGAAACTGGGCGTCAATCGCCTTGATATCTTCCGCCGAGTTTGACCGCGCCAGCATCATCGCATTCGAAACACCGCACCCATTCATATGGATAATGTTCTGTTCCCCGCGCCGAAGATGGTGGTGGCAATCGACCACAGGCCCGCCCCACAAATCCTCCATCGGCGGTAGCGCCGGGGTTTGCCCAACAAGCCGCGAAAGCGGCGCTGCGACGGCCAGTTGCACCAGTTGGCGACGGGTAATGTTCATTTTTCGGGGGTGGCGTCCTTCCGCACGAATGCTATCACCCCCGGCGATGCGACCGCTTTTCAGGCTTTCACAAGCGTCAGCGAAAACGGGATCGAAGTATTTGCCAAATCTTCGGTCTGCGCGGTGAAAGTAAAGATGGATCCGGTGGGATCGCGATCATCCACTACCTTGTACGGACCCACCGTCGTGCCGAACAGCCCTGGTCCCGGCAGCACCGGCGAATCCGGCGAAAACGGCGTTACCCACGTATTGTTGAAGTCCACCGGGAACGAGATATTGATACTCACACTGACAACACCACGCAGAGCCGTAAACTGTACCGTGTCTCCGCGGTTGACCGAAAGACTTGAAACACCAGTCAAAAGTTCGCTCTCGCTTGCATTCTCTTCTTCAGCATCGACAATAGTGAAGACCGAAAACGTGTTCCTCGTGACATCCCAGCAGATGGAATACGCAGTCCCCCCCGCATCAGGTTTGATCCTCCCGTGGTTCAGTGATGTCGAATCGCCCGTCTGAATCTCAGGGTCCAGAACAACGCCCATGCCCGGCACGGAGATGGAGTAATAGATGCTTTCCTGCAGCGATCTGACGTTCAGAAAAGGACTCGTCCCGCCCGTGGGCACTGAAATAGAGGATACGCCCAGAAATGTCTCGTTCGGTTTCGTCCTGCTCGCATCCATGAAGCGAATCTCATAGGGAACAAGCCGCGGCGTGTTGCCGACGAAGACCTGGACGATCCACGCCAGCCGGTCGCCCGGACTTACCTTCATTACCTCGTTCGGGCTCAGCTGATTGTTCGTATCGAGGTAATTAATCAGCTTTTTCCGGAGTGAGCCGTCCGGCATCACTGCCACCTTCAAGAGGATCAGATAGTCTTTGGTAGTCATCAATCCATACTCCTTTTACCGTACCGGCTTGCTAATCGTCGCCAGATCAGGTTCCCGGGCAATCTCGTCGGCACTGTAGCCAAGGGCAAGGCACTTACCAAGTGCCGCACTGGCCGCAGCCTTTTCACCCACAACAGCATATACCCGCGCCGCATAAAAGTACACATTCATGTCCTTCGGGGCCTGTGACATAGCCATTTGGATCTGCTTCTCCGCTTCACCCCGCAAGCCGGACTTAGCCAGAAAAAGCGCATAACTCTTCCTTAATCGCACATTTCCAGGATTAATTGCCAATTGCTCGCCCGCCAGCGTCACCGCTTTCCCGAATGCCTCTTTCGCCGCCGCTCTCTTCTGTGGCAATTGCCATAGCGCGTCGCCCAGATTACCCCAGTTCAGCGGATTCGCAGGCAGTAGTTGCGTGGACGCCTCTGCCTCCTTTGCCGCCTCTTCATATCTGCCCTGAAAGAAGCGCACGGCCCCCAGGTTGGCGTGCGCCAGTGCGCTCGGCGCGATCGCCAGCGATTTCTCGAAACTCAACGCCGCTTCAGGCCACCGGCTCATACGGAAGTAGAGTGCCCCGCGGTTTGAGGCGATTACCGCGACCTCCGGAGCCAGCGCCGCAGCGGACGCGAAGGACTGCTCCGCCTTTTCATACTCCTGCCGGTCCATGCACAGCACACCAAGCGTATTGTGCAGGGGCCAATAACCCGGTCGTTGCCCAATCGCCTCACGCAGTGTCTTTTCCGCTTCATCCGGTCGTTTCGCTGAGACCAGCGCCTGGGACAGAAGCTGCCACGCCTCCATGTTTCCCGGTTCCTGGCGCAGCAGCTGCCGGAACAACTGAATTGCTGCCTCCGTGTCCCCCGTTGCCTTACGGATCATGGCCTGCGCCATCATCACCTCCCGGCCCGACCCTCTCTGCGCGGCACGTGTCACCTCCGCATCGGCCATCGCAAGCCACTTCGGGTCGCTCGTGGCATTGTTCTCCCAAAGGTAAGCTTCCGCCAGTTTTGCCCGCGCCGGCGTAAACGTCGGGTCTGCCTCCAGAGCTTTGCGAAGGTAATCGACCGATACGTCAACGTTTCGCTTTTCCAGTGCACCCACACCCTGGAGATACAACGCATAGGCCAACGAATTTCGAGTCTTGCCGCTCTCCCGTTGAAGATCGCCCGTAGGCGGCGGCCCCGCCCCAACCAGTGCCCCCAGCTCCTCTGCCAGCTTGTCCTGAAGATTGGCCGATTCTGAAAGTGCCACCGTAATAATTCTGGAATCGATCTGGCGCAGAGTTGCCGCGTCGGCGAGGTTCAGCGTGAGCTGGAGGCGGTCACCTGTCCTTTGCGCGCTGCCCGTCAGTGTCAGGTCGGCCTTGAACTGCTTTCGCGCATCCGCGATCGTCCGCACCTGCCCGCGCCGGACCTCAGAGGACGGTACCAGCACCACTCGCCGCGTCCCTCCGGCCATCGACAACAAGCCCGTAACCGTTTCCTGCAGACCATCGCACAGCGGCTGATTCGCCGGTTCCGCCCCAAGGTTCTCAAAGGGGAGCACCACAAGAAGCTTTTCCGCCACCGGCCCCCGCGCATCGCGCCCATTCCAAAACCAATAGCCCGCTGCCGGCGCAATGAAGGCCAACAAACCGCAGGCTCCAACCACCATCCTGCGGCGATTGCGGTTCCCTGAAATGTTTGCCGAACCAGCACCCGGCACCATCGTTACCGTTCGCGTAACGGACCCCGCCTCGCCCGGCGCGCCGATCGCATCGAGAAGTGCGCCCATCGTCGGGAACCGGTCGC
>JBBQDH010000275.1:0-7759 GCA_038319515.1 Bryobacterales bacterium
GTTTGCGACATCGGCGGGTCCCCCTGCAATGGTGAGCACATAGGACTGGTTGTCATTGTTCTCGATTGACCAGTAAACGGTGCCCGTGTCTCCCGGCCATATCGCAGCCAGCGTGACGCTGCTGGGGGAACTGTAGTCGAATTGGGTCGCCAGATCGTAGCGAACACCGCCGATAGTACCGCCCACAAGCAATTTATAGGACCCGGCGGGCGCGACAAATGAACTGGTCAGGGCTGTCAGTAATGCCGAGCCATTGCTGGCTAACGCAGTTCCATGCGCTGTGCTGGAGCACATGTTGGCCGGAAATGTGCCAGTCACGGCGGATACGGTTGTAGAATCACGAGTGGCGGTTACCTGTTGGGGGCCCGGCTCCCAGTAGTTCCCGGCTGCGAACGAGTTATCCGTCCGTTTGCAGCCGCTATCGCGGGAGTAGGAAGAGGTGGACAGTTCGTTTTTCCAGGTGGTGCGTTGCGCCGGGTCCGGATCAAACTGGGCCGCCAGGGCAAGCCAGCTCAGAGTATATGCCGATTCCCGAAGATCATCGTCACACCGGTTAGCTTGCGCGGTCAGCACGCCTGCCTTTGCAAAAGAGCGGAGGCCTGACCAGTTTTTCGCCCTGTCGCCGTCGAGTATTGCCGCCGCGAAGACGCCAAGCACACTGCGACTTCGCGGGTTTCCTCCCGCTTCTCCCTGGCCGATTTCGGGATACCGCAACCAGTAGTCTTCGAGATTTCGGGCAGACGTAAGCGATTGCGTCAGGCCCGACCGGAAATAGAAGGCGTAATGTGCCAGGCCGATATCGTAATAATTAGGTACAAAATCGCCGGTATAACCGAGCCCGTCCATATATGAATAGGGCGATGCGGAGGTTCGCTGATTTGCATATACATTGTCCAGGCCGAAGTACAGGTACAAGGCCGTATCCGTCTCGCATCCGGACGTCGGGAAGGAGACTGATCCATCCGTTGAGTCCGATCTAGTGTAGTGCAACACGATGCGTCTTTGGTCATTGAAGATACGGTAAGAGTAGGTTCCCGCATCAGCGTCGGCAGGAAACGGTCGCGCCATCACGATGGATGTTCCCTGCGCTGAATTCACGTAGGAAAAGAATGTGAACGGAGTGCCGTTGTGTGTAGCGTAAATAGCAATCGCGAGCGAATTCTGGGTTCCGTTCCAGCCTGTTCCGACGCCTGCGGCCACAGCAGAACCGGGGGATGCAGTAATGGTTCCGGCAGAGATGATGGGGCGGGTGTGCGCTACCGGCCACCCGGGGCCGGATGAGCAGATGGTTGTCAAAAAGTGGGTGTCCGCTCCGGTGACTTTCACCTGCCAGATCCTGTTTCCGGCTGACCAGGCGGTGGCGGGTCGAATATAGGAACCGTCGAACCCGTAGTGGTATCCGCGTCCGTCATAACAAACGCCCAAAGTATTCCCGGACGCAGAACAGATCCGCACGATCTCCCATGATCCGCTGTTGCCCAGAAGGATTTGGGTCGGCAGGCTGGAAAGGTCGAGGGTCGCCGCGTTCGCCACCGAAATCGTTAGTGCTGTGGCGGTTATGTCGCCGGCCAGAGTCGTATTCTGAGGCGTGCCGTAGGGATCGAAAAACTTGTAGTCTACAGTCGCGTCCTCGGCGGGTGCCGACCATGTCGGGGGCGTTCCGTAGGTGTTCCGCTGCAGATTTTCCATGCGGAGGTTCCTCTCATCGGCCCAGCCCCATGGATTCCGGCCAAAAGCAATCATCGGTCCAAACACAGCATCCGTCGCCGGATTGGCATTGACGATCACCCCGTTGGCGTCGGTAGCAACGGCGCCTACCGTAAGCGTGGCCGCAGCGTTATTTCCCGCCGCATCCGAGACCTCCAGCCGGAATGTATAGGTTCCAAATACAAGGCCCGTGACAGTGGGAGTGCCCGTTTGACGATTCTGCCAAATGACCGTCGATGGACCACTCAACTGCTGCCACTGGAAAGTCACTGAGGAGTTTCCGTCCGCCAGAGTAAAACTGGCCGATCCATCCAGCTGAGCGGGAAAACCTGCCCGAAGCGATACCCAGTTCGACCAGAAGGGAGCGCCAAATGTCTTCGGCAGCGCGACCGGAACCTGATTCGGCGTGGTCACAAAGCGCGCGGCGCCCGTCGCGTTGTGGCCGTGCCCACTGGAATCCAGCAGACTTCCATCAAACCGAAGGTCTGTCCAGTCACCCCTGTCGGCAGTCACCGGGGGACGACTACCCAGCGGGAGCAGTGTCGTAAAAACATGGATAAACCCGAGAGAAGCCGCAGCGCCGCCACCCAGACCTCCACCGCCAAAACTGAGGTTCCCGGGGGTCTTGATGTTGTCTGTTTGGGTATTGTAGCCAGTGCTGTCATAGCTCCAGATCTCACAAGTTACTTCGGACGTGGTCACGTTTCTTTGAAAACGTACCAGCGCATTGCTCATGCCGTTTGCGTTCACGAAACAGGGTTGCTGTTCAAGTATCCTGTCGCCTACAGACTCCAGATGGAAGTAGCCGTTCGACCCAATAAACGCGGCAAATCCCACTCCGTCTAGGCTGATCAGTCGCGCCGCACTGGTAGCAGGTACCGTCCAGTCATGAACCTGAAACTCTACTCTCCACGATTGATTGCGCGGGTACTGCGGGTCCGCCAGATCGAGGTACTGGCCAGCGTTAAGTACAAGCGACTGGCCGGCAAACAGAGTTGCGGTAAAGAGCAACAGGCCCTGCAGCAGGAGGGCAGTACGTCGAAACGAACACTTTAAAGGTCTCATCTTTCCCCTGGCACTACCTGAAACAACTTTGCGGCACATTTTCCCGGCAGTCCGTTCCACCTGCGAACGAGCCGTGTGCATGGTGCGGACCAGACGCGTCCACGGATTCCACTGACTCTGCCCGGTGACCTCAGGCTCCGGCGAAGAACTACGCTGCCTGTATTCATCATTACTTAAGACATCACATAAAACATCACCTAAAAAATGAGCCATTGCGATCCTCCTGAGGGAACTGCACGCCTGAAACTCGCGATCACCGCACCAGCGGACGATCCGTTAATTGACCAGGTCCAGGCAGGATTCACCGGGCCCGCTTCGGCCTGGATAAGGTATGCAGAGGCATTCGCGACACGCAGGCCACCGGTGTAGCTTATTTGGTCGGATGTCGAAAACCCGCCGTCGATGTTAAACGGCGTGGCCGCGTTCTGCCCCCCGGCCAGCGAAGTGACTATCAATTCCCCATTCTCGGTTGGCGTAATGCTGCCGGGATGCAGCAATTGCCCGTTCAGAGCGGACCCGGCGCTGCCGGTCCTGTCCAGAGGATCAGCGGACGTCCTGGTACCTGAATAAGCGGAAAACGTAAACGCTGCGTAGATAGCGCTTCCGTGCAATGTGATGGTATGGACCGCGCTCGGGGACAATGCCCTCCACGCGTAATAGATACTCACGTTGGCGTCCACTCCATTCAGGATATTAACAGCGAGCGTCCACGAGTTGGTTTGCGAATCCGTGACCGTAAAGCCCGCGCCGCCGTAGGTGTTCACGGTGACCACCAGCAGTGTGGCACCTGCGCTGTTAATGGGAGAAGAAGTAACGTCGCTGACGCCGCCTCCGCTGGTGTGGGACAGCAGAGCAGCCGGGGCGGCAAACGAAAGCAGCATAATGGTGCCGATGATTCTCAAAAGTCTCATTGGGAACACCCCATGGAGACCCCGACATGGTCCGGACTTCCGCTCAGCGCAAAAAGGTTGAACGTCAGCGAATCGCCTGCAGTGATAGTGGCTGTACTCAGATCGGCCATGTTGGCGGTAGTGTACTTTGCGCCGGTCGTGAGCGAGAAACCAGCCGTACTGATTGAATCAGCCGGTGTGGGAATCGCGGTGCCGCCGCCCGCCACTTTCCAGAGTTTGATTGTGGCGGTGCCGCCGCTTGCAGAAATCGTGACCTTGGAGAGGGTGCACGAAAAATCCAGTGACGGGATGTTTATTGCCGCCCCCGCTGCGACGTCGGCACCGGCAAAGATTACCCCGATATTCCTTGCTGTCCCCGATGGCCCGGCGTTAACGTCCGCCCCTGGCGCGCTCATATCCCACGAAGTGGTTCCGTTCGCCTTGATGATGGCACCTTTACAGCCGTTCGCCGGCACTGCACATCCAGGAATTGTTCCATTCAGGAACTGGCCGTTCAGCGTGACACTGTTCGTCGTGACATTGACTGTCATCGGCAGAGTCGTGTTGTTCTGAAGGCCGATCAAACATCCGGCCACCGGCGGACCCAGGGTAAAAGTGAGCGCCGACGAGCCGACAAACGTGCCGAACCAGTTCGGACAGTAGGACGAATCCATAATCATCGAAGTGCTGTATTCTGCATTCGGTGCAAGGCCCCCCGCAGTGATGGTGCCGCCACCGATGCTGCTCGATGAACCCGGAACCCGAAAGGCTGCGCCGTCGTACCAAAGTTGATAGAGTCGCCCGGCGACAAAATCGGTACCCGCCGGCGAAGTGATGCCATCCGCCCTGACGATTGGCATCGCGCCCAGCATATCCAGGTTCAGGGTGATGGCGCCGCCAGAATTGGTTACGTCCGGCTGCCAGTTGACCACCATCCCTCTCGTGTAAGCCGTGAGTGTCGGCATCATCGCGCAAAAGTAGACAAGGCCGGGCGACGCGGTGCTGCGCGAAGCACAGAACAAAGCTATGCCGGACTGATGGTCCGCGCGGGTCTGGATGAAGGAAGTATCGATGGAGGCCTGAACGGAGATCTCGGTTCCTGTATCACTGGTGGCCAGCAATCCGCCGCGTCCGGCAGAAACATCGATCACGGAGCGGGATCCAACAAGGAGCCCCGAACTCCTGATAGTTGTGCTTTGCTCACCCGCTGACTGCACGGTCCAGGTATTGGCTGCAACACAGCCGTAGGTGTTCTGGCCGCTCGTCGCAGTGGTTAGAAAATACATTTGTCCGGTAGTACAAGTCGCGGGCAACGCGGCGCCGGTTACAAGCGGCTTCGTCGACGTCGCGGCGCTGAAGTCCACCACCGATTTTGATTGTGTTGTCAGGTCTACCTTGGTTTGACCCGCTCCTGGGCGGGCAAAAGCAATCACGGCGACAACGAGTGCAATTGGGTATCTCATGGCTAAAGGCTAGAACATGGGATCGGCGGAAATGCCCCCCGCTACCCTCGCCGCTTCACTCTTGAAAACGTGTAACCCAAACAAAAAATGGCAGTTATGAAGATCGCAAATATATTTTCCGGACTGGTGACTAAACCCGCTCTCTTCGGCTGCGCGAGTGAGATGCACGGGAGCGGACCGATGCCCGGGCCCCACGGCTGAAGAGATCGTGCGGTTCATCGCCGCCGTCCGGAACCCCCTTGATCCGTTCGAACTCCATACTTCTCGCTCGGTCATGCTGACTTGCATTCACCAGCTTCCGATTCCTCCCCTTAGTCCCACCTTGCCTCGGAAACGCATCCTCGTTCAGGCTTCTGTTGCCAGAGAAAAGACAGGTGCTGGCGCGAAGACTGCCCGGTCGGATATACTCGGTATTCAAGTCTGAACCACATAAATTCCATGGGCATCCGTGAGACGGTCAAATTACTTCTTGAGAAGATTGCAATCAACGTTAACGGTTATAGACCGTTGTTTGCGCGACAATGCCAAACCAGAGATCTTCTGCGGGAAATGGAGATCGATGTAGTGATCGATGCCGGAGCGTATAAGGGCTCTTACGCACGGGAGCTCCGAAGTTGGGGATTTAAGGGTAAGATTCTTAGCTTCGAGCCGGTCCCGGGCTCGTATGCCAAGCTCTGTCAGACAATGCGTGGCGATCCGGACTGGAGCGGCCTGCAATACGGACTCAGCGATTCGAGTCGTAAGGCCGTAATTAATACATATCCCGCCAATGACTTCAATTCTCTCTTGGCGCTCAGGGACGAGGCCATGGAGGCTTACGAGTTTGGCGGCAGTAAAAGCACGGAAGTTGAGATCCAGTTGCGCCGCCTCGACGAAGTCCTCCCGGCGCTACTTGCGGGAAGCGAGAGCCCTCGCGTATTCCTCAAAATGGACACACAGGGTCACGATCTGAGTGTTTTTAACGGAGCGCTCGGCGTCCTCGACAGGATTGTAGGATTGCAGAGTGAACTCGCCGTGATTCAGCTTTATCAGGGTGCTCCCACGATATCGGAGTCTCTCAGTGTTTATCGGGAGCACGGGTTCATTCCCGTCGGCTTCCATTCTGTGAGCCAGACTCTTCGGGGCAACCGGGTGACGCCTGAATTCGATGTTCTGTTCAGCCGATTCAACGGGCTGTTCTGACCGACGCGGCTCGATTGCCTCATATGAAAGCGCTTTGTGTGTTTAGCACACTTCTCGGACACAAGACTGTCGTACAAAGGCTTAAGCAGGCCCTTAGCAAAGTCCAAGATCTCGACCCTGTCTATATTCTCGTCGGCATTGAGGATTACGCTGCAAATCCCGCTCCAGGCTGGGCGAGACTGACAGGGCCTTGGGAGAGCCAGTATGTTGCACGCCAAAAACTTCTCCCGATCAACACGCGGGATTTCGATCTTGTTGTCGTGAATACGTGGGAACTGGCCGTGACGATGCGCGAGACAGCGCGTCGGCTGCCTGCTATCCTGGTGATGGACTCGATACCCGCCACGGTCGACGCTCAGCTCCGGCGACAGGGACAGACGGGTTTGAAGCGATCTCTAACGCATCGCGTACATCAGTGGACGTTTGGCAAAGCGGTCCGCGAGTTCGATTACTTCCTGCCTAAGAGTTCCAACTGCGTGGAATCGCTACAGAAAGATTTTGGCGTTCCGCGCAACCGGTGTTGCATCACGCTCGCTCCCCAGGATGTCGCGTTGTGGAGGCCGCGCCCAAGGGCTTATGATTCACCGACGCGGCTTCTGTTCGCTGGAAACGATTTCGCGAGAAAAGGCGGCGAGTTTCTACTCCGGCTTTATTCCGCACATCTTGCGGATCAATGTACATTAACCATTGCGTCCAATGACCCTTCGCTCGCAAATCGCCCTATGCCGCCCGGCGTTCGGTTGCTGGGTGGCCGGGGCCGGGATCAGATGCTGAAGGTTTTCCAGGACAGCGACGTCTTTGTTTTTCCCACCCGGCAGGATTACACTCCGGAAGTGGTAGCCGAGGCCCTAGCCGTTGGATTGCCCTGCCTCGTGAGCGATGTCGACGGCGCAACGGACCTGATCCGGGAAGGTGAGACCGGTTTCATCATTCAGCGGGACTCTGGGGCCGAGGTTTGGGCTGCCCATATTCACCGGCTCGCTGCCAACCCCTCCGAACTCGCCCGGATGTCTCTGGCCGCTCGCCGTTTTGCCGAAGATAAGCTGGCGCTCGACCGCTTTGAGGCGCTTACAGCAGACATAGTGGAACGCCTGCGCGACGGCAAGCAGGCCTGGAAATGACAGCCTAGTTCTTCCGTGCGATTGCCTGTGCGTCGCATACGATCAGTTAGCTCTCAACGATGCGCGCTGAAGAGCCGAACACAGTTTGGCTTTTTCCGGATTCAGGACCGAACTGTCTGGCAGCCTCGTGCTGTGGTAGCGCCCGGCTGACTAACGCCCGCCCTGGATCAGGCTGTCGGCCAACCGTCAGATCGGTTGACCAGCAACGAAGGCAGCCCCGTTCGAACAAATGGATGGTACCAAAGGAGCAACCGAGCCCTAACCGGCCAACAGGGATTCGCCCGTGCGGCAACATGACTCACAACTATAAGCGCAACTGAACAGCCAAGCT
>JBBQDH010000276.1:0-7757 GCA_038319515.1 Bryobacterales bacterium
CTCAAATCGGCGTACTTCAGCACATCCCGCAGCACAATCCGCAGCATCTGCTTCCGTCGGAACAGCGCCAGATCCACCGGCCGCGGAACTCCGTCCGCAGGCAGCGCCGCCCGCAGTTGCTCTTCATACTCTTCCGGCAAAAACCCGCGATGCAGGTCCTTCGCTTCCGCAATCTCCAGCACCCATTCCGGATACCGAATCACTGCCTCGCCCAAAAACCGGCTGTAAGAAAAAATGGTCAGCGCATACCGCAGCGCCGTCGTGTCCGCCAACACGCGCGGGTCTTCCAGACGCGACAGGAATTGCAGTGTATCTTCCCGGTTCGGGAGCGAAGGCAGCAGGGCCTGGACCACCCGGTCCTCTATGATCGTGTTCAGATGCGTAATCACAGAATAGCGTCCATCCCCGGCGATGGAATCGGCATTGAAGTCATCGCTGCGGGCGTCGAAGTCCTCAGGCACGCCCAGGACGGCTTCACCCTCCACTTCACCCATTTCCCCTGGGGTTCCGACTACTACAAACAACACGGCGTCATGATGCCCGCTGACGGACTGGCCCAATTGAAGCCCTTCGACGCCATCTTCTTCGGAGCCGTCGGCGCGCCGGACGTGCCGGACCACATCACGCTCTGGGGCCTGCGTCTGGCAATTTGCCAGCCCTTCGACCAGTACGCCAACGTGCGTCCCACCCGCATTCTGCCGGGCATCCAGACCCCCCTCCGCAACGTCACCGCCGCTGATCTTGACTGGGTCATCGTCCGCGAAAACTCCGAAGGCGAATACGCCGGCCAGGGCGGCCGCACGCATCGTGGATTACCCGAAGAGGTCGCCACCGAAGTCGCCATCTTCACCCGCGCCGGCGTCACCCGCATCATGCGCTTCGCGTTCCAAACCGCCCAAAAACGCCCCCGCAAACTCCTCACCGTCGTCACGAAATCCAACGCCCAGCGCAACGGTTTAGTCATGTGGGATGAGATCGCCGCAGAGGTCGCGAAAGACTTCCCCGACGTCACCTGGGACAAGATGCTGGTGGACGCCATGACCGTGCGGATGACGATGAAGCCGAACTCTATCGACACAGTGGTCGCCACCAACCTGCATGCCGACATCCTCTCGGATTTAGCCGCCGCCCTGGCCGGATCCATGGGCATCGCACCCACCGCGAACCTCAACCCCGAGCGTCAGTTCCCGTCGATGTTTGAGCCCATCCACGGCTCCGCTTTCGACATCACCGGCAAAGGTATCGCCAACCCCATCGGCACTTTCTGGAGCGCCGTCATGATGCTCGAACACCTCGGCGAACAGGCCGCCGCCGACCGCCTCATGAAGGCCATCGAAACCGTCACCGCCAACCCGGCCCTGCACCCGCCGGACCTCGGCGGCACCGCGACAACCGCCATGGTTACGCAGGCCGTTTGTGAAGCACTAGCCCGACCATAGACTTCCCGTCCTGCACCGCGCGGGCTTCCTCGCGAACCAGTTCGAAGCCAAACGAACCCAGCTTCGCAATCAACTCCTCCGCCGGCACCAGATGCGGCGGGGCCTCCCCCGCGAACACCTGCATCGTGCCCGGAGGCACCCGCCCCGGAGTCACCGCGGCGGTCACATTGGAAGGGTTTCGCTGCACAATGATCACCAGCCGCTCCGGCTCCAAACGAGCCAGCGATTCCGCCGCAAGCTGCCAGTCCACATGCTCCAAAACCAACACCACGGCAATCGCCGCGAAGCCCGGCTCCAGCTTCGGGTCCTCAATGTCATCGACCACCGTCTCGCAAACGAACCGCTCCCGCAGCCGGGCAAGGAACGCCGGATTCACATCCGAACAAGTGATCGCGCAGCCTGCCAGGAAGTCCGCCGGCAGGTACCCGAACATCTGCCCGGTCCCCGCCCCCGCAATCAGCACCCGCCCCGAAGCACCCGTCAACAACTCCGCCAGCAACAGGGCATTCGCCTCCGCCTGGCCGATCCGTTCCATATGCGCTTCGTAGTCGTCCGCCGTCACCCGCCCGGTCCAGGCTTCCCGAAGCGTCATAGAGTTCTTGCCTCCGCAAGGATGTAGGCACGGGACAGCCGTTGGGTCAGTTCCGTCAACCAACCCTCGTGCTCCGGCTTCATCAGCACGCTCCGCAGGCACAACTGACCGCCCACCTGAATCAGCGCCAGATGCAGATCCATCCGTGCAGCCTCGTCAAAGATTGCCTGCGCCAGGTCCGGCCTGTGCTTCGGTGCCCACACCACAATGTCGAGTTCCGGCTCGCAGATCACCCGCCACCGGTCGTCTTCACGCAGCCGCGTGGCAAACCCCACCGCCGCGCGCCGCGACGCTTCCAGACCCGCCGCGAACTCACCGCCCATCCACAAAGGCAGCAGCCGCATCGTCGCCCACAACGCCACCGCCGAAGCCCCTGCCCGCGAACATTCCAGGCTGATCTCCCCCAGGTGCATTTCGTTCGAAGAGAAGTACGTATACGGCGAATCGTGCCTGTAAAGCGCGCCCACTTCCGGGTCGTCAAACAGCACGCATCCACAGCCATACGGCTGCAGCCCGTGCTTATGCGGATCGATCACAATCGAATCCACCTCACTCGCATGGCTGAAGGCCTCCATCGCTTCCGGCCCCAGGTTGTTCGCGAGGCCAAAGTACCCGCCATACGCTCCATCGATATGAACGCGGAACCCGTATTTCTCGCGCAGCGCCAGAATCGCCTTCAGCGGATCCACCGCTCCCAGCCCGGTAGTACCCAGCGTCACCACAACGCAGCCCACATCGTCCTTCACAAGGCGAGCTTCCAGGGCCGTCACATCCATGCGTCCGCGCTCGTCCGCGGCCACCTTTTCAAACGGCAGTCGCAGCACGCCGCTGATACGCTCATGCGTGTAGTGCGCCTGCTCGCTCGCCAGAATCGTCTTGCCCGGATGCAGCTTGCCCGCCACCCACAACGCTTCCAGATTGGCCAGCGTTCCGCTGCTGGTCAGATGTCCCAGGTGCGTGTGCCAGCCAAACATGGTGGCAATCAGCGCCACCGCTTCTTTCTCCATCGCGGAACTGGCGCGACCGCCGTCCAGCGCATGGTTGTTCGGATTGATCCATGTGGCCAGCGCGTACGCCGCCTTCGCCACCGGATGCGGCGGCTTCAGCATCTGCCCCGCGTACAACGGATGGAAATAAGGAAAGTTATCGTGCAGCCGGACAGCAACTTCCGACATCACCGCGCCCATGCGTTCATCACCGGGAATCTCTGCTTCAAAAGCAGGCAACCCGGCAAAGCCTTCTTCAAGTTGACCCAGCGCCGCGGTCAGCAGTTCAAGAGATCGTTTTTCCAGCACTCAACTACTTATTCTGGACCACGGCCTCATCGCAGGCGGGCATCGGCGACATGATGTCACCCGCGCGCCCCTGCGGCGTCCTCATGATCGGAGTCCGGCTCGCCCCGGCTTCCGGCTTTAAAGCGCTCGTCAGCGGTATGACGCAAGCAGCCGAAGGCCGAATCATGATGAGCGGCCGCAGGGGTCGCGACGCGAACAGCTCCATCTTTGCAATACGCCGCTTCGCCGACGCAGCGGCGGCGTTACTGTCCTGCTGTGCCAACGCCGCACTACAGAAACCGAGAAACAAAAGAGCAACAGGCTTCATGCGCACATTTTACCGTATTTCACTGGTGACTAACCCGACCACAAACCACCCCGCGTTACAATGCCTGCAAGCCCTCGGAATGCCATGTGGATCGTTCGACTAGCGCTCCGGCGCCCCTACACGTTTGTCATCATGTCGCTGCTGATCACCCTCTTCGGAGGCGTGGCAATCAGCACGATGCCAGTCGATATCTTCCCTTATATCGACATCCCTGTTCTCAGCGTTCTCTTCAGCTACGGCGGTCTCTCGCCCGAAGAAATGACCAACCGCGTGGTCACCGTCTTCGAGCGGTCGATTACCTCCACCGTCAACGACATTGAACACATCGAATCGCAATCCTATTCGGGTGTCTGCGTGGTCCGAATCTACTTCCAGCCGGGCGCGCGCATTGAACTCGCCCAGGCGCAGGTCACCGCCAGCGCCAACACCACTTCGCGCCAGATGCCGCCCGGCATGTTTCCGCCTAACATCCTGAAGTACGACGCATCCAGCGTGCCCGTGCTGCAGGTGGGCCTCGGCAGCAAAGTGCTCAGCGAACAGGAAGTCTTCGACTACGGTCAGAACTTCATCCGAACCCAGCTGGCCACCATCCAGGGAGCATCGGTGCCGCTGCCCTATGGCGGCAAGTTCCGCCAGGTGATGGTAGATCTGGATCCCGATGCCATGTACTCAAAAGGCGTCTCCGCCACGGACGTTTCGAACGCGCTCAATCTGCAGAACATCATCCTGCCAGCCGGTACAGCGAAGTTCGGAGACCGCGATTACGGCATCAAACTGAACAGCAGCCCGCGCGTCCTCAAAGAGATTAACGATCTGCCTGTGCGCGTGATCAACGGCGTCCCGCTCTACCTGCGGGATGTGGCGAACGTCCGCGACGGCTCTTCCATCCAGACCGGCATTGTGCGTGTGAACGGCAGCCGCGGCGCTTTGATGACGGTGCTGCGCAACGGTCGCGCCTCCACTATCGACATCGTCAATTCCGTGAAAAAAGCGCTGCCGAAGATCCTCGCCACGTTGCCGCCGGAACTCGATGTGAAACTGCTCTCTGATCAGTCCATCTTCGTCAAAGCATCCATCGAGGGCGTGCTGCGCGAAGGCCTGATCGCGGCCGGCCTCACCGGCCTGATGATCCTGCTCTTCCTCGGCAGCTGGCGCAGCACCGTCATCGTCTGCATTTCCATCCCGCTTTCCATCCTGTGCTCGCTCATCGTACTGAGCTTACTTGGCCAGACCATCAATGTGATGACGCTGGGCGGGCTCGCGCTGGCGGTCGGCATTCTGGTGGACGACGCGACCGTGGAAATCGAAAACACCCATCGCAACATGGCGATGCGAAAACCCCTGATACGCGCGGTGCTGGATGGCGCGCAACAAATCGCGGCGCCTGCGTTCGTTTCCACCCTTTGTATCTGCGTCGTGTTCGTACCGGTGCTGCTGCTCACCGGCGCCGCCCGCTACCTCTTCACTCCGCTTGCGATGGCCGTTGTCTTCGCCATGATGGCGTCTTACCTGCTCTCCCGAACGCTGATTCCGAACATGGTGCATTACATGCTGCGCCCGGAAATGAAGCTCTACGTGCGCGGCGAGCATGGCCACAGCGCCGGCGGCAAGGGCGTCATCTGGAAGGTGCACTACGCCTTCAATCATCAGTTTGAAAAGCTGCGTGCGTTCTATACGTCTCTGCTTGACTGGGCGCTGGACCACCGCATTGCGGTGCTGTGCGGGTTCCTGATCCTCTCCTTCGGCTCGCTGGGTCTGGTGCAATTCATTGGTCAGGACTTCTTCCCCACAGTCGATTCCGGCCAGATGCGTCTGCACGCCAGAGCGCCTTCCGGCACACGCATCGAAGAGACGGAACTGATCTTCGCGGCCATCGAGAAAGACATTCGGGCGACCCTGCCGAAGGGTGAGATCGCCACCATCATCGACAATATCGGTCTGCCGAACGGCGGCTTCAACCTGGCTTACAGCGACAGCCCGACCATTGGCACCGGCGACGGCGACATCATGATCACGCTGCGCGACGATATCCGCGGCAAGACCGCCGATTACACGTCCATGCTTCGCAGGAAGCTCATCGCGGACTTTCCGGAGTGCGATTTCTTCTTCGGTGCGGCCAACATCACGAACCAGATTCTGAACTTCGGGCTGCCCGCCCCCATTGATGTGCAGATCAGCGGCAGGAACCTCGAAGGCAATTACAAGATCGCGCAGGAAATTGAGAAGCGCATTTCGAAGATTCCCGGCGCGGCAGACGTGCACATCCATCAGGTGATCGACTATCCGGAGATCCGGCTGAAGGTGGACCGAACAAAAGCAGGCCTTGTGGGGATGACGGAGCGCGATGTTTCCAACAGCATGCTCATCTCGCTCAGCGGCAGTGGTCAGGTGGCACCCACGCAGTGGATGAACTGGGCCACGGGCGTGAACTACAACATCACTGTGCAGACCCCTCAACACCGGATCAATTCGCTGGACGCGCTGATGCGTATGCCGGTGGCGCCGCTGGCCGGGGCCTTCGCGACGAACACACCGGGCTCACAGCAGGGCATGGCGAACAACACCGCAGCGTCCATGGGTACAGGTCCCAGCCAGGCGACAGCCGCCTATGGCAACCCCGGCGCGCAGTCTTCCAACAGCACGCAGTTACTCTCGAACCTGGTCACCACTGAGCGTGGAGTCGCGCCGCAGATTGTGAACCACTACAACGTGCAGAACGTGTACGACGTATATGCCGGCGTGGACCATCAGGAACTTGGCAGTGTTGGCACAGAGGTGGAAAAGATCATGGCGGCCATGGAAAAGAAGCTGCCGCGCGGCTCTTCCATGGAACTGCGCGGGCAGGTGAAAACCATGCAGACATCGTTCTACCGGCTGGGCCTGGGGCTCGTCTTCTCCATCATTCTGGTTTACTTCCTGATGGCGGTGAACTTCCAGAGCTGGCTCGATCCGTTCATCATCCTGATGGCTCTGCCGGGCGCACTGGCCGGTATTATCTGGATGTTGTTTGTCACGCAGACCACGTTCAGCGTGCCATCTCTGATGGGCTCGATCATGTGCATCGGCGTGGCCACCGCGAACAGCATCCTCATGGTGGTGTTCGCGAACGATCAGCGTCTGGAAGGCATGGACGCGCGGGCAGCGGCGCTCTCAGCGGGTAACACGCGAATTCGTCCCGTGCTGATGACGGCGCTGGCCATGATGACCGGCATGTTGCCGATGGCTCTGGGTATTGGGGAAGGCGCGGAGCAGAATGCTCCGCTGGGGCGCGCCGTGATTGGTGGTCTCGCGTTTGCCACGGTGACCACGTTGTTCCTGGTGCCCGTTGTATATAGCCTTCTGCGAAAGAACGCCCCGGTGGATTACGACGTGAAACTGGCGGAAGAAGAGCAGGAAGACGTGTCTGTCTACCTGACGGAGAACTGATTTGGAAGCGGAATCCACAGAAGCGAAACTACGGTCCGAAATAGACGCGCTGAAACAGAAGCTGGTCTCGCAGCAGGCGGCGCACGCGCATCAGAAGAGGCGCCCTTCGGGCACGGTGCTGGTGCTGATCGGGCTGCTGGTTGTGGTGGCCGCGGTGGGTGCATTCTTCACGGGCTTCATCCCGCACCAGAGACGGCAGGCAGCTCTGGTGGCGGAAGAAAAAACGGAAGAGGAAACGGCCCCGGTGGTGAACGTCACACCGGTGGAACGGTCCTCCGGAAACAGCCAGCTGGTGCTGCCGGGAAACATCCAGGCCATCACGGAAGCGCCCATCCTGTCGCGCGCCTCAGGCTATGTGAAGAAGCGTCTGGCCGATATTGGGGACCGCGTGAAAGAAGGCCAGGTACTGGCCGAGGTGGACGCGGCGGAGATGGATAACCAGGTTCGCCAGGTCCAGGCGACTCTGGAACAGACCAGAGCTTCCCAGGAACAGGCGGGGGCCAACCTGGTGCAGGCCCGCACCAACGAAAAGCTCTACAAGACTACTTCCGAACGCTACGGCAATCTGTTGCAGAAGGGTGCGGTTTCGCGGCAGGAGTTCGATAACTTCACCGCGCAGTATCAGGCACAGCAGGCCGCCGTGCAGGCGATGGAAAAAGGCGTCAACGTTGCCAGGAGTAATATTGCGGTGGCCGAGG
>JBBQDH010000277.1:0-7741 GCA_038319515.1 Bryobacterales bacterium
GTGGTGCCCGAAGTGTACTGGATGTTGACGATCTCATGCGGGTCCACGGGCATGGGTGCCAACTCGCCGGCATTCGCGAGCATCTGCTGCCAGGACTCATGCCCCAGCCAGACCACATGACGCGGCGGCAGTTCCTGACCCTCCATCGCGGCTTCCAGAATGGCGCGATAGTTCGCACGGGCGTCTGCCTCCCGAAGAAAAAGCGCCGCCATGCGGGACTTGCGCAGAATGAAGCCGAGTTCGTGCGAACGATATGCCGGATTCACGTTGACCAGCACCAGGTTCTGCCGGGCGCAGGCGTATTGCAGCAACACCCATTCCACGCAGTTCGATGACCAGATGCCGACGCGTTCGCCCGACCGAAGCCCCAAACCCGCCAGCCCGCGTGCCACGCGCTCTGTCTCGGCCAGCAATGCCCGCCATGTCAGGCGCACATTCTGATGTGGAATAACCAGGGCTTCGCGGTCAGGCAATCTGCCTGCGATGTCTTCCAGATAAAACGGAATGGTTTTCTCAGTCAGCGGCGCGACAGGGCCGTGGGCGTAGCTCAGCTTTGCCCGATTCAGCATGCCCGATTCTATACCGGCTACACACCCACTAACGCCGCTTCTTCCGGTACCGCCACCAGCTTCTTCGCCTTCCGCCACTCCCGCATCGCATGGGAGCATTGCGGGCAAACGTCTTCCCGCATCAGCATGTAGCTCCCGCAGGAGGGACACGTTTTCACGCGTTTCATAATCTTGCCGCCGGGCGTTTCTTTCCTGACCAGGGCCGCCGTCGGTCGAGTGATCCCCTGAATCTGTACAAGTGGACCCGCGGCCCGCGGCACATGCTGTTATTGCGGCGTTTCGAACTGTTTCGCGCTTATTGCTATACTCCCCGGGGAACCGTGAAACTCTCCCTCCTCTTTCTCGCAATCGCCGCTACAGCGCTCGCGCAGCAGCCCCCGCAACCCCCCGGGATCCGCTATGAAATCAGCTTTCCCAACGCGGCTCACCATGAGGCGGAAATCCGCGCCACCTTTACCGGGGTCACGCAGCCCACGCTCGATGTGGTGATGAGTCGCTCCTCTCCCGGGCGCTATGCGCTGCATGAATTCGCGAAAAATATCTACAGCGTAAAAGTCACGGATGGCGAAGGTCACGTTCTCGAAGTCAATCGCAGCGACCCGTACTCGTGGAAAGTTTCGGGCCACAAGGGCACGGTAGTCGTGCAGTACACGCTCTTCGGGGACCGGGCGGACGGCACTTACGACGGCATTGATGAGACTCACGCTCATCTCAACATGCCCGCTACTTTTGTCTGGGCACATGGCATGGATAAGATCCCGATGAGCTTCCGGTTCCTCCTGCCGGAAAACTCGAAATGGAAAATCGCCACGCAATTGATCCCCGCGGCGGATGGCTCTTACACTGCGCCGAATGTCGACATGATGATGGACAGCCCGGTGGAGATCAGCGCCTATGACTGGAATGAGTGGACCGTCGGCGACCGCCAGTTCCGCATGGCTTTGCACCACAAGGGCACGAAGGAAGAAGCGGCTGCGTATGCCAACATGGCGAAGGCTGTTGTAACTGAAGCGGAGGGCGTTTTCGGCGCATTTCCGAAATACGATGGTGGCAACTACACTTTCCTGATTGACTATCTGCCTTACGCTTCAGGCGACGGCATGGAGCACCGGAACTCGACGGTCATAGCAGGCACACGCTCACTCAAGCAGGCTGCCACGCAGAGCATCGGGACCGTTTCTCACGAATTTTTCCACTCCTGGAACGTCGAGCGCATCCGCCCCAAATCCCTGGAGCCTTTCGATTTCGAGCGTGCCAACATGTCTGGCGAGCTCTGGTTCGCCGAAGGCTTCACCAGCTACTACGGGCCGTTGGTGCTGAAGCGCGCAGGCCTTAGCAGCGTCGACCGTTTTGCACAGACAATTGGCCCTGCCATCAATGCTGTCCTGACGGCGCCGGGTCGCGAGGTCTTCAGTGTAGTGGAGATTGCTCGCCAGGCTCCGTTCGTGGATGCAGCTACCGCGAACGATCCCGTCAATACCCAGAACACTTTCATTTCCTACTACACTTATGGCGAAGCCATCGCGGCGGGTCTTGATCTCACTATCCGCACCAGGTTTCCTGGCAAAAGCCTGGACCACTGGATGCGCCAGATGTGGAAAGAGCACCCCGATGTACAAAAGCCTTACACTCTCGAAGACCTGCAAACAGCGCTCGGCAACGCTACGGGAGACAAGTCCTTCGCTGCGGAATTCTTCCGCCGCCACATCACCGGTAAAGAGCCGATTCCCTTCCAGCCACTTCTGGCCTACGCCGGGTTTGAACTCCGCAAGCGCCCTGGCAATCACGTCTGGCTGGGGGCACTCCGCTACGATCTGACCGATTCCGGTATGGACATTGTGGGCTCCGTACTGCGCGATTCCCCTGCCTATCTGGCCGGGCTCGACCGTGGCGATAAGATCCTCGAATTCGATGGCAAATTAATCAAGACCGAAGCCGACCTGACGAAGTGGCTGGATGGTCACAAGCCCGGCGACAAAGTGAAGTTAACAGTCGAAGGCCGCGGCGGCAGGAAAGACGCAGAACTCACGCTCACCGAATCACCGGCGATGGAACTGGTGACCTTCGAGAAGGCCGGCATGCCGGTCACGAAGGAACAACTGTTACTACGCGATCAATGGCTCAGCTCAAAAGCTGTGCATCCGCTACCTCAACTGAAGAAGCACTGCCCCGTCTGCCAACGTGTTCATCCGTTTGAATATGAGCACTGCCCGTTCGATGGTTCCGACCTGGGTATCATTCCCGGCAAGGCCGAAGAAACGCCCGTAAATCCTGGCGGTCGTGGCGGCCGGCGAACCAACTAACACCTGAAATCCAAAGGAACCTAAGATACCTTGATTCACCCCGACTCGGAACTTCGTTTTATCAGCCCGGCCATGGGTTACGGCCTCTTCGCCACCAGGCTGATCCCCAAAGGAACCATCACCTGGGTGGCCGACGCGCTCGATCAGAGCCTCCCCCCGGAGCACTACGCCGCGCTGCCGGAACTTCTCCGGGCGCAGGTCTTCAAGTACTCCTATCTGAACAACCAGATGCAGCGCATTCTGTGCTGGGATCACGGGCGCTTCGTCAACCACTCCTGCGCCGCCACCTGCCTCAGCCCCGGGTTTGATTTTGAAATCGCCGTGCGGGATATCGCGGAAGACGACGAGATCACTGATGACTACGGCACGCTCAATCCCGAACAACCTTTTTCCTGCCTTTGTGGCGCACTGAACTGCCGCGGCACCGTCCTGCCGGATGATGCGGCGCGGTATGCCGCCAAATGGCACGCCCAGGTTGTGCAGGCCTTCCCGTTGCTCCGCAGTGTCGGCCAGCCACTCTGGTCACTCGTGAAGGAAAAAGCCGATGTTGAACGGGTCCTTCGCGGCGAGATTTCCCTGCCGACCAACCCGCTGCTCCTTGCCCAGGGTTGAACGCCCCCGTTCGGGCTTTGTAACATTGAGGCTTGCTGTTCGCACTTCTCCAGTACTTCCGGCCATGGCGACTGCGCCTCATTCCCATCGTCCTGGCGTCGTTGCTCGAAATGTTCTTCAACGCTCAGATACCGCTGAGTGTGAAGTTCATGATCGACCGCGCATTGCTGAACCACAACCAGCACATGATGTTTCTGATCCTTGGCGCTCTGGCCACCAGCACTGTCATCGTGTCTGTCACCTCCATGGCCCGGGACTATCTGTACGCCAAAATCGTCGCTCAGATTATTGCCGGTCTGCGCCTGCGCACGTTCGAACACCTGCAGCGTCTCTCGATGGATTTTTACGCCCGAACGGAAACAGGCGACGTCATGTCCCGCTTCTCCAATGACCTCGGTGCTCTTGAAAACGGTCTTGCCGCTGGTGTTGCCTGGGGTCTGCAACCCTTCCTTGACCTGCTGCTTTCCGTAATCCTGGTCTTCACGCTGGAGTGGCGCCTCGCCCTGATAGGCGTCCTGCTTTGTCCGCTCTGCATTCTCGGGCCCGGGTTCTTTTCAAAACGCGCCACAGCCGCCAGTGTCGCCAAGCAGGAGCAGGAAAGCGGTGCGCTGACCGCGCTGCAGGAGAGTCTGATGGCCCCGTCGGTCGTACGCGCGTTCAGTTTGCAGGACACGCTGATCGGGCGTTTTCGGAATCGCAATTCCATGCTCTTCGGCGCCTCCCTTCGCCTGGGTTTCATTACCGCGATGGTGGAGCGCTCCGCCAGCCTGGGCACTCTGTTCCTGCAGGTCGTGGTGATGGCAATCTCCGGGTGGCTGGCGTTTCGCGGCACCATCTCCATTGGTACCTTCGCCTCCTTTCAGGCACTGTTCGTTTCGCTGAGTTACGCCTTCATGTATCTGGCGCAGTACGCGCCGAATCTTGTCAGCGCGCGCGGCGGGGCAATTCGTCTTGAGGAACTGCTTGCCGAACAGCCAGATATTACGGATGTCCCCTCCGCCGCCGAACTCACCACCTTCCGTGATGCGATCGAGCTTCGCGAAGTCCACTTCAGTTACACCGGTGAACGCACCAATCTGGAGGATGTGACTCTTCGCATACCAAGAGGATCTTCCGTCGCAATGGTGGGCTCCAGCGGTTCCGGCAAGAGCACGGTATTGAATCTCCTGCTCCGTTTCTATAACCCTGACAGGGGCGGAGCTTTCTTCGACGGCAATGATCTGCGCTCCATCCGGATGCATTCGCTGCATGCTCTCTGCGGCGTGGTGTTCCAGGAGAGCTTCCTCTTCAATACAACCATTCGTGAGAACATCGCGCTCGCCAAATCCGGCGCGACTGACGCCGAAATCATCCAGGCCGCAAAATCAGCGGAGATCCACGAGTTCATTACCTCCCTGCCTGCCGGATACGATTCCCTGGCGGGCGAGCGAGGGCGTAACTTCTCCGGCGGCCAGCGCCAGCGCATCGCGATTGCCCGCGCCCTGCTCAGGAACCCCTCCATCCTGCTGTTGGACGAAGCGACCTCGGCGCTCGATCCCTCCACCGAGCAGGCGATTAACGCCACGCTCAACCGCATCGCTCCGGGCCGCACCATGATCTCCGTCACACACCGCCTGCGCTCCGTCGTCCATGTCGATTGTATATTCGTGTTCCACCAGGGTCGGCTGGCGGAACAGGGTTGCCATGCCGAACTCCTCCACTTGAATGGCCTCTACGCGAAGATGTGGCGCAAGCAGGCCGGCGTGCAATTGAACGACGATGCGGACCGCGCCACGGTTGATGCCGCGTGGCTGAATGAACTCCCGCTGATGCGCGGCGTCCGCCTCGATACTTTGGAGCAGGTCGCCCGCTGGTTCGGCACCGAGCAGTTTAACGAACACATCGAGATCGTTCGCCAGGGCGATCCAGGCGACCGCTTCTTCATTCTCGTGCGTGGCAAAGTGGAGGTGTCCCGCACAACGGATGATGCAACTGAAATCGTCGCCATCCTGCACGATGGTGACTACTTTGGCGAAATGGCGCTGCTGAGCAATCAGCCCCGCAACGCTACTGTCCGCACGCTCACCCCCTGCGTCTGTCTTACCCTGCCGCGCGATCTCTTCAATCGGTTGCTGGCCACGGAACCGGAACTGCGCGATTACATTCGCAAAGTTGCAACAGAGCGAGGTGCCGCGTGAAGCTCCTGGTAGCCCTGCTCTTCTGCGCTGCCGCCCTCCCGGCCGAAACCACCCATATCCCAAAAGCCCCACACCCTCCAAAGCTGGATGAGTTTTTGGCCGACGGCGAAGTGCCTGGCTTTCTCCGCGTCACTGATTTCCGCCAGAACAGACCCGCCGATGGCAAACCCGCCACCCGCCAAACCACAGCCTGGCTTGCCTGGGATCAGCAGAACTTCTACGCCGCTTTCCTGTGCCGTGAAGAGCCGGGCAAAGTTCGCGCCCGTTTCTCGCGTCGCGAAGACATTTTCAGCGACGATCAGGTGGCGCTCTATCTCGACACCTTCCACGACGGGCAACGCACGTTCAGTTTTTACGCCAACCCCTTCGGCATTCAGGCTGATTCCATCAACACGGAAGGCAAAGAGGACGACTACAGCTTCGATACCGTCTGGAAGTCTGAAGGCCGCCTTACCCCAGATGGCTTCGCGGTTCTGATGACCATCCCGTTCCACAGTCTGCGCTTCTCCAATTCGCCGCAACAGACCTGGGGCATCGGCGTGGCCCGCTTCATTCCCGCGCGGAATGAGGGTGACTACTGGCCTTACTACACCTCGCGCCTCGAAGGCTTCGCCCGCCAGCTTGCAACGGCCGACGGCCCTGAAAATATCTCGCCTGGCCGTAACCTGCAGTTCATTCCCTACACGACTTTCGGCAGTTCGCACTTTCTTGACGCCCCCGATTACGCTGCGCCACAGTTTCGCCAGAAGAACGAACTGCGTGGCGGCCTCGATTCCAAACTGGTGATTCACGACGCCTTCACGCTCGACATCACCCTCAATCCCGACTTCAGTCAGGTGGAAACGAACGACCCCAGAGTCACCGTCAATCAACGCTTCGAAGTCTTCTTCCCGGAAAAGCGTCCGTTCTTTCTCGACAACGCCGCCTACTTCCAGACCCCCGAAAATCTCTTCTTCTCCCGCCGCATTGCGAACCCCGAATACGGTGTGCGCCTCACCGGAAAAGCAGGCGGCTGGCTGCTGGGTCTGCTCGCCATTGATGACCGCGCGCCGGGGCAACTGCTCGCCCCGGATGACCCTGCGACAGGTGATCACGCCGTCATCAGCGTTGCCCGTGTCCTCCGCGAGTTTCGCAACCAGTCCACACTGGGTGCGCTGTTCACTGACTACCGCTTCGCCGGCAATTCCGAAAGCACCTTCTCGCTCGACACGCGTCTGCGGCTCACCTCAAACCTTGTTTTTACCGGGCAGGCCGTTCGCAACCAGACTCGCTATTCGGGCAGCCCGCTCACTTCTCATGGTTCCATCTATCATGCGCAACTGGCCTACAGCAGCCTGCACTTCAACGCCGGGTCCGTCTTCCGCAGTATCAGCCCCGATTTTCGGTCGACACTCTCTTATATTCCCAGGGTCGATATTCGGCAGGGCGAACACAACGCCTCGTGGAGATGGTTCCCAAACAGGGGCATTCTGAAAGCCTTCGGCCCTATATTTAATGCAACGGAAGACTGGGACCACAAGGGCGACCTGCAGGACTGGCTCATTTCCTCCGGTGTCAATTTCGAATTCACCGGCAGCACCTTCGTCTTCGCCCAACGCACAGAGGCGCTCGAAGTATTTCAGGGCCTCAGGTTTCGAAAGCATGCCAACGGTTTTGGCATGTCGACCGAGCTCCTGAAATTTGTCAGTGTGGAGGCGACTTACGGCGCAGGTCTCGGCGTGAACTACGATCCGGCTGTTGGCCTGCCGCCTTTTCTGGCCAGTTCCAAAGACGCGAATCTGCATCTGATTTTTCGCCCCACGAAGAAGATCAAGCTTGATGAGTCCTATCTCTTCAGCCACCTCAGCACGCTGGAAAAGTCAATCATCGCGGAGCGCTACGGTCCGGGCGCAATTTTCAATAATCACCTCTGGCGATCAAACCTGAACTACCAGTTCACCCGTGAGCTCTCATTCCGCGCCATTCTCGATTACAACGGGATTCTGCCCAATGCACCCCTCATCAATTTCGAACGCAGCAAACGTTTCGCCGCGGGGCTTTTGTTTACGTGGCTGCTGAATCCCGGAACAGCGGTTTATGC
>JBBQDH010000278.1:0-7722 GCA_038319515.1 Bryobacterales bacterium
GCGCATCCTCGGGATGGGCGATATTGTCAGCTTTGTTGAAAAGGCGCAGGAAGCCTTCGATTCGAAGCAGCAGGAAGAAATGCAGCGCAAGCTGATCGACAACGAGTTCACGCTCGAAGATTTTCGCGATCAGTTGAAGTCTCTCAGAAAGCTGGGGTCGCTCGATTCGATCCTGAAAATGATGCCGAAGGTTGGCATGATGAAGGATCTGCAGAACATGCAGCCGGATGAAGGTGAATTGACGCGCATCGTGGCCATCATCGATTCGATGACGCCAAAAGAGCGCTACAATCACATGATTATTAACGGGAGCCGGCGTCGGCGCATTGCGCGCGGCAGCGGCACCTCAGTGGAAAAAGTGAACGACCTGCTGAAGCAATATACGCAGGCACGCAAGATGATGAAGTCCCTCTCCAGCGGCCTGATGGGCATGGGCGGCGGCAACCAGAGTTTCCTTGGCAAGAAGATGGGGAAGCTTGCCAAGGGTGGATTGGGTAAACTTGGATTACCGGGTTTCTAAAGTTCGGGAATTTTCTGTGTTTGGGTTCGGAAGTTTTTAGGTTAGAAGGAAAGAAAAAGATTCAATGCTGATGATCAGACTGGCGCGTTTCGGCGCCAAAAAGAAGCCGTTTTACCGCATCGTGGTGATTGAGAAGGAACGCGCGCGTGACAGCCGCAATCTGGAAGTGGTGGGGCATTTCAACCCGCTGACCGAACCGGCAGTGGTCAAGCTGGAACATGAGCGGATTGCGCACTGGACTAAGTGTGGCGCGCAGATGTCGGAAACAGTGGCAAAACTGGTGAAGAAAAACCCGGCCCCCGTCGCCGTTGCGTAGAGCATCCGGTGCGATATGCGGTTTCGCCTGTCGGTCTTTGTAGCAATACCGACAGGCCAACGGCCTATCGCACTCGGAGCGAGGCTTGAGCTCACGATGCAAGAGTTAATTGAGAAGATCGCGAAAGCACTGGTCGACAACCCGGATGACGTAGTGGTGACAGCAGGCGAAGCAGGTTTGTCGCTGAAAGTCGCACCGGGCGATTTGGGCAAGGTGATCGGTAAGCAGGGTAGAACCGCGCGCTCCATCCGCACGATTCTGAGCGCTGCCGGCATGAAGCAGAACCGCCGGTTGACGCTGGATATTGTTGAATAATTCTCCTTTGGAACACGTTACTGTAGCAGTTCTGGGCCGTCCTCGCGGCAATCGCGGTGAGTTGACGGCCACTTCTCTTTCCAGCAGGCCCGAGCGGTTTGCAACTCTTACCTCAGTCATTCTCAACGGTGGCGACGCAAAGTTTGTCCACCGGGAATTTGCTGTTGAGAGGATCTGGGATCACAGCGGGACACTCATCTTCAAGTTCGCCGGCGTGGATTCGATCAACGATGCGGAGAAACTTCGCGGTGCTGATGTCTGCGTCCCGAAGGAAGACCGGGTCGAGTTGGAAGAGGGCGAGTATTTCCACTCCGATCTTATTGGTTGCGAAATGCGCGACCGCGTGACAGATCGGCTGATCGGCAAAATCACGGGCTGGGAAGAGTTCGGTGGCCCAGCGCTGCTGGAAGTGGACGATGGCCGCATGTTGGTGCCGTTCGTGAAAGCTATTTGTCCGGTAGTGGACCTCGACGCCCGCGTGGTTCGGGTTGATTTGCCGGACGGCCTCGAAGAGATCAACGTAGTCCCGCCGGGCAAATGAAGTTTCACCTCCTGACCATTTTTCCGGAGTTCTTCGAAGGGCCTTTCAAGCATGGCGTTGTGGCCCGGGCGGCTCAATATGGATCGCTTGAAATCGTTTGCCACGACCTGCGCACGTGGACTCATGATCTTCACCGCACGGTGGATGATCGTCCCTTCGGTGGTGGCGAGGGCATGCTGCTGAAGCCGGAGCCGATCTTCGATGCTGTCGAGTCCATCTGGCCGGAACGAACGCCTTCGCAAAAAGTGATTCTGCTCTCCGCGCAGGGCCGCAAATTCACCCAGCAGGTGGCGCGCGAGTACCTGCAGCACGAGGAGTTGCTCTTCATCTGCGGGCGCTATGAAGGGGTGGATGAGCGGGTGGCCGAACACCTTGCCGATGACGAAATCTCCATTGGGGACTATGTGCTGAGTGGCGGCGAACTGGCTGCGGCGGTCGTAATCGACGCAGTGGCGCGGCTCCTGCCCGGCGTGCTGGGGAACCAGGATTCAGCGGTCAACGAATCATTCGAAGCCGGCATCCTCGACTGCCCGCAATGGACCCGACCCGCTGATTTCCGGGGCTGGAAGGCCCCCGAAGTTCTGCTGGGCGGGAACCATGCCGGGATCCGAAAATGGCGCAGGCAGGCCGCTTTGGAAAAGACCCGAAAACTCCGGCCCGATTTGCTGACAGAATAGTGGGGACATGATCCTTCCCGCTTTACTACTACTCACTCTGGCGGCTGATCAGCCGCTTTTCAATGGCAAGAACCTTGACGGCTGGGAAGTGATTGGCGACGGGCAATGGACCGTCATGGCCGATGGAACCCTGCTCGGTCAACGTACCGGAGACCTGCGGAAGCTGCTGGTTCCGGGCGGGCCCTTTGCCACCGCGAAAGATTTCAGCGCCTGGGTGAATGCGCAGTCCTGGCTCTACACGAAGCGAAACGACTTCCAAGAATTCGACCTCCATCTGGAATACTGGACCAGGACCTCCGGCAACAGCGGCGTCTCGATTCGCGATACTTCCCGGGCAAAATGGGGCGTTACCGTGCCGCCAGACTATACACGCACGCCGTCGAAGATCGGCTACGAGATCCAAATCAACAATCGGTTCCCGGACCCCCATCCGACCGGGAGCATTTACGGTTTCATGGATGCGCCGAAAGACCTGCAACGCGACGATGACTGGAATGCGCTCGACATCTCTTCAGCTAACGACAAAATCACGATTCGCCTGAATGGCAAAGTGGTGGCGGAACATGCAGGCGACCCTGCGCGATCAAAAACCGGCCCCATCGGCCTCCAAATGCACGATCAGTTCTCCATCATTCAATTCCGCAACATACGTATCACCGAAAAGTGACCCGGAGTGGTTCGTGAGTGCCGGCACGCAACTTGAAACGTTCCACTGAAGGGGCGCATCCTATATCCTTAAAGATTAGTAAATGTTCGTGAGAATCCTCACCCTTCTTTGCTTACTCGTGGCAACCGGTTGCCTGCCCTGCTTCGCCCAAACCTGTAGCCCGGGTGGTCTGAACGTGATTGTGCGGGACTCGCAGCAGAGCCCTGTGTTTGACGCCCAGGTAAGGGTAACGGGGCAAACGACCGAGATTGGGACAAAGCAAACGTCCTCCCAGGGTATCGCGGAATTTCAGACGGTTCCCTGCGGCATCTCGAATGTTGTGGTGACGCGGGAAGGCTTCGAGGAGGCACACGCAAGCGCCGTGATCGCAGGCAGCGCGCTGGTTCAGGTGAGTGTCATTCTCAATCCGCGGATCAATCGCTCCAGCCTGGATGTTACCGACACCGCACCGACGCCGGTCGAGCAAACGGCCTCTCAGGACTACAAGCTGAAACCTGAAGAAGTGAGGGTTCTGCCCAACAGACCTGCATCCGTCGCCGATGCGCTGCCCCTGGTTCCCGGCATCGTCAGGACGCCCGATGGCGAACTGAAGATTGATGGTTCGGGCGAGCAGCGCAGTTCGCTTGTGGTGAACCAGAGCGACGTCACGGATCCTGCAACCGGGCGGTTCGGTCAGACCGTGCCGCTCGACAGTATCCAGTCGATGAACGTTCTCAGCACGCCGTTTCTGGCCCAGTATGGGCGATTCACGCAAAGCGTGATCGCCGTGGAAACGCGGCGCGGCGGTGACAAATTCCATGCCGATCTGAACGACCCTTTTCCGGACTTCCGTATTCGCAGTTACAAGCTGCGTGGTATTCGGAATGAGACGCCACGCGCCTCAATCGGCGGGCCACTCATTAAGAACCGGCTCTACATCATTACTTCCCTGCTCTACTTTCTGGACAAGGCGCCCAACCGGACTCTGGCCTACCCGTTCAATGAATCCAAGCGGGAGCGGGTCAACTCCTTCACGCAGATCGACTACATTGCCTCGCAAAAACAGGTGATCAATTTCTCATACCACTTCGCCCCGGAACACATCAATTTCGTAAACCCCGAGTTCTTCAACCCGCAAAAAGTGACGCCGAGCTACGCACAACGGAATTACATCGCAACGCTGGCGCATCACTACGGGCTTTGGGGCGGCACCCTCGATACTTCGCTTTCCATGCAGCGCTTTCATACCTTCATAGGGTCGCAGGGAAATGAGGAGATGACTCTGACGCCGGAGGGTAACCGGGGGAGCTATTTCGGCGTGTCGACGCGCGACGCCTGGCGCCGGGAATGGCTGGAAATCTGGTCGCCGGAGCCAATCCAGTGGCTGGGCGCGCATCAACTCAAAATCGGAACTTCGCTGACGGTAGCGAGCGACCGGGGCCATTATTCCTATCGGCCCGTGAACATCCTCAATCAGAGCGGACTACTTCTGGAACGAATCGATTTCTCCACGCCGCTGCCTTTTTCGAGAACCGATCTGGAATTTACCGGCTACGCGCAGGATCACTGGACATTCAACTCTAAGATCGCTTTTGACTATGGGGTCCGGCTGGAACACCAGCGACTGGCCGACAGTTTGCGAATCGCTCCCCGGGCAGGGATTGCCTATACGCCCTGGGCGAATGGCCGCACCGTTTTTCGGACGGGATTTGGACAGTTCTACGATCATATTCCGCTCAATGTTTATACGTTTGGGCGCTATCCGAACCGAACGATTACGGACTATGACGCCGACGGGAAACCGCTGGGCTCGCCGAAGGTGTTCTTCAATACGATCGGCAGCGTTACGGGACCGCGGTCCTTCCTGATTCGCGGGCAGCGGGTTGCGGGGGACTTCTCACCGCGCGGCGAGACGTGGAACGCACAGCTGGAACATAGTTTCAGCCGCCTGTTGCGGATCCGCGGTGTCTACACCGACAACCGGTCGGTTGGCCTGATGATCCTGGAGCGTGACAGGCTGGGCATCATCAATGAGGTTGTACTGAACGACAGTGGCAAGTCACGCTACCGGCAGGCAGAAATCACAGCGCGAGTGCAGTTGGAAGGGGATCAGCAACTGGTGTTCAGCTACGTAAGAAGCCGGGCTGAAGGGAATCTGAATGGCTTCGACAAGTTCGTCGGGAACTTTTCGCAACCCCTGATTCTCCCCAATGTCTATTCCAACCTGGCCGGAGATTTGCCCAACCGCTTCCTGATGTGGGGGAATCTTAATTTGCCCCTGCAATTCCGCATTGCGCCCCTGGTGGAATACAGGAACGGCTTCACCTGGGCTGCGCTTGACGAGCGCCAGCAGTACGTGGGACTGCCCAACAGCGACCGGACCCGCTATGCCAATTTCTTTTCCGGCGACGCCCGTCTCTCACGGAACTTCAAAGTAAGTTCGAAGTACACGGTGACTCTGTCGGTAACGGGCTATAACCTGACCAATCATTTCAACGCGCTCGCGGTCCACAACAATATCGCGGACCCCAGCTATGGCGTGTACTTCGGGAACTACCATCGGCGGTACCGCTTTGATTTCGACTTCCTGTTTTGACGGGAGTTATATTCAAGTTGTGCTGCCTTCGCGGGGATCTCTCTTCACTTTTCTGGCCCTTGCGGCATCGTTGTCCCTGTGGGGACAGAATACTGAACGTCGTGTCGAAGTACTTGTCGAAGTAAAAGACGAGTCGGGAGCCCCCATGCAGGCGACCGGGAGCCTGCAGAATACCGCCAGTGGCGTAAGGCGGGCGTTCCGCAGCGACACCAACGGCGAATATACTTTCTCCTCTCTGCCAGCCGGCCTCTACAAACTGGAAGTGTCGCAAACAGGTTTCACTACCCAGACACAGGCTTTCAGCCTGACCCTTTCCGGCGGCACAATTCGTAAGACCGTTGTCCTGCCCGTGGGTGCCGCAGGTTTCAGCCTCGAAGTGGTGGGGATTACACCGCTGGCCGGCGTGGATCTGCCTGTCGATAAGGTACCCTCACCTGTGCAGACTCTGACCAGTAAAGAGCTGAACGCTACCAGTGCGCTGGACCTTTCACAATTCATGAACCGGCGGATGGCGAACGTTGTGATTTCCGAGACACAGGGGAACCCATTTCAGCCTGACGTAAATTACCGCGGATACACCGCTTCGCCGGTACTGGGAACCCCCGAAGGACTCTCAGTCTACATGGATGGAGTACGGCTGAACCAGCCTTTTGGAGACGTCGTCAGTTGGGATTTGATTCCGAAGATCGCAATTGCCGAGGTAGCTATAATTCCCGGATCCAACCCGCTGTTCGGCCTGAATACGCTGGGTGGAGCGCTCTCGATACAGACGAAAGACGGTGCCTCGAAACCCGGCAGTACGCTGCAGGTGAGCGGTGGCGGCTTCGGACGCCGTGCGGTGGAATTCGACCATGGCGGGGCGAATGCCCGGGGCCTGAACTGGTATGTGGCAGGGAACCTGTTCCATGAGGACGGGTGGCGCCAGGCGTCGCCGTCAGACGTCAAACAGGCGTTCAGCAAGCTGGGTTGGCAGGGAGCGAAAACCAGCATCAGCCTCACCGGATCCTATGCCGACAACAGGCTTGTCGGCAATGCCCTGCAGGAACAACGATTCATCGCGCAGGACTATGCGAGCGTCTACACGCTGACGGATACCAACTGGAATCGCGCTCCGTTTCTGAATCTCTCTCTGCGCCACACACCCGCGACCCGGCTGACATTCTCCGGAAACTTGTATTTTCGCTATATCCGCGCCGACACCATCAGCGGCGACGTGAATGAAAATTCTCTTGATCAGTCTGTTTATCAACCCAACGGTGCCGACATCGCGGCACTTCGGGCGGCAGGCTACACCGGCTTCCCCCTCAGCGGTGCGAACGCGTCCAACACACCGTTTCCCAAATGGCGGTGCATCGCGCAGGGTCTGCAAAACGATGAACCCGGCGAGAAGTGCAATGCGCAGGAAAATCGCACTTACACCAAACAGCACAACTACGGTGCGTCTGGCCAGATGACGTGGCTGGAGAGCAGCCGCAACCAGCTTACGGCGGGACTTGCCTATGACCGCAGCAATGTCGGGTTTCAGCAGACTGCGCAATTGGGTTACTTTAATCCGGACCACACCGTGACGACCATCGATGCAGTGGAGGACGGAGTACACGCGGGCACACTGGACGGCCTGCCGCTGGACGCCCGTGTGAACCTGCGTGGCCTGATCCACACGTCATCTGTCTTCGCCACTGATACGTTCTCACCAGGGCATCAATGGGGCATCACTGTATCGGGGCGCTACAACCGTACGGTCGTCAGTAATTTTGACCGGATTCAACCCGGTGGCGGGCCGGGATCGCTGGACGGCCACAACATCTTCGGCCGCTTCAATCCTGCAATTGGATTCACTTTTGCGGCAAAGCCCTGGGTCAATTTCTATGGCAGTTACAGCGAGGGCAGCCGGGCTCCGACCTCGATCGAGCTGGGATGCGCTGATCCGCAGCAACCCTGCAAACTACCAAACGCTTTGGCGGGCGATCCGCCTCTGAAGCAAGTTGTGACCAGAACGTTCGAAGCCGGGGTGCGGGGAAGCGAGGAGAACAGGTTGGTCTGGAACGCTGGATACTTCCGAGGCCAGAATTACAACGACATCCAGTTTGTATCCTCCACCTCGACCGGTT
>JBBQDH010000279.1:0-7683 GCA_038319515.1 Bryobacterales bacterium
GAGTGGTCCCACGAGAAGCCTATCGGCCCCCGGTAGAGCGTCTGGTGCATATAGGTGCGGGTGAACGAAAAGTGAATGCCGCGCCCCCGGACGAAGAGGTCGGTTACCTGTACGTGGAGCTGACCCGTGGCGAGCAGCAGCGGGTCGCCGCCAGTCTTCGGGTCGGCCTGCGGCGAGGAGGCGGTGCCCTGGCCGTTCGTGTCGGGAGCGTCCGCGCCCCCGGTCGGGCTGCCTGCCGGGTCGATTCCGCCCGCGGAGCCGTTGGCGGAGCCGCCGTCCCCGCCGCCGCCCGCCGCCGGGCCCACCCCCTGAGCTTGGGAGTTCTGGATCGTGTTGGAGGGGCCGGGATCGGCTGCCCGCTCGGTGCTGTTGACAGTGGCGGCTTCGACCGACTTCGGACCCCAGATCTTCGCCGCCGTCTCGGGGCCAAACGTGTCGTAGCCTGCCTTCACAACGGTGGGGTTGTCTCCTAGCACCTTGTGGAGCGTCTCGAACTTCTGCGTGTCCGTCAGTCCGGGCCGCGAGGCGATGTCCGCATACGCCGCCTTCTCGACCGGCACGATCCCCTTCGCGACGAGCTGTCCAGAGGGAAGGGCGCTGGGCGATGCCTTAACCGGCGCGTCCAGATCGTGATAATAGCCATTCAGGGCGTCGTTGATCAGCGCCGGGGCGGCGTCCTCCGCTGTGGCGTCCCCAACCGTGTAGGTCGCCCCGCCCGGCTGCACTGTGACGAGATCGAACCCGTGGCTGGAATCGGGCGAGAAGTATTGGTTCGGACCGGCAGGCGGCATAGATAGTCAGGCCTTTGCTACCAGAAGCGCGCAGGGAAGCCGCGAGAAACGAACGACCCGGAGAGACTATTCCGACTGGCGTTCGTAGGCGGCGTGCATCGGAATGCCCAGGCATGCCAGCTTCAGGCGGCGCGCATCCGGCTCGGCGATGTCCAATATCTGCGCCAGATCCTCTACGGATTGCGCGACGACTCGCGCACAGTCCACCTGGTCGGCACTCCGCTTGAAGCGCCTCGCCAGCCGGTTTGCGATGTCCGGCCCCGCCACGTCCATGACGGGCCTCGACAGCATTTCCCGGCCGGCCGGTGTCTGCAGCATCTCCCGATGGAGCTGTTGATGGAAAAGGTCCGTCTCGATGTAGGGAATGGGCTCAGCGCCGTCCCGCTTGCGCGAGCCCGCGCTCTGGATCATTGCCTCGCGGATTGTAGAGGTGAGTTCGTTCGCCTCGCGGGCGGTCATCATGGGAGGCTCGGCCGCGAGGCGCGCGGCCGCCAGCGTCTCCGCCATTTTGCGGGCCATGTCGGCAGCGTTCCATTTGCCGTCGTGCTGCATCCCAGGCGCTGTATTGCAGTGCTCGCCGGAATTCACGTTCTGGCCCATGGCGTGTGTCATGAAGGGCGTATCGGGACGCTCTTCACGCGTAGCGGGTCTCTCGCCGCGCTTAACGGAGGCGTACTTGACTGGAGTCAGAGCGAGCGATTTCCCGTCGCGGCCCGTCAGGCCGATCACATCCGCCACGCCCTGTGTCAGCCGCTGCGACCCGCCGCAGCAGAGCTCCCGCGTGGTGATGAGCAACACGTGCCGATCACCAATCTTTTTGACAGGTTCCCTGGAAATCAGGTAGACGAGCACGTCGCGCTGCGCGTAGGCCGTCCATTTGTAGGAATCCGCTTCCACGTTATCTGGCGCCCAGTAGCCAACAGTAATGTCATGGTCTTCGTATTTGCAGACGTGGGAGACCGCATCGCAATGGACCGTAAGCGACGCCCCACCTGGATCGACATCCACGCTGCTGGAGCCATGCGAACCAACATTCACCATATCCAGGTAGCCGCCGTTCGTATCCACGTCGATCTTGTAGCCCGACGGAGGGTTGTAGGGGCAGGACTGATGATCTTCCCGCTTAAAACAGTTGTAATAGATTGTGCCTACGCGGTCGCCGTCCCCGTCGCGAAGGGCATTCTGCTCGGGCGCTGCGGGCGTGTCCTGGTCGCTCGGTATATCCGCGCCTGCCTTGCAAAAAACAGTATCCGTCCGCGTGCGGTCGTAGTCCATGATTGGGATCACTGTCAGATGGCTTGTATCCAGGCGCACCGAGACCTCGAAACCGTCCTGATCTTTCGCCTGGTTGACAACCAGGAAAAATTCTTGGATTCCCTCGATCCCGCGCGGCCCACGCACGAATCCGGTCGGCAGCTCCAGGATGTGTGGTCTCGGCTGCACGAAGAAGAGTGCGCGGTTCGTTCCCTGATGATAGCTATCCAGGAGGTGGTACATCTGGGAGAGCTGCGTAGTATGCGATACGGACTCTCGCTTCTCGCGAGACTCGTCCGTGCTTCGGGCGACGGAGGACTCCTGCGCACCCATCTGCTTGGTCCCCCACTGGCCCTGGTGCGAATCCGACCAGCTACCGCCCACGCCAGCTCCGAATCCTGCATACGATACGTTGGCGTTAGCGGAACCGCCGCTGCTGCCGCCCTGATCGACGTCCAGCACCTCGGCGGAATGGGAAGTACCGGACGCTTTGCCGATGCGCGTGTCTTCCAGCGACCGGGACGAGCGCTCGCCGGTATCGGTCACCATCTCGTAGAGCTCGCGCTTCTTCGGCTGGAAGTCCATGAAGTAGGGGTATTCGTCCCGCGGTACCAACCCGGAACTGGGGCTGATCGCTACCTGGATCAGCGCGCCGCTGCAGGGTAGATAGGACTCGAGCAGGCTGTCAATATTGGCGATGGTCTGCACGCTCACCCCGCTGAAATTGACGCGTCCCTCGACCTCTTTGTCGCGCGGCTGATAGCCCGTGATGGTACAGGTGACCTTGAGATAGGTGATCTTGCGGTTGGGGTAAGCCTGGTACTCCTCGTCGGGGATATAGCGGGCAACGGCGATCGAAGATCTCCACTTCGGTGGGTGGTGCGGCTCGCACGCGTCCGCCGCCATCATGTCCTGCGTTACGCAGATCTGCTCCCAGGGGATGTCGGTCGGGAGGTTCAAGCCCATGATCGCCATTTACTGCTCTCCTTTGTTTACCGCCGTCAACCACGTGGCGAGCCATGCGTGGACATTGGATGAAATACGTATCTCCTCATCAATCGTTCCAGGCAGCCAGTCGAAAGCTAGCCCAGCCTGGCTATTTTTGCACATCCCCGCCAGTGTAAAATATCCATTTACTGCAATAAAATCCAGACAGATGTGTTGGGGAGCAGCCTAAAGCAAATGTCGGAATAGAGTATACGTATACGACAACGGTTCCTTCACTTTACGCTTATAGTCACGAGGCCTGCGTGACCCAAAAGGGCTTCTGGGGTGCAGACGCACCCCAGAAGCCGGGTCCGGCACGGGGCATAGCAACTTACCAGTCGAACGGATTGCCGCAGACGCCGCAAATATACCACCCACTATCTTTGCGAATCACGTTATTGTTGCGGTCGTAGCCGCAGACGAAGAGATTGTTACACCACATGGTGAACAGAATGCATTTGGTATCCGTATGATCAAAATTGCAGCGCTGCCCCTGGGAATTATCGCCGCCCGTGAGCCAGTCCCAGAAACCGGCGGTCGTCACGCCTTGTGACGCTAAGGCGGCGTCATAGGGGGCGGAAAGTGGCAGGGGGGCCGCCGGAGACTTTCCCTGGGCTACCAGGGGCGGCGCAGGACTATCATTTAACAATGCAGTGAATCCAGGAAGCATAGAGTGTATCCTTTCGTTCGTAACGTTGTTAACGTTGCTCCTAAATGTTTCTCGCAGATCGTTCCGATCAAGTAAGCTGGTATAGCCGTCTATCCCACAACAATCCGTGTCGATGATTCTGCCGAGCGATTTCGGGACAGGACCGCCCAGTAGAGCTTCCATCCCAGATAGCCAGTGGGGCCGAACTTCATCGCGGCGTAGTTCAGCCGTTTCTGGCGCAGCCGGCGGCCGACCGCGGCCAGTTCCTGTATCCTCACCGGCGACACCTTGTCCGCGAAGGAGGCGACGACCTGTTCCCAGGCGACATCCGCCGCTGAAACCTTCAAAATGACAGGCGTCGATCCCGTGGCCGAGTCGAACCCAAGCGCCGCATGGGCGCTTCCTGGTAGGAGGATGCGGACATCCCGGCTGATCGTCCGGCTAAGCGCCGGATCCCACTCGAACAGGTGGACGAGCGGGTCAACTACTTCATGGACGAACTGAGAATCAGCTACCGGGAAGTAGTTGAAATACACCGACGATTTGAACTCGCCGTCTTTGTCTACGCGGATACCGACGATGACCGGGTTGCTCGTCTGGAGCGCGGCCCCTATCGCGTAGGGAGAGGGGCCCTCCCACCGGATTGGGAAGGCATCCGCAAAGGCCCGATTTAGGTCCGGTTCCGCGACCCCGTGGATAAACCGGTAGTAGAGGCTAAGGCGTTCCGCCATGCCGGAGCGCCAGTCGACTTTGAAGAGATACGCGTCGGTCTTCAGGTTGCGTCCGAACCGTTCAACCAGTCGCAGGAACTCGCACGCGAACAGCAGGGGGGTCGTGAAGGTACGGATGGCGTTCAGGAACGGTTCACCGACCCCGGCCAGCATCGTGCCGTATGTCTGCGGGTCTGAACTGAAGCTATATTCGACTCCCTCGAACAAATCCTTACGAAAGACCCGTGCAAAGGAAAGATCATCGGGGGGCAAGATCACCGGCGTTCCCTTCCTGCTAAATTCTCTGGACTATTCGACGCTTCCATGAGGTCGCAGGCATTAGTAGGCGAAGGAAGCTGCTCCGCTGCTTTCGATATATGGACTCAACCCGAGCGGAGTCGCCCCGCCATGCGCGACATCCGCCAGATAGGGCCATTCCTCGGTAACATCCACGCGGCAGAACAACCGTTCCGGAACGCCGGTTGCCTGATCAATGAAGGTCAGAATGATGGTCGCGACCCGATTTCCGATATCGTGCTTAGACATCCGCGTCTCGATGTTGTCGAGAACCGCCCGCTTCGCGCGCTCAGCAGCGGCCAGAAAGATCCCTGGATGCTGGACCAGCAGATAGTTCAGCGCCCGATGACCATCCTGCGCGCCCAGGTTTTCCAGGGACCTGGTAATCCGCCGGAAGATATCGTCGGCCACCGTGCGGAATTCATCCTGATCAAGTTTGCGCGCCTTCAGAAAGGGTTCCGCACGAGCGGTCAGATCCTGGGCAAACTCCTCAAAGGTGAATGTATAGACCTGATCGCAGGCGACCATCGGTGCGAGCAGGCCGTTGCAGGTCGTCGGAGTCGCCATGGGGCCGCGCTTGCCGATCAGGATGCTCCACCGATCCTGACTGCCGCTGGCGTGGACGGCGGCGACCAGCGAACTCAATACCTCCGCACCGGTCGGAACGACGATATAAGCTGGGATACCGCCGATCAGGTGAACAAAACAGACCGCACGCGCGAGATGAGGGTTCGCCGAGAGGACCTGCTCGAACCGTTCGCCGGCATGTGCCCAACCAGCGGGCCTTTTCGAAAGCAGGAGGCGCTCGCGCTGCTGGAATTCCCGCTCGATGCCTGCGGAGGGAAAGAGGACCTCGATCTTCCCAATGGAATAAATATATTGTGTCTGGGCCATGCCCTGCTGGGCGGCGCAGTGCGGACAGGGAGCGCCGGCAGCCGTCGGCGGACTTCCTGGCAGGTTCGATGTTGAATTCGGGTGTGGTTCTGACATAGTGGTCTCCACTTTGATGTTCAGGCCGTACTGCTCTCCCTGCGTTCCACGGAACGCTTTATTCCGCTTCACTAAGGAAAATTAGGGCATATCTATCAACGTTTTAAAATTAAAATATCGTTATCGGGTGATGGCGCACCAGTCAGCCTACCGAGGGCCAGCGCACCGTTTAGAAACGGTGGCACGATGCTTTTCGTTCCGGCTCCGGCCGGGCGGAGCAGAGTTTCCCAGACGGTCGACGGGTCAGCGTCCGGCAGTAACGACCGGAGCAGGGCGAACGTTCCCGTGACAAAGCCGGCGGAGAAGCTGCTGCCCAGGCGCCGGGCGTAGGCGTTCGGCGGCACAGCCACCGGGATATCGACGCCCGGCGCGAGCAGTCCCCGCGTTCCGATAGCGACGCCGAGAGCGCTGAGCGGGTGCGGCATTCCCCCGACATCCGCCAGGGCGACGGGAACGACGCCAGGCGCGGATAGGACCGGATTATCACCGAGGGTCGAGCGGTTCCCGGCGGCGATCACAGTGCGGACGCCACATGCCGCGGCAGACGTCAGCGCGTCCCGGACGCGCTGTGCCAGGATACCGGGTTCGGTCGAAAATTCCAGGCTTAACTGAAGGACACTGGCGCCAGCAGCTACCGCGCGGGCGATGGCGCGGACAAGACGCTCGGCGACGGCTGGGCGGGAGAGCGTCCCGCGGTGAAAGGCGTCGTCCACGACCGGCAGAATAATCAGGGTGCAGTTCGGGCAGATTCCTAAAACGGAATTGCCGTGCCCTACCAGCATCGATGCCAGGGCTGTAGCATGGGCGGTGAGAGCCACCTCTGTTGTGTTCTCCGGCTGTTTTTTCTCCGGTCGTTCGTCGAACTCCGGGATTATCACCTCCGCAAAGCAGGGATGTCGGTGGTCCACAGGCCCATCGATCAGGGCAATGACCACCTTCGGGGAGCCTGCGGTCCGGGCTCTGATTTCGGCAATGCCCACCTGACGCCAGAATCCAATCTTTTCGGTATCATCGTCTGCAGGTTCCATATCGTCGGGCCGGTACTTTCCGGAGTGTCATCCTGACTGCCTGGGAGCTGGTGAGTCGGACCATCGCGAAGTTAAAAGAAATAACCACAACCACTTGGTTTAACATATAGAACGGGCGTTCACTGCTAACGTTGGCGGGTTTCATGCTCTGATCCATTTCACATCAATCATGAGTATACACCCGGGTAAATTCAGTGTCAAGTTAAGGTGATTTTTGCAATCCTTCCGCTACGCTGGTGACATATACCTCGCGATTCCCATGTTATCGGACGGTGTTAATTTCGTTAAACTAGCCGTGTTGACATCACTAGTTTGATCATTGAAAAATGTCTCAACCCATTATTTCTATTTGTTTATTAAGGGTTCAGATGGTAGATCGTCTCCTCAAATTATGACACTATTCTATGCTTGTCCTGTTGACATAACACATTATGACAAACATACAAACAAGCATGTGTTATTGTCTGTATGTTTGTCATAATCTTCCTGTTTGCGCCCTTTCCTTAATAATCAAAAATAATTAAACTAAAAATTTGATTGACAGTCTATTTCGCGTTTTGTTATAATACGCGAAATACGCGCAAACGGGAAGATTATGAACTTTATCGGACTTCAGGATGCGGCGCAACTCGCAGGGGTTAGTTCCACCACAATTCGAAACTATATCAAGGACCAGCGCCTTAAGGGATATCAGAAGGGAAACCGTGTATTAGTGGACCGGGAGGAGCTTACGAGCGTCTTCAGTCCCCGGCTCAAACCCGGTCCCCTCTCTGCTGAGGGCACACGCGTTATCGCGATTGCCAACCAGAAGGGAGGCGTTGGAAAGACCACTACCGCAGTCGCGCTGGCGACAATACTCGCGAATACAGCGCCCGTTCTAGCATTGGATTGCGACTCTCAGGGCAACATGACCCAGGCGTTCGGTCTGGATCCGGATTCTCAGGAGCAAACCCTCTACAATGTCCTCCTGGATGAAC
>JBBQDH010000280.1:0-7659 GCA_038319515.1 Bryobacterales bacterium
CGCCGCTTCAAAAGAAAAGTGCAGCAGGAAGACATCATCAAGGAAGTTAAGCGTCACTCTTTCTATTTGAAGCCAGGTGAAAAGAAGCGGGTTAAAGCAGCACTCGCCCGCAAGCGGAACCGGAAGAAGAGTCGCCGGGAAGTCGAATAACTCAAGCAGGCGAAGCGGTGTAAAAACCGCTTCGCCTTTTCTCGTTTTGTCGACTCCTGTCGGCGAACGCGGGACGACCGAAGTGCTGTAAAAGCCTCAAAACAAGGCGCCAGAGCTCATCAAGGGGTCAGGGCGGGCCGTATGGCAGGCTTTGAAACCCGGGGCAATCTGATCCCGGTGCAGTCCCCCCCCGTACTCCTGTTTCGCCCCACCTTTGGGAGGACCCGTCTTCTGCGGGGATTGTTTTCAATAATGGCGAAGCCGGTTAGAATATAGTGATAGAACCAGTTTCCGCTCCCCCAAAAGTCTCGCAAAAACGAATGGACCTCAGCGAACCGTCTCTCGAACGCCTCCGGCTCAAACTCCGCTACAAGGTTCTCTATCACGTCGGCCATGGCTGCGCTGATGTCGATGACCTTGTGCAGGAGAGCCTTGCGCGTTTCATCCGGGCTGAGCAACGGAACCAGATCCGCAACACCGAAGAGTTCGGGGCATTCCTGAACGGCGTTTGCCGAAACGTAATCCTCGAATACCGACGTCGCATGCGCCGTGAGCCGAATCTGGATCAGGACATGCCGATCCCCGACACAGGCGTTCGCCCGGACGGTGAGATTCTGGAAATGCGGGATTCCATTGACCACAGTCTGGCTGAACTCGCAGAGCGGGACAGAATGATACTGAAGGCGCTTTACCTGGACGGCAAGGAGAAGGACGAGATCTGCCGCGAGTGGAAGATGTCCGACGCACAGTTCCGGGTTGTTCTCTTCCGCGCCAAAGAGCGATTTCGGCGAGTCTACGGAGCGAAGTGAATCGCAACCAGGTGAAACGAAACCGACCGATAGTGCACAAAGTGAGTGGAAGAAGAGCATGAACTGCAAAATGGAACCGATTCAGCGCGAACAGATTATTGCGAAGTATCTCTCGCGATCTCTTGCATCCGATGGCGTGGAGGAGTTCGAAGGCCACTACCTCGGCTGCGACGAGTGTTTCGATGAACTGCGCGTCAGCGAAAGCCTGGCGGCGGATCTGCGCTCCTCCAATTTGGCGTGGAAAAACACGGGTGGCGTTTCAGTGCTTCACTTCCGCAATTCCGCTGAGCTGACACACGCGGCCAACACGCTGGATGAACTGCGCAGGGAAGTCCTGGAGCAGGCCGATTCCCGCGTGATTATCGACCTGAGCCGCGTCACGAAAATCGATTCCGCCGGCCTTGGTCAGCTGATGAGCTGCTATTCGCACCTGGTGCGCAATCAGGGCAGCCTGAAGGTTCTCAACGCCCCGCCGGACATCAAGAAACTACTGGACATGACCGGAATCAGCAGCCTGATCCCGGCCTTCAGCAGCGAGCAGGAAGCGATTAAGAGCTTTTCGAATTGATAACCTGAACGGCTTCTGATGCACTCCAATACTCACCATAAGAATATTGGAGGACTTCAGGGATGCCCGACGTCAGTAGTCTGACAACGCGGGACCGCAACTTCATGCGGAAAGATTCCTCTGCGGCGGCGGCCTGATCAGCGAGCTCTTTCCGAAACTCAAGGACATTGCCGCCTGTTTGTGAACTCCGGACCCATGCCATCCACAAAGAGGCTGGCCATCCCATGAATGGAAACGCAAGAGCCGGATGCGGTTAAAGTAACCGATGAGATCTGCATCTGCGGATCCACCCTGGCCGAAACCGCCGTTTATTTGGGAATAACGGAAACGAGAGTTGCGACGCTCCGGAAAGAGGGTGAAAGTCTCTTGAAGCGGAGGTTTCTGGTCGGCTGGAGAGCGGCCTCAGCTGCGGAGCGGGTCCGAACAAAGATCAGCAGCAGTTGGAGCGGCAAATAGCCCGGCAACCGCTGGCCTGTTTCGCGGGTCGAACTCCTGAGACATCGCCGGCATTTCCACCGGCGGCGCGATCTCCGGATATGCGGGACAAACCATCGGTCGGGGCTTCACTTTCGTGAACGACACCAACTATGCCGTGATCTCCAAGTCGGACTGGGTGACCCTGAATCAGTTCGGCGGCTATGTCGATCTCGTTTTCAACTACTTCGTCTCCGTCGGACCGAAGGCGTCATTCAGTTCACCTGCGATCTCTACAGCGTCAGTCCGAACGACCAGAGTTGGGATCCCGTTACCGATCTCATTTCAAACGGCCGTACGGTCTCCGCATTTGCCTCCATGGATGTTCTCAGCGCGCCCGATGCGGGCGTCCCGCAACCATCTCTCAGCTTCCGTGCAGGCATCTTGCTCGCGGTAAATATACTTTTTGCAAAACGAACCCGAGAAGCCATTGAAAACAAACGCTGAATTCCCGGGTTCCCCTTGTTTGCCGGGTTCCGGCAGGGTTTCCCCGGGTTCAACCTGAGCCCTCCCGTCACGCATTCGCCACACGCCCCTCGCCCCCGCGCAGACGCCCGTATAGAATCAACTTATGGCTACGGAAGCCGCCATCAACCCGGCGGTCGCGAAACTCAATGAAGTACGTGCCGAAATCGGCAAAATCATCGTTGGTCAACAGAGTGTTGTCGACGGAGTTCTCATCTGTTTGCTGGCTTCCGGCCACGTACTGCTGGAAGGGGTTCCCGGTCTCGGCAAGACCACCCTTCTTCGGACGCTCTCCCGTGCACTGAGCATCCGCTACTCACGCATCCAGTTCACGCCGGACCTCATGCCTGGCGACATCGTCGGCAGCATGATCATGGAAACCGATGACCGCGGGCACAAGGTGCTGCGCTTTCAGGCCGGCCCCATCTTCGCCAATCTTGTGCTGGCCGACGAAATTAACCGCGCGACGCCCAAGACGCAGTCCGCACTGCTCGAAGCGATGCAGGAGCGCACGGTCACCAGTGGCACCACCACCCACGAACTGGAATCTCCGTTCCTGGTCATGGCGACCCAGAACCCCATCGAAATGGAAGGCACCTATCCTCTGCCGGAAGCCCAGCTCGACCGCTTCCTGATGAAGATCATCGTGCCCTACCCGTCCCGCGCCGAACTCAGCATCATCGTGGAACGCACCATTGCGCGCGAGGAAGCCCACGTCCATGCAGTTCTCGGTCGTGACCAGCTGCTGGAGCTGCGGGCCACCTGTCGCGAGGTCCTGATCGCCCCGCATGTGCAGGATTACGCAGTCAGCCTTGTGATGGCAACGCAGCCCGACCAATCTGACTCCCCCGAAGAAACCAAAAAGTACATCCGCTACGGCAGTTCGCCCCGCGGCGCTCAGTCACTGGTGGAATGCGGGCGCGTCCTGGCCCTGATGCGCGGGCGTTACCACCTGAGCATCGACGACATCAAAGAGATTGCCGTCAACGTCTTGCGACACCGCGTGATCCTCAACTTTGACGCCCATGCAGACGGCAAAACTCCGGACATGATTCTGGCCTCCATCATTGCGGGAGTAACCGCGAAAGCTGCCCGGGCGTAGTAATCGCGTGGCCTCTTCCAACTTGAGCAAAGAAACTTTGCTCGATCGGCACTTCCTCGAACGACTCGAACGGCTGACCATCCACTGGCAGCGGTCGTTCCCCGGACTTGTGGGTGGGCACAACCGCTCCAACTTCGCGGGCGGAGGCCAGGAATTTCTGGACCACCGAAATTATCATCAAGGCGACGATCTGCGGGCCGTCAACTGGCGGGCCTTCATGCGGCTCGACAAGATGTTCCTCAAGATGTTTCAGATTGAGCCGCGCGTGCCCGTGCGTTTGTGGCTGGATACATCTGAATCCATGACCGTCGCCGGCAAGTTCGACTACGCCCGTCAACTGGCGGCTGCGCTTTGCTACGTCGGACTGGTTCGCCTGGACACGATTGAAGTGCTGCCGTTTTCCGACACGATTCACGAAAGCAAGACCTGCGGCGGAGGACGGCAGAGGTTCACGCCTCTTTCCCGCTATCTGGAAGCTCTCAAGCCTGGCGGAACCAGCCATTTCATGCAGGTTTCGAAGCAGTTCCTGAACGATTATCCGCAACGGGGGCTGGTGATCGTAATCTCGGACTTCCTTGATGAGAGCGATTGCCACAAAGCCCTCCAATACGTGGCGGATTACGGCAACGAACTCATGCTGATTCAGCTTTGGGCCGATGAAGACCGAACTCCACCGTGGTCGGGCGAGTTCGATTTCATTGATGCCGAAAGCCAGACACGCCTGCATATTCATGTGGACGCGGACTCGCGGAAGCAGTACACGGAAGCGTTCGACAAATTCTCCGAGTCACTGAAAACCCTGGCAGTCCGCAATAACGGCAAGTACACGGGACTCGCCACATCCATGCCCCTCGAAGACGCCATCTTCGGCAGCATGATGCGCACCCGGAGCATCGCGTAAATGGAATTCCTGAACCTCACCCTCGGGCAGTTCCTGATCACCTTCGGCGCGATTGCAGCATTCTCGGTCGCGCTCTACCTGCTGGACCGCACCCGGCGCCGTCAGGTGGTTTCCACGCTGCGCTTCTGGGTGACGCCTGGGCAGCCGGCACCCGTCTCACGTAACCGGAAGGTGAACCAGCCGCTCTCGCTATTGCTGCAGTTGTTGGGAATGCTGCTGCTGTTGCTGGCCATAGCTGAATTCCAGTTCGGCGGCACTCTCAACAAGCGCCGCGATCACGTCCTCGTCCTGGATACCAGCGCCTGGATGGGCGCAACACTTCCGGGGCAGGCAAAGAACACGCTCATGGACGTGGTGCGAGCGAATGCACTGGGGTGGCTGCGCGCGGTGCCACCGTCGGACCGGGTTCTGGTCGTCCATGCCGACGGCCTGGCAACACCCGTGACTTCCTGGGAAAGCGACCGCCGCAAAGTCGCCCGGGCCATCCTGGAATCACAACCTGGCGCGACCGCGCTGAACCTTTCGCAAAATCTGGAATTCGCACGCGAACTGCAGCGCCAAAGTGGGTCTTTTCCTGGCCAACTCCCTGGAGAAATCGTCTATTCCGGTCCCGGTCGTATCTCCGCCCGCGAGGCCAGTGCGATGAATTTGCCCGCGATCCCGGTCTTCCGGGTTCTGAACGTGGAAGACGCCATCGAAAACTCCGGCCTTCGCAGCGTGGGTGCGCGGCGATCAGACACGGATCCGGGCACCTGGGACATCCTGGTTCGCGTCCGCAATTACGGCAAGACTTCCCGCCTTGCGAACGTCACGCTCAACTTCGGCAAAGCGCCCATGGGTATCCATCCACTGGAACTCCCGCCCGGCAGCGAGAAAGAAACGCTCTTCAAGGTGCGCACCCGCGCGGCAGGCATTATCGAAGCCCGGCTCTATCCGAAAGACGCCTTCGAGGCAGACAATTACGCCGCGCTCGAACTGCCCGAACAACGAGTGCTCCATGTAGTGGCCTGGACCGACCAGCCGGAACAGATGCGCCCCGCGCTCGCCTCCGACCCTCGGGTCAATGCCGAGTTCAAACCGAAATCGCAGTACACGCCCGCCAACGACGGACTGGTGATTCTGGATCGCTTTCACCCTGCCCAGCGCCCGGAAGGCAACGTGCTCTATATCGACCCGCCAAACGATAAACCGCCTGTGCCCATCCAGGAACGGGTGGAGCATCCCGAAGGTTTGCGCTGGGTGCCCGACCAGCCACTGACCGAAGGCCTGCGGGCACGCAACACACAGATCGAGGCAACCTCCGTTTTCCAGATGGGGCCCGGAACCATTAGAATCGCCGAAATCGAAAAGGGACCGGTGCTGGTCGCGCGCACGTCCGACGACGGCAAGTCCCGCATGGTGGTGATCGGCTTCAACCCGTTCGCCGGTTCCATGCGCTACGAACTCACCACGCCACTGTTGCTGGGCAATATCCTGCGCTGGATGGAGCCCGGTGTCTTTCGAGACGTGGACGTTGCCACACAAAGCACTGGAGCAGTTTCTTCACCGATTGCGAACACCACCGACCGGAATTCCGTGCAGGTTCTGACGGACGACGGGACGGTGTTGCCATTCAACATTCGCGACCGCGCCGTGCAGTTTTTCGCAGGTAAACAGGAACGGGTCCGCGTGATTGCAGGCAACACGGAAAGCGTTTTTTCGCTGACCCTGCCGGAGATGTGGGACACCAAATGGACCCCGCCCACCACTGCCCGGAAGGGCATTCCCGCATGGAGTGACAACTTCACACGCCGGTACATCCTGTGGCCGTGGCTGGCTCTGCTGGGCGCAGGCCTTCTCATCGCCGAGTGGATCATCTACGGCAATCTGGCGATCACCCGACAGCTTCATGCGGTGAAGCACGGGTCAGGACGGGCCGCATGATATTCGAACGCCTCTGGGTGCTGCTCCTGTTACCGCTGCCGTTGGGCTGGATGGCCTGGGAGTGGCGCAGGCAGGCACTGAGACATGCACCGCTGATTCTGAAGACCGCCATGGCTGTCTGCGTGATTCTGGCGCTGGCCGAGCCAGTGTTCCAGACCCGTGACAGGAAGGTCGCGCTTGCGGCTCTGATGGACACGTCCGCCAGCATCACGGACGAAGATCTTTCCCGACAGGCATCCCTGCTCAAACAGATGGAAAGTGAGCGCGGTTCAAATCTGCTGACGGTGATCCCGTTCGCGCGCTTTCCGCGGGCGCTTACAACAGAGGAAGCAGCGAGCCACATCGGCAGAACCACCGGCGCAGCAGGTCGCGGCACGAATCTTGAAACACCCATCCGCGCGGCACTGGCAGCGCTGCCCGCAGGCACTATCCACCGTCTGGTGCTGGTGAGTGACGGCAATGAAAACGAAGGTGCCGCCACGCGGGCTGCATGGCAGGCGCAGCAGCTGGGAATCCCGATCGACACCATTGCGCTCAAAGGCCGCACGCAGCCGCAGTTACAGACACAGGCCGTTGGTATCCCCGGCGCGGTGTTCACCGGCGAGAAGTTCCCGGTTGACCTTACCATTTATTCGCCGAAAGCCACCCAGGCCACCGTCGAACTGGCGGCGGAAGGCAAGACCATCGGCACCCATCAGGTGGCGCTGCAACAAGGCGAGAACCGCGTACGCATCCGCACCAGCCTCAATGCGGCCGGAGCCATCGACCTCAGCGGCAGCGTGAAGGCCGAGGGCATGGGCGAGTCGCGTTTTGAAAATGCCGTTGCCGTGCGGCGCCCGAAAGTGGTCTGGGTTTCTGAAGATCCCGAAGGCACCGAAGAACACATCGTCGGCGTACTGAAAGCTAATCAGTTTGATTTCGTGCCCATGAAGTCGATGCCCGCCAGTCTTGACGACACACAGCTTCTGGTGCTGAACAACGACAATCTGGAAGCGATGAAGCCGGTGGACAAGTACCGGATCGAAGAGTTCGTGAAGCGTGGTGGCGGAGCCCTCTGGATTGCCGGAGAACGCAGCGCCTATGTCGATCATAAAGGGGCACCGGAAGACCCGCTCGAACGAACGTTCCCGGCCAAACTCGCGCCGCCGCGATCACCGGAAGGCACAGCAGTCGTGCTGATCATCGACAAATCCTCTTCCATGGAAGGCAAGAAAATCGAGCTCGCGCGCACGGCTGCCATTGGTGTGGTCGAGAATCTGAAGCCGGA
>JBBQDH010000281.1:0-7646 GCA_038319515.1 Bryobacterales bacterium
TGGTGCCGCCGACATGATCACCCTTTCGCCCCGACCACTGGATCTCGAAATGCCGGTGGAAGGCTTCCTTGCGGAGATCACGCCGACTGAGCAGTTCTTCGTCCGCTGTCACACCTATACTCCGCAGGTGAAAGCTGCCGATTGGAAGCTGGAACTGGATGGTCTGGTGGACCATCCGATGAGTTTCACGCTGGCCGACTTGCGCCGGATGCCGCGTTTTGAACTGGTGAGCGTGCTGGAATGTGCGGGCAATGGCCGCAGCTTCTATGAGCCCCGCGTGCCCGGTGCCCAGTGGCGATCTGGCAGTGTCGGCAATGCGCGCTGGTCCGGTGTTCGGTTGCGGGACTTGTTGCAGAAAGCGGGAGTAAAACCCGGCGCCGTGGCGCTCTTGATGGATGGTGCGGACGTGCCGATTGGCAAAATGCCGGATTTCCAACGCACGCTGCCGATGGAAAAAGGCCTCCATCCCGACACCATGCTGGCGTTAGAAATGAACGGCAAACCGCTCACGCCGGAGCATGGCTTTCCGCTCCGCGTAGTCGCCCCGGGCTGGGCGGGCGATTCCTGGGTGAAGTGGCTCCAACGCATCACTTTGCTTGATCACGAATTTGAGGGTTTCTGGATGAAAACCGCCTACAGGCATCCAAATCATCCGGTGGCGGCAGGGGCGACGGTTGACCCGAAAGACATGATTCCCGTGACCGACCTGAATATCAAGTCCGTGATCGCGCACCCCGGTGCCTGGGTCAAACCGGGAGTGGTGAGCGTGCAGGGCGTCGCGTGGTCAAATGCTTCACCGGTAACCAGGGTCGAAGTGTCGGCGGATTCCGGAAAGACCTGGGCTGCGGCGAAGCTGTTGGGCTCCGGAACGAAGTATGGGTTCCGCCGCTGGAGCTACAGCTGGAAAGCCATGGAGGGAACGCAAACATTGATTTCGCGGGCTACCAACGCCGCAGGCCAGGCACAGCCCATGCAGCAGGAATGGAACCCTTCAGGCTACCTTTGGAATGTCGCGCAACCGCAAAACGTGCTGGTTTCGAAGAGCGCTCCGCCTGCTGCGGTCGCTCCGGCCGCAGCGGAAATACCGGTGCCGGAAGGCTATCAGGCCGCCTGCCTGGGCTGCCACGATGACCATATGATGCGGCAACAGCGCCTGACCCGTGCCCAGTGGGATCGTGAAGTGACCAAGATGACCGGGTGGGGCGCCGAAGTGAAGCCCGAACACCGCGAGGGAATCCTTTCATATTTGCTAAAATTCACACTTCCGTGATCTCCATGCCTGAACAATCCCTTGAATCGTCTCTGGAATCTTTACAGCAACACGTCGAGTCTTCTCTCGAAGCCACCAACTACCAGGTGAAGCGCCTGAAAAAGCTCCGCGCAGCGGCCATGTCCGGCGATCTGAGGGAAATCAGCAAACAGTTGGCTGAAGTAAAGCAGACTGCTCCCACAGTCGCCACACAGGCGAGTGAACTGGCCTTCGGGTTCGACGACACGGGCTATTTTCCGGAGTCTTTCCTGACCGAGCTGGAAGGGGCGGCGACAAAACTCGGGATGACGGTCTTCGCGCGCGATGGAAAGCTCTACTGTCACCCGCTGCTGGTTCGAGTCAAATCAGCCGAGCGCGCCGTGCAGATAGGCAAGAAAACCGAACGCGGCGTTCGCCCTTCCGCCCTGGCCGCGAAACTCAGGGTGCTGCAGTCAAAACCTACGCGGTTCAAGCCTGCCGATTTCCTCACCCTGTTGCATCGTGCCTACCTCCACTGTGCGGGGGCCGCAGAATCAGCAGTGCTCACACTCGCAGAAATTTACGACGTGCTCACCCTGATGCCGGGTAGCGGGCGGGATTACACCAAAGACGATTTTGGCGGCGATCTGTACCTGCTCGACAGCAGCGGCGTCACCCGCCTCGCTTCGGGCGCCACCTGCCGGTTATCCGCCAGTACCGGGACACGCAATGCTTCGCTGACCTTTGTCTGCATCGCATCGGACGGTTCAGAAAAACGCTACTACGGCATCAGCTTTACCAGTGCTTCCGACAAGGAGGAACACGCATGACCGAGTGGCTGGAAATCGCTGACCGGGAATATCTTTCGGACTTTAACTTCGAAGGGGGCGGGTCTGTGAAGTTCCTGGTTGGTTCCGACCAGGAGGTGATCGACGTTTGCGAGGAACTCGACTCACTCGCGGAACGTCGCGGTTTTATTGGTGTGGGGATCGGTGCTGCGCAGACCCGGTTGCATCGTATCGACCACCTGTTTTTTGAAATTGCCCGCCAACTGGATTGGACGGATCTGGCCACGGCCTTCGTATCCCAGTGTTTTCGGGATGCCGGGTGGAAATCGGACAGGCTGCAAGCCGGATTCGACCTCGCTCTGGTGGCTTCTGAAAACCACGTGGAAGAGACGCTTGTCCGGCAGGCGCTTCGCGATTCGCTCAAAGCACTCTACCAGGACTATGCCATGAGCCAGGAGTTCCGGCTCGCCATGGTGCACCTTTGCAAGGCGCAGATATCCGGTCTGGAAACGGACGCGGCGCCTGTCGTGCTGTGGCTGCGGGGCGAACTGTCGCGGGTTTCGGAAATCAAGCCTGCACGTATTTTTCAGAAAATAGCCCGACACAGCGCGCGGCTCATGTTGCAGTCCCTTACTCACTGGCTGCGTCGCAACGGGCGCCCTGGAATTTTAATCGCCATCAATATTGCACGGTGTTTGGAAAATCCGAAGCGGAATGAACGGAAAGAAGGTCTTTACTATACGGCTGCTTCCTTATCTGAGGTCTACGAAATGTTGCGGCAATTGATCGATTCGTCCTCTGAACTGGAGGGTGCCTTCGTCGCGGTGTTCGCCCCACCGGCATTTCTGTCCGACGAAAAGCGGGGCGTGGACCGCTACCAGGCGTTGAAAATGCGCATTTTCGATGATGTTCGGAATCAGGGTGTCCAGAACCTGCTGGCTCCGCTGGTGCGGTTAGGAGAGGTCTGATGACTGATCGCGAGGTGCGTTTTTCGGCCCGCACTGCCATTGAAGCGCTGCGGGCAGGTGTACCGAACTCCGCCGGCATCCGCGCATTGGGGTGCGATCAGCCCCGCGTGGAAGCGGCGCTCAACTCTCAGCTGGATGAAGTTGCGGATGGCCACGCCGCGGACGGACTGCTCATTCGGGGCGATTTTGGAACGGGTAAGTCGCATTGCCTTGGCTATCTTGGTGAAATCGCGCTGGAGCGCAGGTTCGTGGTCAGCCGTGTCTATGTGAATAAGGAGACTCCGCTTCATGACCCGGTCAAACTGTTCCAGGGGGCGGCGGACAATATCATTCTGCCTGGACGCACAGGCCCTGCATTTGGCGAAATTGCCGGTCAAATCGTGTTCAATTCTCAATCCTGGCGGGACTTTGAGCGCTGGGCAAACAGTTCGGCCGCCGCGCTTGACCCCGTTTTTCCAGCCTCTCTCCTTCTGTTCGAGCGCTTCCAAACGGACCATGAATTTCGCGATCACCTGATTCGGTTCTGGGCCGGCGGCAAACTCGCCGTCACCGAAGTACGTTCCCGATTGCGCCAGATCAGCGAGCCCTGGGCCGGGGGGTCCGCAAGGCCACGCGCCTTCGCCACGCAACGGTTTCGCTTCGCAGCCCGCCTGATGCGCGCGGCCGGCTACTCCGGCTGGCTCTTGCTGATAGACGAGGTGGAACTCATCGGAAGCTACAGCCTGATGCAGCGCGCGAAATCTTACATCGAGATTGCACAACTCATGAAGCACGCCGGGGAGACAGGTCTGTCCATGCTGCCGGTGTTCGCCATCACCGACGACTTTGCCCAGGCGATTCTGGAAGAAAAAGACGACCTCAACCGCGTTCCACTCCTGATGGAGGGGCGCGCGGTATTCTCCGGTGATGATTTACGAATGGCCGTAGCAGGAATGCGCGTGCTGGCCGAGCGAGGCATGCCGCTCCGCAGACCCGACCTGAATGCGCTTGAGGAAACCCGCGCCCGGGTCCGCCTGCTCTATGCCCAGGCGTTCGGCTGGGAGCCGCCGGTCACTTCGCTTGTTCGCCGCGAACAAACCACCTCGCTGCGTGCCTACATTCGGCGCTGGATCACCGAATGGGACATCCGACGCCTGCATCCGGGCGAGCAGGTGCAACTCGAAAGCACTGAATGGCACACTGACTACCGGGAAGATCCCGATGAGCCAGGGGTTGCGGTTTCGAGTGATGAAAGCCTGCTCGACGACGTATTGGGCGGCATTCTCCCGTAGGGTCTGAGAGGTCGGCAAGGTGCGACAGGCGGCTTCGCCTGCCCAAATGGCCCGGCAATGCCACGAAAATCTCACCTGAAAGTGCGTGCGCGGAGCGTTTATGCCGGTGGCTTGCTCTGTCGGAACCAGGCGAAAGCCGTGAGCATCGGCCCGCGCCTGGAGCTGTCGCTGCTCAGCAGAGTGTCGGCAGCGAGTCGCAAAACGCCTGCACCCGGAATGCAGGCACCCCCGGTGACCCGCCTCCTCTCCAGGCGCTGAAAATCCTTTAGTCAAGTCGGTCGAGCAGAATAACACTGAGAAGGGAACTATGGATCGTCAGCCCGCCATCGTCGTAATCAATGAACCCCAGTGTCCTGAATTTGTTCATGAAGTGGCTGACCCGCGACCGGGTTGTGCCTACCATCTCCGCGAGGGTTTCCTGACTAATCCTGGGGACGACAACTTCGGGCGTGCCCTCCTTACCAAAGTGCGAAAGCAAGAGGAGAATTCTGGCCAGCCTCTTCTCACTGGAATTGAAGATGTGGTCAACCAGATCCGCTTCAAATCGAATGTTTCGAGCCAGTAAATATTTTGTGAATACGTCAGACAGCTTTCTCTCGCGACCGAGCGCAAGCATCATTGCCTTCTTGTCGATTCGCATGAGTTCGCAATCTGTCATTGCGTTTGCACCTCCCATGCGCAGGATCTGTCCTGCAAGGCAACCTTCCCCGAAGAAGTCGCCCGGAGTCATCAAGCCGATGGTGGCTTCCTTGCCTTCGTTCGAGAGGACGGAGAGTCTTACCGTGCCCTTTTGGATGTAAAACACTGCATCACACGCCTCGCCCTGAGAGTAAATGATTTCTTTCTTTCGAACCTGCACGATTTTTCGGCCCTCGCCGATGGTGGACAGGAACCTCCTCGGATCGAACCCGTCAATCCTGGTTGCGATGGCCCTCCCCAGCCTTTGCAGTGCAGCTGGAATCTTACCGGGCGGCAGCACGAAATCAACATAGCCTGACGCCTGAGCACTCAGCGGCATGCCGTCTACTTCGGCAGACATGTCCTGAGCGAAGGTGGTTCCTCCGTTCTCCTTGATGTGCCTGCAACCCTCGGTGCCGTCGCCATCATATCCGGAGAAGACAATGCCGACGGCACGTTTCCCCACTGCGTCTGCGAGGGAAATCAAAAACAAATCTATCGGCTTCCTCGTAGTGCGCGGGGAAACGACCTTAAAGGTGCCGCCATCAATCAGAAGATCCGTGTTCGGGGGGCTCACGTAGACGTGGTTCGCCAGGATCGGCATCGCCATGCAAGCCACCATCACCTCCATTTTCGTGTGGCGCGACAGAATGTCCGCCAGCCGGCTGGAGGCAGTGGGCAAGAGATGAGAAATGATGACGTAAGCGTTACCGGTTGTGGACGGCAGTGCATCCAGAAACGCCTTGTATGCGCTAAGGCCACCGGCTGAGCCGCCAATGCCGATGATAAACGCAGGATGTATTTTTTCCATAGGATCGACCAGGCTTTACTGTCGCCCGCCGGCTAATTACATCCGCGGCTCGTTTCTTAATCTCGCGGGGTTACTTTTACCGGCACTACTTGTCTGAGAGACGGCTTCGGCAGCATCCATCGGCACGATGTCAATTCCGTTGTTGCCCAGGATCAATTTATGGACATCACTGCTATGATCCATACCGCGGGACTTCACAATGTAAAGTCCGCGGATGCGACGTTTGCCCGCATTTTCTTCCAGTTCCCTGACGACAATCCAGGTATCAATCAGAGATGAGACCCCGACCTCGCCGCTGGTATAGTTCTGGGCGGTGGAAGAAACAAGACTTGTAAAAAAGCCGGTTACGCTGCTGGATTTCAGGATGTCAATCATGCGGGTAACCATCGATTGAATTTCACGCTGGCTCCCTTCGCCAAGAAGACTTGTCAAAGGATCTATGACTACTGCGTGAGGCTTGAACTCCGCAATAATCTTGTACAAGTCCAGTAAATGCATCTCCAGGCCAAAAGCCGACGGCCTCGTCGACACTATCTTCAGGAGCCCTTTCTTTATCAGGGGCGCACAATTCAGTCCTATGGAAGTCATGTTCTGGACGAGCTGTCCCGAAGACTCTTCATAAGAAAGGAAGAGACACCGCTCTCCCCGCTTACACCTTTCAATGGCGAACGCTGCCGCGAGGCTTGTTTTTCCCGTCCCCGCGGTTCCCGAAACAAGTACCGTACTGCCTCTGGTGTAGCCTCCGCCCATGAACATTTTATTCAGGGAAGGAATTCCGGTCGATACCCTTTCGGCTGAGCCCGGGTGATCGAGGCCTGCTGCCGTGATGGGGATTACTGACAGACCATCTGTGTCGATTACGAAGGGATATTCGTTTGTGCCGTGATTGGATCCGCGGTACTTAATAACACGGATTCTGCGGATGGAAAGTTGTTCACTAACTCTGTTGTCAAGAAAGATCAGGCAGTCTGAAATGTACTCTTCCAGACCATGGCGGGTGTAAGAACCGACTCCCGGCTCCGCGGTAATGATCGCCGTAACTTTGCGGGCCTTGAGCCATCGAAAGAGGCGCTTGATTTCTACCCGTACAATACCCGGATCCGTCAGGCCCGCGAACAGAGACTCAATAGAATCCAGAACAACGCGTTTGGCTCCAATGGAGTCGATAGCATGTTCCAGGCGAATGAAGATTCCTTCGAGATTGAAATCGCTCTGCTGAATGTCTTTTCGCTCGAGAATAACATGCTCAACGTGAATTTTTTTTTGCGAAACGAGTCCGCGCAAATCCAGGTTGAGAGATGCCACATCTTCGTATAGTTCTTCTTCGGTCTCCTCAAACGACATGAAGATACCAGGCTCGTTGTATTTGATCGCGCCCTCGACAAGGAAATCAATACCGAAAAGAGTCTTTCCGGAGCCCGCACTGCCGGTGAGTAAGGTGGTTCGGTGTTTCGGGAGCCCCCCTTCTGTAAGCTGATCAAAGCCCTTGATGCCGGTGGGGCACTTAAGAGTTTGAACCCGACTCACGGCTTTCGTCGCCTTGGTTAGCTGGGCAGTTTTAGATTTAGACATAGAACGCACATTCACTCCCGTTAGTAGCGCTAATCCCGCAACGCTTCGACGATGCTGCTGCACCGGCCCTGATCAACCAGTCGTGCCGGCAAGAATCCCCCCCACCTGGCGGATCGGCATCCTATATCGGCGCACTGCCTCGGCCATAGGGCTGCAAGTACCGCAAAGTTGCGTAATCGAGGATCGAAGCGACCGCCGTGACAAGCAGAGTTGTTGATATTGGGCGGTTTACGGTGGTTTCCTCTAACCTTCTCAGCCATAACGGCTTTGGGCGGCCCTCAAGTTTCGCTTAGGCACAAGCAGTTTGATGGCCATCGGCTCGCATGGGAA
>JBBQDH010000282.1:0-7637 GCA_038319515.1 Bryobacterales bacterium
GTGTCTCGTGCCACAACAGTAAGCTCAAGATCGCGAACCTGAGCCTCGACCAACCGCCCGATTCCGCAGCGGTGTGGGACAGGATGCTGGATAAGGTCAGCACCGGTCGCATGCCACCCGCTGGTTCAATTGTGCCGACGAAAAGTGAAGTGGCCGAATTCACCGCCTGGATCGAAAAGAACTACCCGCACGCCGCTTCCACCGCGCACGTTACCGCCCACCGCCTGAATCGTGCGGAGTACAACAACACTGTTCGCGATCTGCTGGGCGTGGCGCTGCATCCCGCGGATGAATTTCCGCTGGATGACGCAGGCTATGGTTTCGACAACATTGGCGACGTCCTCAGCGTGTCTCCGTTACTGATGGAAAAGTACACCGCCGCTGCGCGCAACCTTTCACGCATTGCGGTCTACGGTGAAACGGTTCCGCCGAAGCCTTCAAAACTCATCCGGTTCCTCGGCAAGAAGCTGCAGGACGACCCCACTTCGAATGCACTGCCATTCTCTTACCGCGGCGCGCTTTGGAGCACCTGGAACTTCCCGGTGGAGGGCGACTATGAATTCCACATGCGCGTGGCCAACTATCGCCCGCGCGACCGCAACACCCCTCGCCAGAAAGAACTCAGTCTCAGGCGTGGTCTGAGCGAAGACGAAAAAGCCGAGCTGAAAGAGCTCAACCGCATCTCCGACCCACCCGTGAAAATGATCATGACGGTGGACGGCAAGCCTGTGTACAGCGAGACCGTGGAAGGCAATATTGATTTCGCATACGCTCACGGCGAAGCCGTCGTAAAGGTACATCTGACGGCCGGCGAACACTCCTTCCGCGCGTCCTATCCGGAATTCGCCGCGCTCGAAAATCCACGCCAAAACGTCAACCTGGACGGTCGCCGCAAGCTCTTCATCGACTACTTCGATATCGTTGGTCCGTTCAATCCCGTAGCCTCGGTTCCCGCGAGCCGCAAGCGGTTGTACGTGTGCAGTGACAAGACTCCGGAGTGCGCACGAAAGATTCTCGAAACGACAGCGCGGCGGGCCTATCGCCGACCGCCTTCGAAGCAGGAACTCGACAGCCTCACCAGCCTCGCCACCATGGTCCGCAAGGATTCGGAATCGTTCGATGAAGGCGTTCGCGTAGCGCTGCAGGCCATCCTGATGTCGCCCAATTTTCTGTTCCGCGTGGAGCGCCACACGCTGACCGATTATGACGTCGCCAGTCGCCTCTCCTACTTTCTCTGGAGTACCACGCCGGATGAAGAACTGCTGCGCATGGCCGATGAACAGCGGCTGCGCAAACCCGGTGTGTTGGAAGCCCAGACGCGCCGTATGATGGCTGACGCCAGAGCGGACAATCTCATTGAGAATTTCGCCGGTCAATGGCTTGGCCTGCGGCAGCTCGACAAGCGAAAGCCTGACCCCGTGCACTTTCCGTTCGTCGACGATGAACTGCTGGATGCCATGCGGCGCGAGACAACGCTCTTCACCCGCGCCATCATGCGTGAAGACCGCAGCGTGCTCGATTTCCTGGATGGAAAATTCACTTTTGTGAACGGTCCCCTGGCCCTCTACTACGGCATTCCCGGCATCACCGGCGAAGACTTCCGGCGCGTGGAACTCGATGGTGTGAAGCGCGGCGGTGTACTCACGCACGGCGCGATCCTGACGCAGTCCTCTTACGCCACCCGCACCTCGCCGGTGCTTCGCGGCAAGTGGGTTCTGGAAAATCTGCTTGGTACGCCACCACCACCTCCGCCGCCCGATGTTCCGGCACTTGATGAGAGACGCTTGGGCAGCACCGTGTCCCTGCGCAAGCGCCTCGAAGAGCATCGCGCCAACCCGGCCTGCGCCGTCTGCCACAACCAGATGGACCCGCTGGGCTTCGCGCTCGAAAACTACGATGCCTCCGGGGCCTGGCGCGATCAGGACGGCCAATTCCCTATTGACAGTTCCGGCACGCTGCCAGGCGGAGCTACCTTCAACGGACCCGGCGAATTGAAGAAGATCCTGCGCGCCCAGCCCGATCTCTTCGCCCGCAACGTGACGGAAAAGATGCTCACCTACGCCCTGGGACGCGGCATCGAACCCTCTGACCGCCCGACCGTCGACGGCATCCTGAAAGACCTTGCGCGTAACGATTACAAATTCTCTATTCTGGTAAATGACATCGTCAGGGAGTTGAAAAATGCCCGGTAAATCCATTGATCGCAGAACGCTCCTGAAGGGCTTTGGCACGGCACTCGCCCTGCCATTGCTCGATGCCATGATCCCGGCGTTCTCCCGCGCCGCTGTCACCAGTGCCCCGTGCCGCAGCGCGTTTCTCTACGTGCCGAACGGCATCATCATGGACCAGTGGCTGCCGGCAGGCTTGCCGACGACGCCTGGTGCGACGCCGATTCCCGCCACGCTGCCACGCGTCTCGCAGGCACTCGCACCGTTCCGTAACGACGTGATGATGATCGGCGGTCTGACGCAAAATGCAGGCCGCGCCCTGGGGGACGGACCCGGGGACCATGGCCGCGCAGGCGCGAACTACCTCACCTGCGTCCATCCGAAAAAGACGAACGGCAAAGATCTGCAGGCCGGCATCTCGGTCGACCAGATCATGGCGCAACGCCTGGCGGGTAAGACACGTTTTGCGTCGCTGGAACTGGGCTGCGAAGAGGGCGTGCAGGGCGGCAGTTGCGATAACGGCTACAGCTGCGCCTATAGCAACAGCATCTCCTGGCGCACGCCGAATTCGCCAAATCCGGCGGAAATAAGGCCCCGCGCCGTGTTTGATCGGCTCTTCGCAGCGCAGGATACCCCGCGTGAAGCGCGCTACCAGAAGAGCATTCTGGACGTCGTCACCGGCGACGCCCGGCGGCTCAGCTCCACGCTCGGTGGCGCTGACAAGCGCAAACTGGATGAGTATCTTGCCTCTGTGCGCGACGTGGAAAGACGCATTGAAACGGCCGAACGCACCTCGACGCCGAAGCCATCTCTCGACGCCCCGCCCTCCAGCATTCCGACCGAATTTTCTGAGCATGCCCGTCTCATGTTCGATCTGATGGCGCTGGCATTTCAGACCGACGCCACGCGCGTTGTGACCGTGCTGCTGGCTCTCGAACAAAGCCCTCGCGCCTATCCCGAAATCGGCATTCCGGAAGCCCACCACGGGCTCACGCATCACCAGGGCGACAAGGAAAAAATCGAGAAGGTCACCCAGATCAACATGTTCCACATGAAGCAACTGGCCTATGCGCTGGGCAAGCTCCGCAGCATTCCCGATGGCGACGGCACACTGCTCGACCACGTCATGCTTACCTACGGCAGCGGCTTCAGCGACGGCAACGCGCATGACCACGCCAACCTTCCGCTCGTCCTCGCCGGCGGAGGCAACGGCACGCTCAAGCCCGGCCGCTTCGTGCGCTTCGCCAATGAAACGCCCATGGCTAACCTCTTCGTCGCGATGATGGATCGCATGGGCGTACCCGTGGAATCGCTCGGCGACAGCAACGGCAAACTCGGTTACCTTTCGGACCTGTAGATGAAAACACTTATTCTGGCAGCCATGGGCTCAGTCGCCCTGCTGAGCGCCGCTGACTTCCCGCAAGCCGACATCACCAACGGTCTGATCAAAGCAAGGCTCTATCTGCCCGACGCCGAAAAAGGCTACTACCGGGCCACGCGCTTCGACTGGTCCGGCCAGATGCCCAGCCTTGAATTCAAAGGCCATCAATACTTCGGCGAATGGAACGACCGCCCGTACGACCCCAAACTGCACGACGCCATCATGGGCCCGGTGGAAGAGTTCAGCGATCTGGAAGCCCCCGGCTATGCTGAAGCCCCGGTCGGTGGCAGCTTCCTGAAGATCGGCGTCGGCATGCTCCGCAAGCCGCAGGAAGCGAAGTATGACCACTTCAAGACCTACGAAATTGTGGACTCCGGCAAGTGGACAGTGAAGGCCCATGCCGACCGCGTTGAATTCACGCACGTCATCAGCGATGCGAAATCCGGCTACGGCTACATCTATACGAAGACCGTTCGCCTGGTGAAAGGTAAGCCGCAGCTGGTCATCGAACACCGCCTGAAGAACACCGGTGCGAAGCCCATCATGACGGAAGCTTACGACCACAATTTCTACATGCTGGACAAGCAGCCCACCAGTGCGGATCTCTCTGTGAAGTTTGCCTTCGAGCCCAAAGCCGAACGCGCCTGGAACCCCGGTCTGGTGGAACTTAAAGGGAAGGTACTGACCTATCTCAAGGAGTTAAGCAAAGGCGAGACAGCCTACAACAGCCTGACGGGCTTCGGCGGTGACGTGAAGGATTACGACATCCGCATGGAGAACAGCCGCACCGGCGCGGGCGTGCGTCAAACGGCAGACAGGCCGTTGTCGCGAATGGTCTACTGGTCCATCCGTCCAACGGCCTGTCCCGAAGCTTATCTTCGTGTGAATGCCGCGCCCGGCAAGAGTGTCACATGGCGCATCATGTGGGACTTCTATACCACCAGGTAACTACTTTAGTTTAAAGTTGACCTCAATCTTCGCCTGGACCGCGACTGCTTCGCCGTCCTTCGTGGCCGGCTGGAACTTCCACTGCAGCACGGCTTCCGCAGCTTTCACACCCAGCCCCGCATCAGGAGTGCTGACGACGTTAATGTCGTGCGCGACGCCGTCACTACCCACCACCAGGGAAAGCAGCACAGTCCCCTGGATCTTCGCATCGTGGGCTTCATCCGTATATTGCGGTTCCACTTTGAAGATCAGCTTCGGGGCCGAAATACCCGGACCCATTTTCAGCACTTTCTCCGGTTCCTGCTGCGCATACATCAGCCCGACCGCGCCCATTGCCGCCAGGCCGGCCAATGCCGCGAAACGCATTGCCATTTTCGATGTGGTGCGCGGCAGCCCGCCATCCAGCAGTCGCGCGATTCTTTCCTTCAGCGTTTGATGAGTCATCATATGACATCCGATTAGTGAGGTTGAAGTGATTGTTCGTGCAGTCGCGATCAGCGCTTCCGCATAATTGGCCGGTTCAAAACCGGCGGAGAGAACTGCATCGTCACAAGCCATTTCCTGCTCATGACGCAACTGCCGTGTTACCAGCCAAACCAGCGGATGGAACCAGTAAACCGCGCACGCCACCTCCGCCATCAGGCTCGTCCAGAGATCTCTGCGGGCCACATGGGCCATTTCATGCCGCACCGCCGCTGCCCTTTGATTCAAAGGCCATGCATCTGACTCCCGCGGCAGTAAAACCATGGGACGCAGTAAGCCGCAAACCATCGGCACCGAAACATCGGCCACGAAAACAGGCGCTGATTCCAGGGTAGGGTCTGCACCGCGCCGCAGCCGCACAACTCGCCGGTACCCGATCGCCAGGCGTGCCAGCAATAACACCGTGCCCAGCGCCCACAGCGGCATCCTGCTCCAGCCTGAACCCGATGCCGGCGCGGATGCGCCCACCCGGAATACCACCGGCAGTTGCACGGCAATCGCGTGGGGGACATACAGCAGCGTCAGGGGCAGCAGCAATGCACCCGCCAGCGCCAGTGCGCAAATCAGATGCCGCATTGCCGCTGTGGCCCTCCGCATCAGTGCAGTCGCCGGCATCGCCAGTGACATCAATAGCGTGACCTTCAAAAGCAGCGCAATCATGGCTTCTTCTCCTTCCGCGCCCGCCGAATCATACTTTCCAGTTCTTTCAGATCGTCATCGCTTAATGCCGAATCCGCCGGATCCAGCAGCGCCGCCGCAGCAGCCTTCGCCGACCCGTCGAAGAATGTCGAAATCAGCCGCTGAATCGCCGATTGCTTCGCCGTCTCCTTCTCCACAGCAGGCATGTAGACGTAGCGCAGCCCCTCCTCCACATGCCGGATATGGCCCTTGCGCTCCAGCACCCTCAGAATGGTCCGCACCGCGGAGTAGCTCGGCTCACCTGGCAACCGTTCCTGAATTTCAGGCCCCGTGGCGCGCCCCATTGCGAACAGCACATCCATGATCTGCCGCTCCCTGCGACTGAGCCCCGAATCGACCTGCGTAGAATTAAGCAACCTGCGTAAAAATTAACATGACGCCCCGGGTCTTGTCAACACATAATTCCGCGCTAACATTCGATGAACTATGCTTCACCGAAAACTTCTCGCCGCCGCGCTCGTCCTGGTCCCTGTTTTCGCCACCGCGCAGGTCCGTCTGCTCCTCCACCCCTCCTTCAACAAAGGCAAAGTCGCCTTCGGTTACCTGGGCGATATCTGGACTGCCAATGAAGACGGCTCCAGCCCGCAGCGCCTTACCGATAACAAAGCGCGCGACATGTATCCGCGCTTCTCTCCGGACGGCAAGTGGATCGCTTTCTCCTCCAACCGCGACGGCAATTACGATGTCTACGTCATCCCTGCGGAAGGCGGCAAGGCGCGCCAACTCACCTGGCACACCGCGCCGGACAACGTGGTTGGCTGGACGCCCGACAGCAAACAGATCCTCTTCAGTTCCGTACGCGGCAACGGCGCGTTCCCCAGCGTTGCAACGCTCTGGCAGGTGTCCGCGGAAGGAGGCATCGAAACGCCTCTCCCCACTGACTGGGGCTCTTCCGCCAGCTACTCTGCCGATGCCTCGAAGCTGGCTTTCACGCGCCACCCCGCCGTCTGGTCACGCCAGCATTATCGCGGCTCCTACGCCGCCGATCTTTGGGTGATGGATGTGGCGGCAAAGACATACGCCAAACTCGGCGACTCCGAATATAAGGGCAATTACCTCTGGCCCATGTACGGGCGCAATGGCGATATCTACTTCGTCTCAGACCGTATCGCCGATGAGAAGAATGTGAAGTACGCCGGCGCGGAAGTGATGAAGAGCGCCAACAATATCTGGAAGATTTCCGAAAAAGGTGGCGCGCCCGTCCAGGTCACGCACCACACCAGCGGCAATCTGTATTTCCCCGGCATTTCCGCGGACGGCCGCACCATCGTGTACGAAGAAAACTTCGGCCTCTGGAAGCTTGATACCGCAACTGGCAAGAGCACCGAAATCCGCGTGAACGTGAAGTCTGACGATAAGGAAACCGAAACGCGCCTGCGCACCATTCGCAGTGAGGCCGACTCTTTCGATCTCTCGCCCTCCAATAAACGCGTGGCGCTCATCTCACATGGCGAACTCTTCACCGCCGCCACCGATAAGGGCGAAGTGCAACGCGTCACCGAAACCTTCTGGCGCGAACAGGACCCGCGCTGGGCGCCCAACGGCAAATGGATCGCCTTCGTCTCAGACCGCACCGGTCGCCAGGAAGTCTGGCTTTCCGATGAGCTGGGCAAGACTCCGAAGAAGATCAGCGACGCCGATTGCGATAAGACCGGCCTCACCTGGGCACCGGATTCAGCATCTCTCCTCTGGTCGGGTTCCGACCACAAACTGCGCCGCGTGGACGTGGATAGCGGCAAGACCGACATCGTGGCGACCAGTGACGCTTCCATCATCGTCACCCCGCAATTCTCGCCCGATGCGAAATGGCTGAGCTATACAAAGCAGGACAGCCTGGCCCGCGCACATGTGTTCGTGAAAAACCTCGATACCGGCGCGGAAACCATGATCACCTCAGACGATTTCCTCATTTCGAGCGGCGCGAAATGGACCCCTGACGGGAAGAAACTTCTGCTCCT
>JBBQDH010000283.1:0-7386 GCA_038319515.1 Bryobacterales bacterium
GCCGAACGCGACGCCGCTAAGAAGCAGCATTGCCACAGCGATTTTGGAAACAACGATTTCAAATTTCATCTCTTCCCCTTTTAAACTCCGTCAATGCTTCCGGATTCAGATCGCCGCAGGAACATAAGCAGCATCAATCAAAACTGGAAACGTGCGATCAGCTGTCCGTTGCGCGGCGCGCTGAACAGCGAGCCGGAGTTAATGTATCCATAGCCCGCCGTTGGCACTCCCTGTGCATTGACGGCCCTGGTCTGCAGCGCGTTCGTCGAGGTCGGGTTGTTCATTTCCGTTCGGTTGAACACGTTATAGAACTCCGCCCGAATCTGGAACGTCATCCCTTCCCGGATCTGAAAAATTCTCCCGATCCCGATCTGCTCTGCCGGCCGGCGCTGCTGTCGGAAATCGTTGTAGTAAGCGGCCGACGTGCCCCACTGCCCCGCAGCCGGGTCCGTCCATGCTGCCGCGTTCAGCACAAAGTCCTTATTCGGATCAATGCAGTGGCAGTTCAGATCCTTCGTGAACAGATTCTGACCGGGCACGCGGTTCGCAAACGACTGCCCGTTGTTGCGGAACAGCAGGCTGTTCAGATTGTTCTGCGCCAGCGGCGTCTGGATCGGCAGCCCACTCGAATACCGCACCACCGTTGCAACAGTCCAGTCCCTCGCCACAGAGCGCACCAGCCTGTTGTTCGTGAAAGCAGGCGTCTTGTAGTTCAACGCAATCACCAGCACCAGCGGCTGCGACGAAGACGAGATGTACCTGTTCTGCACCCTGTTGAAGACGTCGTTATTGGCGTCCAGCCCCAGCGAGGTCTCCTTCTGCCACGTGAACGATCCCGTGGCATCGAACCCGTGCGAAAAGCGCTTCGTCGCTTTCGCCTGCAGCGCGTCATACCAGCTGTTCCCCAGTGCCGTCCAGATAGACGTAATGTTGCCGAACTGCGGATACGGCCGCAGTGACTGCGCCACCGTCAGCCCGCCCGGGTAGTTCGCATAAGGAGCCTTCACACCCCGCGCCACCGCCGCCGCTGAGTTCCATGCCGAAGTCAGCACCGTGCGGTCCGCAGCACTGTTCACGTCGAAGCCCGCCGCCTGCAAACGCCCCGCTGTGTTCCCGTTCCAGTCCTGCAGCCGGTCCCCCTGCAGCCACGCTCCGCGGTTCCCCACGTAAGCCGCTTCCACCACAAGATCCTTCGTGATCTCGCGCTGTAGTGAGATGTTCCACTGGTTCACACGCGAAGGCCGCCCCGAAGACGGATCCACGTAGAATGGCGGCGAATTAATTTGCCCCGGCAAAGGCCGGATATCCGGCGCAAAATTAGCCGCATAGAGATCCGCCGGGTTGTACTGCAGACCTTTCTGCAAGGTCGCCGCCGCCTGCCCGAACGAATTCGTGAAGGTCAGCGTGTTGTAGCCAACCCCGATCAGCGCCGTGTTCGTGATGTACCGCGCGTCCGCCGTGCGGCCATACACCAAACCCCATCCGGCACGAATCACCGTCTTCGAATTCAACTGATACGCCGCGCCCAGCCGCGGTCCGAACGCATACAGATAGTTCTTTGCGAAGCTGCAGTTGCAATGCGCTCCCGGGCCGGAACCCTCATACTGCGTGCCGCCCAACCGCCCGCCCGCCGCCGGGTTCACCACAGAGGGCCCAAAGATGCTGGTCCGGTTGTGCAGTTCTTTCCAGCCGGTCTCATAGTCCCAGCGCAGCCCGTAGTCCAGCGTCAGTTTCCGCGTTACTTTCCAGGTATCCTGCAGGTAAGTGCCAAACGCCGATTTCCGGATCTGCGGATCCTGCTTGTTTGAGGCGCTGGCATTATCCACCTGTCCCAGCAGGAAGCTGGCATACGGGAAGCCGATTGAGCCGCCACCCACGTTCGTCGATTGCAGGTACGGCAGCGCTGTTTGCGCAGCGCTGAAGTTATAAACACCCTGAGCACCCCGCGTGTTGATGTCTTCCCAGATATCTTTACGCCATTCCACGCCCGTCTTGTAGGTGTGATTGCCCCGAATCAGCGTGGCGCTCCCCACGATGGTTGGCTTGTCGTTGTAATAGTTGTTCGCATTCACCGGCCCCAGCGTCGCGGAGACGCCGCCCTGCGCATGGCTCAGGCTCACCAGCCTCGGGAACCCGGCCGGGCTCGTGCTGCTGCCGGTCAAGCCCAACAACTTCACCGAGTCATAACTCAGCACGCTGTCCGGCGCGGAATCGATATGGTCGTACCGCACCTCACCAACTCCCAGGTGGACAAGGAAAGTCGGCGTCACCGTGTAGTCCACGTTTAGCCGGAACGTCGGCGTGCGGTCCACAAAGTTGCGGCCCGAAGAAAGCGGATAAGGCAGCCCGTCCGCGCCGCTCTTGGGCACGTCCTGCCAGAAATCGGCCACATAGGCCGAAAGCTTGATATTCGAGCTCAGAAAGTGATCCACTTTCAGGCTCGGAATGTAAGTCTGGCGCTGCAGTGCGTCGCCAATCACCAGGTTGTTGGTGTTTCCCCCGCTGCTCACCGCAGGGAACAGCGCCTGGATCTTTACCGCCACCGGGTCGAACCGGCTTGGCGGAATCACGTTGCCCGGGAACTGGTCGCGGATCACCTGGCTGTTCACCGTGCGGTCCGTCGACGGGTCGAAGATCGCGCCTTCCGGAATCAGCCGTCCGGAGGGGTCGGTCAGCGTCTTGCCCGTCAACACCTTGCTGAAATCACCGTTGCGATACGCCGTGGTGGGAACCGTCGTCAGACCCGACCCCGTTGATGTCGTCCGGTACTCTTCCATATTGAAAAAGAAGAACGTCCGGTCCCGCCCGTTATAGAGTTTCGGGATGCTCAACGGCCCGCCAACCGTGAAACCAAAATCGTTATTGCGCGACCGCGGGCGCAGCAGCATCCCGTTTTTCCCCGTATTCGTGTACGGGCGACCCGCGTTCAGTGCTTCATTCGTGAAGAATTCGTACCCGCTCCCGTGATACCGGTTCGTTCCGGAGCGCGACGTGATATTAATCAGCCCGCCCGCCACCTGCCCGAATTCCGCCGCGAAGTTGCTCGATTGCAGCGCCACTTCCTGCAGCGCGTCCGCCGAGGGTTGCAGTTCGCTCAGGTGCGAAGGGTCGCTGCCGCTTGTCGTAATATCCTGCCCGTCCATCAGCGTCTTGTAAGTGTTGTTAATGCCGCCGTTCACCCGGATGGTGAAACTGCCCGGGTTCGGCGAGTAAACGCCCGGTGCCAGCAGCACCCCCGCCACCGGATTTCGCACGCCACCAGCCGCCGACGTCAATGGAAGCGAGTTAATCCGGTCGCCGTCAATCGTCTGGCTCTGCTCCGCGCTTTCCGTCTTCAGCAACGGCGCATCGGCATTGATCGTGACCGATTCACTGGTGGACCCCACCTTCATCACCACGTCGATACGCGCCGTCTGCGCCACCTGCACATTGATGCCCGTCTGAATGTGCCGGGTGAATCCCGGGGCTTCCACCGTCAAATCATAGTTGCCCGAGGGCAGCGACGGAATCGTGTAGTTGCCGGTCGCTGTCGTCACCGTGTCGTACCTGGCACCCGTCTCCGTGCTTTTGACGTTGATCTTCGCGTTCTGAATAATGGCGTTGCCGGGATCGGCAACCGTTCCCGTAATGGTGCCGCGATCACTCTGGGCCATCAGACCGTTGGCCAAAAGCAGAAACATCCCAATGGAAGTGCGGAAGCGCATGGTTCTCTCCCCCCCCAAAAAACGGTCCTCGTGGACCATGCGCTCCACTATATACACGCGACGGCGCGAAAACAAATAGCAATGTACTTCGTCAGCTCCGCCCCGCGCGCCGTACCATGGAAGCACACCCCCCGCATGCCTGAACCAAAGTCCTTATCCGCCGCAATTCTCCTGCACATCGCCAAACTCCTGAATGTCCCGATGAAAGGCCTCGTCGCCACCATCGAACTCCTCGACGAAGGCGGCACCGTACCCTTCATCGCCCGCTACCGCAAGGAGGTCACCGGCAATCTGGACGAAGTGCAGATCCGTTCCATCGAAGAGAATCTGGCCTATTTCCGCGAACTCGAAGACCGACGCGAAACCATCCTCCGCACCATCCAGGAACAGGGCAAACTAACCGACGACCTGCGTGCCCGCGTCCTCGCCACTCTCGACAAAACCGAACTCGAAGACCTCTACCTCCCCTACAAACCAAAGCGCCGCACCAAAGCCATCATCGCTCGTGAAAAAGGCCTCGAACCCCTCGCCCTCCACCTCTGGGCGCAGGAACCCGGCAGCGTCCCCCTCGCCGCCTTCGCCGCCACCTTCGTCAGCCCTGAAAAAGGCGTCGCCACCCCCGAAGAAGCCCTCGAAGGGGCCCGCCACATCGTCGCGGAAATGATCAGCGAAAACGCCGACTTCCGCAAAGCCCTCCGCCAGATGATGTTCTCCGAAGCCGTCATCGTTTCCAGTAAAGTCGATGGGGCCATTGGCGAGCCGGAAAAAGACGGGCAGGAAAAATTCAAAATGTACTACGACTACCGCGAACCGGTAGCCAAAATCCCCTCCCACCGCATGCTCGCCATCCGCCGCGGCGAGGCCGAAAACATCCTCTACTTCAACATCGACCTGGAACCCGAACGCCCCCTCGCCTACCTCAAAAGCAAAGTCCTCCGGCATCCCGGCGACTGGACCCCGCAACTCGAACTCGCCGTCCAGGATTGCTACAAACGCCTCCTCAACCTCTCCATCCAGTCCGAAGTCCGTCTCGAACTCAAGCAGCGCGCCGACCTGGAAGCCATCAAAGTCTTCCGCGAAAATCTCGAAAACCTTCTCCTCTCCCCGCCCGCCGGTCAACTCGCCGTCCTTGGCATCGACCCCGGCATTCGCACCGGCTGCAAAATCGCCGTTGTCGATGAAACCGGCAAGTTTCTCGATCACAGCGTCATCTACCCGCACCAGCCGAAGAACGATCACATCGGCTCCGCCCGCATCCTCAGCGAACTCATGAAGAAGTTCAACGTGCGCGCCATCGCCATTGGCAACGGCACCGCTTCCCGAGAGACCGATTCCTTCGTCCGCGAATTCTTCAAATCCCACTCGCTCGACCAGGTCTTCAGCGTCACCGTCAACGAATCCGGAGCCTCCATCTACTCCGCCTCCGATATCGCCCGCCAGGAATTTCCGGATCTCGATCTCACCGTCCGCGGAGCCATCTCCATCGCCCGCCGCTTACAGGACCCCCTCGCCGAACTCGTCAAGATCGACCCCAAATCCATCGGCGTCGGCCAGTACCAGCACGACGTCGATCAGGGCCTGCTCCAGAAGTCCCTCGAAGCCACCATCGAAAGCTGCGTCAACCGCGTCGGTGTCGATCTCAACACAGCATCCTGGGCGCTCCTGCGCTACGTCTCGGGCATCAGTGAACGCACCGCGCAAAGAATAGTGGAGTACCGCAACGACCACGGCAAATTCAAGTCGCGCGTCCAGGTCAACGCAGTCTCCGGAGTCGGTCCCAAGACCTTCGAGCAGGCCGCCGGCTTCCTGCGTATTCGCGGCGGCGAAAACCCCCTCGATTCCACCGCCGTCCACCCCGAGTCTTATCCCGTTGTCGAACAAATCGCGAAATCCAAAGGCCTCTCCGTCTCAGATCTCATCCAGAAACCCGAACTCCTCGGTCAGGTCAAAAAGGAAGATCTCAGCGTCGGCACTTACACCCTCACTGACATCCTCGAAGAACTCAAAAAACCAGGCCGCGATCCCCGCGACAAATTCGTCGCCCCCCACTTCAATGACGAAGTGAAGGATCTCGCCGACGTCAAGCCCGGCATGACCCTCGAAGGCGTCGTCACCAACGTCACCAAGTTCGGAGCCTTCGTCGACGTAGGTGTCCACCAGGACGGCCTCGTCCACATCAGCGAACTCTCCAACCGCTACATCAAAGACCCCTCCGAAGCCGTCAAAGTCGGCCAGATCGTCAAGGTCCTCGTCCTCAATGCCGACTCCAAAACCAAGCGAATAGCCCTCTCCATCAAAGCCCTGCAAGGCCCGGCCCAAAAGCCGAACCGTCCGCAGGCCCCACCCCCACCAAAGCAGGAACCCCGCTTCGACGACAAACTCTCCGCCCTCGCCGATAAGTGGAAACGAAGGTAGCCTCCGTCTTCCAAAATCCGCGTCCATCAGCGTCAGAAATACCACCCCGTCCCTGGAGTGCGCCGAATCCCACCAACGCGCGCCGCACAAATTGGGCGCGGCTGATAATCGCTCTGGCGGCGCAATCCGGATGTGACAGGATGGTCAGTACGCAAATGAGAAGTAGACTGATTGCCCTCGGCATGATCTTCGTGGCCACCCTCCAGGCTCAAACGAACCGCGGCACCATCACGGGCACCATCTTTGACACTTCCGGTTCGGTGGTGGCAAATGCGAACGTAACCCTTCGCAACCTGGGAACAGGCCAAACAATCAAGCTGAAGAGTTCGTCCGGCGGTGCCTACAGCGCGGTCTCGCTCGATCCGGTCACTTACTCGATGACCGTTGAAGCGCCCGGCTTCCGCAAAGCCGAGATTGATCGCGTCAAGGTAGATACCGGAGCGGTTGTAAACCTCGACGTGAATCTGCACCCGGGCGACGTCAGCACACAGGTGACGGTGGAGGCGACCGCCTCGCTCATCAATACCGAATCGGGCACCAGCGGTACCACAGTCAATGAGCGCCAGATTCAGGACATCCCACTGGTGAACCGCAGCGTATTGGATCTGGCTCTCACGCAACCCGGCGTCAGTGGCGATGCCGGCAGTGAAGACCCTGGCCTCGCCGCCAATCTCACCGTTCCGGGTTTCAATCTCAGCGTGAATGGCGGACGCCCCGGCAGCACGAACTTTCTGGCGGATGGAGTCAACAACACCGGCGTTAGCCTCGGCCGAGCCATGGTGAGCTTCTCGCCGGAAACTGTACAGGAGTTCAGTGTGCAGACCTCTGCATTTTCTGCCGAATATGGCCAGACCGGCGGCGGCATCATCAGCGCCACCACCAAATCCGGCACCAACGATCTCAACGGCACCGCGCTTTGGTACAACCGCAACCCTTATTTCGGTGCCGCGCCATTTACCACGGCCAGCCAGAATCGCCCCAAACCTACCCTGAAATACAACCAGTTTTCGCTGGCGGCCGGAGGTCCGGTAGTCATTCCCAAAATCTATAACGGCCACAACAGGACCTTCTGGTTTGCCGCCGTCGAACCTCGTTATCGCCGCGACTTCCTCCCCCAGGACACTCTGCTCCCCACTGACGCCATGCGCGAGGGCGATTTCAGCAACACCGTCGCCACATCCTCCGGGCTTCTGCCAAAAGACGTTGCTGCCCGTTTCAACCTGGCCGCCAATGGTGACGCGACCATCTATAACCAATTCTCCGTAAC
>JBBQDH010000284.1:0-7375 GCA_038319515.1 Bryobacterales bacterium
ATGCGTCGCCGAAATTCGGGTCCGCGGAGACTGCTTTCTCCAGATCCGGCAGTGCCCGGTCGGCAGTTTCCTCGCGGCTGATGCAATAGAGCCGGAGTGCTTCTGCATTGGTTGTCTGCGGTTTTCCTGCTTTCGGGGAAAATGCAGCGGACAAGTTGGTAAGTGCCTTCAGCGGGCTTTCACCCGAAACTGAGAAAGTCCGAACGACTTTGCCGGTGACAAGGTCCGTATCGGTGGCATTGATCCGCACTCCGGCACCGGCTTTCACGATGTAGCCCGCGATCAGGTGTGTTGCTCCGGCGGCTTCGGCTGTTGTCCGCTCGGTTGAGATGCCGGGGACCGAAGCGGGGCGCGCACCCAGCACGCCACTCAGCCGCGCGAGCGCTGTTCTTGCCAGAACCGGGCCATCGAGTGCGCCGGAAAGAGTCCGGGTTAACACTTCGCTGGCGGCCCGGCCCGTCCATTCAAGCGCAGCGTCTCCGGAGAGGTTTTCGAACCGAAGGACGGCGTAGCGGGGTGGCGGGCCGACGGCTTTTTCCCCGCAGCCGGCTCCACCCAAAGCCAGGCCCAGAGCAACGCCGAGGGCCACGACCAGAAGCGCCGATTGCCGACTAAAGAACACGCGGCTCCAGCAACAGCAACTGCTTGAATTCATCTGTTTCCCGCAACAGCGCGAACTCCGGCGCATCGGTCATCTTGTTCTTGTCTTTCAAGCCTTCTTCGAGAGCCCTGCGGAGGTACTGCAGGGCGAGTTCGTTCTTACCGACCTGGGCGTACATCCGCGCCAGCTCGAAGTGATACCGTGCGCGGTCGGCGACGGTGCGGTCCTGCAGTTCCGTGCCCACCGAGCCGCGGTGTTCGAAGATGTTCGGGTCGAGCGAGAGGGCTTTCTGATACGCCTTCGCCATGTCTTCGAAACGACCGCGTGAATAATAGGCGGTTCCCAGGTTGCTCCAGAAGGAGGCGGATTCGGGGGAAAGGTCAATCGCCTTGCGGTACCGGGAAATAGCTGACCGGTAGTTCTTCTGGGCATAGAACACGGTGCCCGAATTGTTGACAGCGTCGGGGTATTTTTTGTCGAGCTTCATGGCGCGCTCATAGTTCCTGCGCGCAGCCGCGAAATCGCCCAATTGGTGGTAGGCGATCCCGATCTTATTCGCCACAATCGGCAGGTTCGGAGGCGCTTCCTTGTATGCCTCAATGGCCTCTCGGAACATTTTTCGGGCCATGAACACATCACCGCGCTGTTCCTGCGTGAGTTTGGCCGCCGGCTCTGATTCCGGTTGCCGCTGGGGGATGTTGCTCGCTTCAAGGCCGCGTGAAGGCACCTGCCCGACGGCGCCGGCTACTACAAACAGCGAAAGGATAAAGATTCGACCGGAAACCATCGTGGCCTCCTAAAGGCTCAACTCAGTGATCTTATTTCAACACATCTTCGAAGTGAAAACACCCCGGGCATTTGAGAACATCCGGCGCTATTTGAAAACACCCTTGAGCTTTCCGAACAAGCCCTTCTTCTTCTCTTCATCGACAGCCTTCTCGTTGTCGGGCCGCTGGTAGGGGACCGGGCCGGAGCCGGAGTTGGCTCCTCCACGCCGCGGCGTACCGCCGGACCCGGAGGCAGCTTCCCTGCTGGTCGTCACCGTGTCGTCCCAGCTGGAAACTGTCAATTCGCGTTTGCCGCTGCCGTGCAGGGTACATGCCCCCACCGGCTCAGTGCCGGCGATAAAGACTTCGGACTTCTGCGTTGGGCAACTCGGGGTAGCCGGTTTGCCGGACTGGGGGTCGATGGTGATGGTGACTACTCCATCGGGTGCCGGGAACTCGCGCGCGTTGGAGTACTGCCGGAATTGCAGCGCCCTCTTCATGAAGTCGGTCCAGATGGGCAGAGCGGATTTCGCGCCTTCGAGCTCCAGTTGCCGGTTGTCGTCGAATCCCACCCAAACGATACAGAGCAGATCGGAGGTGAAGCCCGCGAACCAGCCATCGTGAGACGTTCCTGTCTTGCCTGCGGCGGGCACGGTAAAGCCCCGGCCACGTACGCCGGCGGCGGTACCGGTTCGCATCACTTCTTCCAGCATGCTGACCATCAGGTAGTTGACTCTGGGGTCGAGCACATTCCTCGTCTGGGGCTTCTGATCGAGCAAGACCTTGCCGTTCGGTTCCTTGATGAGTGACACCAGGGTCGGCGTTACGTGGACGCCCTTGTTGGCGAACACTGTGTAGGCCCCGGCCATTTCGATGGGCGTGGCGACGTATGATCCGATCGCCATGGCAGGTGTGGCCTTGACGTCTTCACTGATGCCGGCCTTGTGCGCCAGATTCACCACCGTCCGGTAGCCGACCATTTCGGCCACCTTGATGGTGGCCACGTTGCGTGACCGCGCGAGCGCCGTGCGCAGGGTGATGGGGCCTTCGAAGTCATGTTCAAAGTTCTGCGGAGTGTATTCCTGGCCATCAAAAAGGAAGGTCGTCGGCTCATCCACCACGATGGAAGCCGGAGTGAGAGTGGTGGTGCCGCCCGCTACCGCAGTATTCAGGGCTGCTGCATAAACGAAAGGCTTGAAGATGGAGCCAGGCTGCCGTTCCGCCAGGATGCGGTTGAGCTGACTGACGCCGTAATTCCGTCCGCCCACCAGCGCCTTGATTTCCCCGGTGTGCGGGTTCAGTGCGATGAGTGCGCACTGGGGCTCTACGAACTTTGTGTTCTTGAAGCGTTTTTGTTTGCGGACCAGGTCGTCCACCTGTTTCATACCGGCGGTTACAGCTTCGTTGGCCGCGCGCTGCAGGTTGAGATCAAGCGAGGTGTAGATACGGTCGGAATTCACCTGGAAATCGTGGCCGGGAAAGCGCTTGTCAAGATCGTCATTCAGCAGGTCGACGAAATAAGGCGCATCGCTCGATTCCGCTGATCCGTTCACCACCCGCAGGGGCTTTTCGGTGGCAACGGCATATTCGCGATCCGTGACATAGCCGTTCGTCCGCATCATGCCCAGGATCCAGTTGCGACGGTCGCGCAGGCGGTCACTGTGGCGATAGGGGTTGTAGAAACTGGCACCGCGCGCCAGACCCGCGAGCGTGGCCGATTCCTCCAGCGTCAGGGACTTAATGTCCTTCCCGAAGTACACCTGAGATGCCTCGCCAAAGCCGCGGATGGTGAAGCTGCCGTGATAACCGAGGTCGATCTGGTTGCAGTAGAGTTCGAAGATCTGCTCTTTCGTCAGTTTCTGCTCCAGCTGCATGGTGATCATGATTTCCGCGGCTTTGCGACGCCAGTTCCGGTCGAGCGTGAGGAACATGTTGCGGGCCAGTTGCATCGTGAGTGTAGACGCCCCCTGGTCATTGCGTCCACGTTTGATATCGACCCAGGCAGAACGGACAATGCCGATGGGATCGAAGCCTGAGTGCGAGAAGAAGCGCTTGTCTTCGGCGGAAAGCACGGCGTTTTTCAAAGAGGCCGGAATATCGTCATAGCGGACAACTCGCTGCTTTTCCCGATTGCGGTCATGCAGATTGGTGACCAGTTCGGGTTCCAGTTCATACAGGGGACGGTCGGTGTTGTCGCTGAGGGCCACAATCCGGTGCACCTTGCCGGCGGCGAACTTCACGGTAAAAGCGTCCTGCTGGAAATACGATTCCGCGCCCGGGAAGATATCGATGGAGTCCTGCCGAAGCGTGTAATAGCCGATGGGATTATTGCGGTTTTCGTTGTAACCGGCGTGCCGCAGCGTTGCGGCGAGGTCGCCGGGAGTGGTGGAATCCCCTACGGCAACGGTTCCGGGGGCGGCATAGATGCGGGAGGTGGTGGTGTAAGTGCCACCGCGCAGACGCTCGTCAATGAGCCTGGCGTAGTGCAGGTAAAAGTGGATGAAGACGCCGCCAAAGACGACGACCGAAAGCGCCACGAGCGCTAACAACGTTTTGCCGACCGGATGCAGGAAAAAACGCACCAGCAGGGCATTGCGGGGCACCCGGATGGTACGGTCGGATTTGCGTGCCGGACGGTCTTCGGCGGCCTTCATATGTAATCAGGATAACGGTTATCTGGATGCGGGATGAAAGTGTAGATCGATGTGAGCGGGCCCCAGGTCCTTCTGCACTTTGTAACGCGTTGACAACTGTAGCTTTCCGCCATCGTGGCTGATTTGAATGTCTCCGGCCTGGAGCGGCAGGCCCAGTTGCCGGGCGCGATTCACTATCGCCGAGCGCACGAGTTGTTCCGGCGCGGAGCTGTCGGCAGCGACTGACTTCAGGAACTGAGTCAGGCGGAAGTTCCCGATGTAAACCGGAACCAGCGCCAGAAGCACAGCCACAAGGCTGCCGAGGACTGCCAGACCGGAAATTGTTCGCCAAAGCGGAAGGCGTTCGGTCACCGTTTCCTATCCAAATCCTTGTCTGGACCGGCTTCGCTGGTGGCGAAGAGTTCGCTCCAGATATCCCCATGCTCGGTCCATGAAGGGGGCACCTTGCCGGAGATCTGCAGTTCTTCCACGTTCAGTTTGCCGTGGCCGTAGGCGCAGATGAACTCCATCTGGGGGCGACCGAGTTGCAGCATATAGCTCCAGGAGCCGGTTTCGACCGGCATCCGCAAGCGGCGCAGGCAGGTTCGGCAGCGATAGCGCTGGTCCCAGAAAGCCAGGTAAAAAAGACCGTAGGAGAACAGAAACCAGACGCCGGTGAGCGTGGTGTAGAGCAGGTCATAACTGAACTGGTACTGATTCAGGTGGAACCAGCGCGTGTGTGGTTCCCAGAAGAGATTGACGAACCAGAGGGCAACGGCCGAGCCGAGGGCGGCGCCGACCAGTTTCAACAATAGAAATCCCCAATACCTCACGCGAACTTTGATTTCCGTGAACATCACCGGATGCCTCTTATTTGACTATACGGCAAATACGGCGAAGGGTTCCGGTTTACGCGCCCGGAACGGTATGCACACCGGTCCAGGTCTTGATGCAGTATCCTCCAACCTTCACATGTGTTGCCGCGGAACCGTCCGCTTCAGCGGAAACATACAATTCGCCGGGCCGCTGCACTTCGGAACCATGTCCCATCAGGATCCGCTGCCCGGAAGGGACCAGTTTGCGGCTGACGAGCCGGGCGATTGCGGAGCCGACGGCTGAACCGGTAACGGGGTCTTCGGTGCGGGCGCTGAGTTTGCGCGCGTGAAATTTCCCGCCGCGTTCGGTTTCCGGGGTCAGGAAGTAGAAGCCGCGGGCCGCCGCCCTTCTGCCGTCCTGCAGGGATCACCAAAATCGCCGAAGTATCGACGGTCACCTGGTCAGTACGCCAGCCTGGTCGTAGCCCGGAATGTCATCAGCAGTCAGGCCGGAGACCGATGGGCGGTTCCCGCAGCGCTTACCGATTTCGTTCAGTTCGTATGCCAGCGGGATTCCGGGTTGGGCTTCGGTCAAGGTCTCCGTTTGGTCGTTCTTAATATTGACCGGCAAAGTTATCTATTCCCCTGAGCAGCCCTGCGCTAAAGCGCCCGCGCTTTCATTTGATCCGCCAGGTACTCTGACGCACGCATGGCAAGAGCCATGATGGTGAGGGTGCTGTTCTGCCAGCCGCAGGTGACGAAGCAGCCGCCATCCACCACGAACAAATTCTTCATGTCATGACTCTGGTTCCACTTATTGAGCACACTGGTCTTTGGGTTGTCACCCATGCGGCAACTGCCGACTTCGTGAATGCTGTAGCCGGGCGGATGGAACTTGTCGGTCTTTGAGAGGATCTCCCAGCCGGCGGCCTTCAGCATCTCTTCGGCAGTATCCGCAGCGTCCTTCGCCATATTGTATTCGTTGGCGCCGTCCTTCACGTCGAAGTGCAGGACGGGAATGCCCCAGGCGTCGGTCACAGCCTTATTGATGCGGACGTGGTTTTCGAAGCGGGGGAGGCGTTCACCGTAAATGGAGGCCGTCATACAAGCGCCGGCGTGCGTATCGAGCTTCTTCTGCAGTTCTTCGCCATACTCTTTGAAGTACCCCGGAAGGGCTCCTCCACCGGAAGCGATCAGCATGCCGTAACCCTTGATGAAGTTGCGGTTCTCGCCCTTCTTCAGGTTGCGGAAACGAGGCAGCAGAGCGGTGCCGCCCATCAGGCCTTCGGGCGGAGTGCCGCCACGGGCCTCAGGAACGGAGGCCACCACCTGCACGCCATAGAACTGGTCCATGACATAGCGACCCAGCACGCCGCTCGAATTCCCGACCCCGGAATTCAGCATCAGGCGAGTGCTTTCGAGCGACCCGGCGGCGAGAACAACAACGCGCGCTTTCACGTGCAATTCCTGACGGGAATGGCGGTCGAGGAAGTTCGCGCCATTGGCGAGGCCGGTGGTTTTATCTACCGTGATTTCGCGGACAATCGCGTTGGGGACGATCTGTAGTTTGCCGGTCGCGAGGGCTTCGGGCAGCAGCAGGTTCGTGGAGCTGGCAAGACCGTTACGTCCATTGGCCGCGCGGATCTTCGAAACCAGCATGCCCCGCGAGTTGGCGATTTCGGTGATCTTCGTGACAGTGGTGGAATCGGGGCCGTAATCGGCATCGAGAAAATTGCCGTCAGGGAAATGGGGCTTGCCTTCCTTGCGGCCGGAGACACGGAGGATGGCCTCAGCGCGGGAGTAGAAGGGGTCCAGCTCGGCGTGGGTGATGGGCCAGTTGTCACCCGTGCCATCGACGTCTGCCGCTTTGAATTCCCAGTCGCTCATGCGGAACGACTGGCGACCCCAGAACAGCGAGCGACCGCCCAACAGGCGTACGCGTACCCAGTTGTAGGGTTTGGCGGGATCGTGCGTGTACGGGACTTCCTTTTCATCCACCCACTGGTTGGCGTTGAATTCATTGGCCTGAATTACATGGGGCAGGCGACCGGGCTTGTTTAAGCCGCGATAAGGCAGGTCCCAGGGAGCTTTGGTGACGCGGTTCTTCGCCAGGTCCACTTCGGGGCCCGCGTCCAGCATCAGACAGGAAATGCCTTTCTGCGTCAGAACGCCGGCGGCGACACCGCCGGAGTGGCCGGAGCCAATGATCAATACGTCGTACTCTTGTTTCGGCAAGGCTATCCCTTATAGATCGGATCAACAGGAAGAAAGTAGAGTTGGGCTCCGGTGGCGCGCCTGCCTGCGGCGACCGCTGCAGCGGCCCACTCCTGAGAATTCCTGGTAGCAATACGAATGTCGTTCTGGGCGGCCGCGATAAAACGCGCGGCGGGGTCTTTGGGCAGTTCAAATTCCCACGGCACCAGTTCCAGCAGGGGCCGGATGATAGCGTCGGATTGTTTGGCGTCCAGCGCGGCAAAAGGCTTGCTGAACTGCTTTGCGGAGCGCGAATTCAGCAGATCGAGGCCGGAGCGGTAAAGCTGTTGCCGATCGCCGGGCGAC
>JBBQDH010000285.1:0-7370 GCA_038319515.1 Bryobacterales bacterium
TCAACATGGGTGTAGACGTTCGGTACAACTCACCGGTTACCAGCCTGCAGGCGGTCCTTGATGAGGGCTTCGATGCTGTATTTGTAGGCAGCGGAGCACCGCGTGGAAAAGATCTGGAACTGCCGGGGCGGCGCGACTCAGATCGGATTCACATTGGGATTGACTGGCTGGGCTCACTCGCGTTCGGGCACATTGATTCGATTGGCGAGAAGGTGCTGATCATCGGTGTGGGCAACACGGCGATGGATTGCTGCCGATCTTCGCGGCGGTTGGGCGGCAAGGATGTGAAGGTGATGGCGCGGCGTCCGAAGGACTTCTTCAAGGCATCACCGTGGGAACTGGAGGATGCCGAGGAAGAAGGCATCGACATCGTTGTCAACCATGCTCCGAAACGCTTTGTGATGGAAGACGGCAAGCTGACGGGCATGGAGTTTGAGCGGCTGGAGTGGGATGCCGGGGCGAAGAAATCAACCGTAATCGACACGGTGATTCTGCCCTGTGATGATGTGATCCTGGCGATTGGTCAGGACAACGCATTCCCCTGGATTGAGCGCGATCTGGGCATTGAATTCGACAAGTGGGAAATGCCGAAGGTGGATGAGAAGACCTTCGAATCGACCAGGCCTGGACTGTTCTTTGGCGGAGATGCCGCGTGGGGTCCGAAGAATATTATCTGGGCAGTGGAGCACGGACATCAGGCGGCGATTTCGATTCATAATCACTGCCAGAGCTTGCCGACAGCGAAGCGTCCTGAGTGGGGCATGAATCTGATCAGCCAGAAGATGGGGCTGAGTGAGTGGAGCTACAACAACGACTACAACCCGGCGCATCGCCAGAAGATGAAGCATGTCGATCTGGTGGAGCGGTTCGAGGATTTGCATGTCGAGGTGGAGTTAGGATTTTCAGCGGAACAGACGGCGCGGGAGGTGCAGCGCTGCCTGAACTGCGATGTGCAGACGGCTTTTGTGGCTGCGAAATGTATTGAATGTGATGCGTGCATCGATATCTGCCCGCTGAGTTGCCTGACGATTGAAAAAGACGCCCCGGAAGAGGAACTGCGCAGGCATCTGTCGGCTCCGGCGGTGAACCTGGAACAGGCGCTTTATGCGTCGAAACCCCTGCCGCAAACGGGCAGGCTGATGATGAAGGACGAAGATCTGTGCGTCCATTGCGGCCTTTGCGCGGAGCGGTGCCCTACGGCTGCGTGGGATATGCAGAAGTTCGAGTTATTGATCTCTTACGCTGGTACACCGGTCCTTGATACAACATGCCAAGCCGCATAAACGATTTCGCAATTAAGCTGGCCAACGTAAACGGAACAGGCTCCGCCAGCGCCAACGGCCTGATTATGCAGGCGATCTTCCGGATGGGCGTGCCCGTCTCCGGCAAGAACCTGTTTCCTTCCAATATCCAGGGCTTACCCACATGGTATGAGATCCGCGTCAATCCGAAAGGATATACGGCGCGGGCGCTCGATTATGACCTGATGATTGCGATGAATTCGCAGACTTATAAGCGGGACGTGCAGGAGGTAAGATCCGGCGGCTATCTCCTCTATGACTCCAGCTGGCCTCTGGATGAGAGCCTGCATCGGGACGATGTGACGTTTATCGGGATCCCGCTGGCCCGTATGTGCAATGAGACTTTCAAAGAGCCGCGTGAGCGGATTCTGATGAAGAATATCGCTACGGCGGGGGCGCTGATTGAACTGCTGAACATTGATGGCGCGGTGGTGCAGCAACTGGTGGAAGAGAAGTACGGCAAGAAAAAGGCGATGCGCGAGTCAAACCAGAAAGCTTTGAAGCTGGGCGCCGATTATGTCCGTGCCAACTTCCCCTTTCCGCTGGAATTCCATCTGGAGACGATGCAGGAGAACGACGATAAGATCCTGATCGACGGCAACACAGCGACTGCGCTGGGCTGCGTTTATGGCGGCGCGACGGTGGCGGCCTGGTATCCGATTACGCCGGCGACCTCTGTGATGGACGGGTTTAAAGAGTTCTGCGAACAGTACCGCAAAGACCCGGAGACGGGTGTGAACAACTTCGCGATCCTGCAGGCGGAAGATGAACTGGCGGCGATTGGCATGGTGATCGGTGCTTCGTGGAATGGCGCTCGGGCGTTTACTTCGACGGCCGGGCCGGGTGTCTCCCTGATGAATGAGTTGCTGGGCCTGGCTTACTATGCCGAGATTCCGGCGGTGGTGATCGATGTGCAGCGCGTGGGGCCGTCGACGGGCATGCCCACGCGCACGCAACAGGGCGACATTCTGGAGTGTGCTTATGCGTCGCACGGCGATACGAAACATATTCTGCTGATCCCGGCGAATCCCTCAGAATGCTTTGAGTTTGCGCCGAAGTGCTTTGACTTAGCCGAGCAGTTTCAGACACCGGTGTTCCTGATGTCAGACCTGGATATCGGGATGAATGACTGGGTGACACCGAAGCTGCAGTGGGATGATTCTTACCGTCCGAATCGCGGCAAGGTTCTGACTTCGGAACAGCTGGAATCGGGCAAGAAGTTTTTCCGGTATTTGCCGGATGAGGGTACCTCAGTACCGTGGCGTACCTTGCCCGGTGTGAATTCGAAGGGTGCGTTCTTTACGCGCGGTTCGGGGCATAACAAGTTCGGCGGCTATACGGAAATGCCGGATGAGTATCAGGAAGTGATGGATCGGCTGCTGCTGAAGCATAAGGAAGCGGCGGGTGCGGTGCCGGAGCCGATTATTCAGAGGCGGGAAGGCGCGACGGTCGGGGTGATTACCATTGGCGGATGCGACCCGGCGGTGCGTGAAGCACTGGACATCCTGGCAGACATGGGCCGGCCGATGAACTTCATGCGGATCCGGGCTTTTCCGTTTCATCAGAAAGTGGAAGACTTTCTTGCCGGGCACGATTACTGCTATGTGGTGGAGCAGAATCGCGACGGGCAAATGTGCACGCTGCTGACGATTGAAACGCCGGTGAGCAAGGATAAGATCCGCCCGGTACTGATTTACAGCGGCTTCCCGCTGAGCGCGAAGCACGTCATTGATGTGATTACTTCGGATTTGATGAGAGAAAACGCGGAGGAGCTCGATGCCATCTATCGTTAAGCCATTGGTGGCGCATCCGAGTCTGGTGCGCAATGAACTGGGCCTTACCATCCGGGACTATGAAGGGTCGATGTCGACGCTGTGCGCCGGGTGCGGGCATGACTCCATTACCGCCGCGATTACGCGCGCCCTCTGGGAACTTTCCACACCGCCCCATATGCTGGCGAAGCTCAGCGGAATTGGCTGTTCGTCCAAGACGCCGACCTACTTTGTGGGTGGGGCGCATGGATTTAATTCGGCGCATGGGCGTATGCCTGCGATCGCTACCGGCGCGAATGCGGCAAACCGGGAGCTGACTTATCTGGGAGTTTCGGGTGATGGCGATTCGTTGTCGATCGGCCTGGGGCATTTATGCCATGCGATGCGGCGCAATCTCAACATGCTCTATGTGATCGAAAACAATGGCGTGTATGGTTTGACCAAGGGCCAGTTTTCGGCGTCGAGCGATGTGGGGTCGAAGAGTAAGAAGGGTGAAGCGAATCAGATGTCGCCGATTGACCCTGTGCAACTGGCGCTGAGTTTGGGCGCGACGTTTGTGGCGCGCAGTTTTTCGGGGGATAAGGCCCAGTTGGTGCCGATCCTGAAGGCAGGTCTGGCGCATCGCGGGTTCGCGATTGTCGACGTGATTTCACCCTGCGTGACGTTTAACGATCATGAGGGCTCGACGAAGAGCTATAAGTCGACGCGTGGCAGAACGCATGTGGCGACGGAGAGCGATTTTGTGCCGCCGGCCCATGAGATTGTGGCGGAGATTGGCCGCAGCGGGCAGACGAATATCACGATGCACGATGGCAGCGTGCTGCGATTCACGCGGTTACCGGAAGATTATGATGTTTCGAATCGTCAGGCGGCGCTGGCGTATCTGAAGGCGCATGAGGGCGAAGTTGTAACCGGAGTGCTGTTCGCAGATGAGGGCGTGCCGGAAATGCACGAGATGAATAATACGCCGAAGGTGGCGCTCGGTTCTCTGCCGTTTGAGAAGTTGTGCCCGGGCTCTGTTGAACTGGCGAAGCTGATGGAAGATTTCCGGTAGCGGGGCGAGACCTTGCTGACTCTAAAAGGCTCCTCCCGGACCGGGACGCTTTGCAATCGAGAAGTCGGCGTCGAGCTTGTCCATCCGCTCTTTCGATACATCTGATCGGTTCCGCGCGCGCCGAAACGTGCGGAGATACCGTGACGGAAGTTGCGCCTCAGAGTAGCCAATCGGAACGCTGAAAAGAGTAAGCCCGGCGCAGTTCGAAATCGGCAGGACTGATGGGAAGGAGCAGACCGGCCATGGAAAAGTTGAAGAACAAAAAACGTTTTTTAACTTTCCAACAGCCACGACGACGACGGGGCTAAATTGTTAAGGGATACGGAAACCGAAGGCAAGGTCAGTTTCCGAACAGTCGAAGTCTTCACCGGTGCCGCAGAAGGATCCGCCACAACATCGGCCCGCAGCAGTTCCACCGCATGCCGGAAGCTCACGCCTTCGGCCTTCATGACCCAATCAATCACGGTGCCGCCCGTCTGGCAGGCTCCCAGGCAGTTCCACAGATTCTTCTTCGGACTCACCACCAGTGACGGCGAATGGTCGTCGTGAAACGGACACAGGCCCATCATGTCCGCGCCATGCCGCGTCAGCTTCACGCCGCGCGCCGCCACCAGGCGTTCCAGCGAGACTTCCTGTTTTAACCGTCCAATCGTTTCATCCGGAATGCGTGGCATGAAAACAGACTCCTTTTGAAAAACCTGTCAAGGCCTGGAAGCGCGAAAAGTCATCGCTCAACATTGGCACTGAAAATATAGTATGATACTCATTCTGCCTGAAACGTAACACCTGTTGCTCTGGAAGCCCGCCTTAAAATAGCGTTGTTATGCCACGCGTCTCTCGTCTTACACTGCCGCCTCTCGACTCCGGCCAGGAAACCCCCGGCCAGCGGATTATGCGTATTCGCAAGGAACGCGGTATAACGCAGGTCGAACTCGCCGAACGAATCGGACTCATTCAGACTCTTGTGTGCGACTACGAAAAAGACCGCCTCCGCCTCTCGGCCGAGATGGCCGTTCGTTTTGCCATGGCGCTGGAGATCTCGGTAGATAACTTACTCCGGCCGAAATCGACCCCAACCATAAGCAAACAGCCCAGCCGCAAGGTGCTTCGCCGCCTGGAGAAGATCGAAAAGCTGCCACCTACGCAGCAGTCCGTTCTGCTGAAGACGATCGATATATTTCTTGAGAACGCTGCGCTGAAGTCCGCCCGGAGCGCCTGAAACCTGTAGTCGTCATCGGAGCTGTCAAAGGAAGAAGAACATGGATAAACAGCATGCCCATCAGTTGCTCGACCAGCTCGACCCCGGCCAGCTCTCTGCTATCGGACACCTGCTGGAAGTGATGCTCGGTCCGGTCTCCCGCTCGCTTACCGCAGCACCGGCGGACGATGAGCCCGTGACAGAGCAGGACCGTCGGCGTTTTCGCGACGGTCAGACGTGGTTTACCCGGCGTGGCGGCAAGGGCATCCCGATGGACGAGGTTCTCGCGGGCTTCGGCGTCACGCCGGAAGACTTCCGGTAATGCCGCCCTGGCGTATCGAGTGGCTGGATGAAGCATCCGACGATGTTCGCGCTATCGACCGATCGACAGCTATGCGCTTGTTTGAGGGTATTCTGCGCTTCTCGCGCACTGGCGCAGGCGACGTCAACACGCTGCACGGAGATATGGCCGGTGCCTTCCGGCTCCGCCTGGGAGACTACCGCGTCCTGTTCACTATGGAAGACGGCGAGATGCGGATCTTCGGCGTGCGACATCGCTCCGAAGCTTACAGATAGAAGAAGAACAAGGAGGAGGGCCACCGCCCGCTGCGTCGCTGACGCTCCTGTGCGGACGGCTGCCGCCGAATAGTTTGATAGCCTCCGGCAGGTGGAAGCCGGGGGCGTCCGGATTGCCTCTGACATAATCTCTTTTATCCGAAGCTGAAACCCCGCTGCAGTCGCGCCGGAGCGCTCCTTTGCGGCAGCTTCCGATAAAAGGGTTTCATGTCATCGGCGAAGGCCCGCCCCCGGTTCCGAAAGCGTGATCTCCCCCTGCCCCCTCAAGGGGGTTTAAATGCGGGTCGGCGGCGCAGCCGCCCACCTGCACGCTTTGTTTCCGCGCCGCTGGCCGCTCACGCCCCGCCGGAGGCGGGGTGTGGCGGCAGCGATACGCGCGGGTAGGTCAATCTGGAGTGCGTAAGGAGCGGGGTTTCAGCCCTGGTCCTAAACTCGCAATGTCCTCTCTTGCCCGGCGTAGAAAGTTGGTCCTGCCGCAAGCGAAGGTGACAAGCCTGATTTGTGGGGGATTGCCGAAAGGGCTTCGAACCGCATAGACGAGGAGTGCGCTTCCCGGTGCCATCATTGCTTGGTGGAAACCGAGACAATCAGTATCGGCCCTGATTGCAGCTACATCCACTTCGATCCCGATGGAACCCTTCCACACCCGTTCGACTTTGAAAACCGCTCGTCCCGGGTTTGTCCGCGTGCCGGCAGTAACCTTGGTGAGACGGCCACTAAAGACGACATCTGCCTGCCGGGCCGCTTCGGCTGGAGTAAGTCGATCACAGTCACATCCCTTCGCTACGTCGCCTGAGCAACCGATGATGAGCAACAAAATGATTATGGATACTCTCATTTATTCTTCGGGCAGTCCTTTGCCAACCATTCGGTGATCTGAGGACTGGGCTCGCTATCACTCTGGTCGAGGCCCAAGAGGTTGCGGAGGCCTTGATCGTCCTTGTTTGTGTAAATGTGCAGCAGTTCGTGGACCAAGATAGTCTGTCTGTCGGTATTTGATTTCAGGAAATAGCCCGAGCGAAGGACAACTTTCGACAACCGGTTCTCTCCGGCGCGGTCAACAGGCACAAATGCATTCCCGTATCCCTGAGCGTTCAGATTATGAAAATCACCGTTGTTGAAAAATGAGTTACTGCTTCGGTTTCCAATTTCGTCGTCAGTCGCGTTAAAGTAGTCCACTTGAACGGCAAGCGCTTCCAAAGACGTCACACTGACGCCTTTGTCCCCAAGCGCCTTCTTGCATTGAGAACTCAATGAGGCTGCTGCGGCAAAGCCGTTCTGCTTGTATGTTTCATTGAAGAACTCAGACTTACTCTGCGGTGGTGGACCTAGCAGGCTGCTGAAAAACTCCTGGCGTCTAACTTGTTTATTTGCAATCCTGGAGAGATGCGAGGCAGCGACAATCAGCAGTCGGAGTTATTCAGTTACGGACGAACCGAGGAGCGTATCCCGGAAAAGCATCCGCTACG
>JBBQDH010000286.1:0-7353 GCA_038319515.1 Bryobacterales bacterium
TTTCGCCACTTTCTGCAATTGGCACCAAGCTAGTGAAGCGATCCCTTGCTTCCGCGATGCTCACGTCCATGGTTTCAGTGTAGCCAGACTAATTGCCTATCGGCCCGTTTAGTTCCCGTTCGACCCGTCGGACGGTGAATAAACCCAGGCGTAGTGGTGTTTGGAATCGGTCGGCGAGGCGCTGCAGTTGGTGTCCGCTGCAACAGCACCGGTTTCATCCACGCAATGGCGCGTGGCTTCATGCTTCGAACCGCAGGCCGCGAGCAGGAAAAACAGCGTGATCAACAGAGTACGAGGCAAACCTGATGCTATCAAAGCCGGTCCGGTTCACCGTGCCCAAGTCGGGATGCAGTCTTGACCAGGGCGTCCCAGGTACCGTCAGGAATCGGAATGCCGTTCTTCAGACGTTCCTGCTCCATACGCAGTTCGGGCTCATTTGCCACCAGAACCTCGTCAAAGCCGCTGGCGGGCGAGGCCGATTTCACCTCGCCGATCAGCCAGTCGATCCGGTCGCGAAAATCCGGCTGCACCCGCATCACATCCATGGCAATGAACGTCTGGCTGGCGCGGAACTTTTTCCCGCGCACACGCAGCCCACCCAATTGCGTGCTCATCGCGCCGCCGCTGATCACGCCGCAGAGGATCTCCACCATCATGGCCAGCCCTGACCCCTTGTAGCCCCCCAGCGGCATCAGCAGGCCCGCGTACGCGGCTTTGGTGTCGGTTGTAGCAATCCCATCGCTGTCCATCGCCCAACCGGCGGGGACGGAGGGCTCCTGGTTGTTGTACGACTTGAAGATTCGGTTGGCCGCCACAGTTGTAGTCGCCATATCGAGCACCCAGGGGTCCCGCTTTCCGACTGGCACTGCCATGCAGATCGGATTCGTCCCGAACCGCCCCTGCCTGCCCTGCCAGGGAGCCACAATCGGGGAGGCATTGCAGAACGTCATTCCGATCTGCCCGGCCTCGGCCATTTTCATCGCCCAGAACGCCGCTGTCCCGAAGTGGTTGGATTCACGCGCTGTCACCATCCCCAATCCGTGTTGCCGGGCCAGCCTAATTGCATGGTTGCAGCAAATGTCAGCCACCACCTGGCCCAGGCCGTTGCATCCGTCGTAGAGCAGCATGGCACCGGATTCGTTGACTATCTGACCGGTCTGAGTCGGGTCCACGTCGCCCGAGTAAATCTGGTCCAGATAGCTGGGCAGCAAGTGAAAGCCGTGTGAGTCCACGCCGCGCAGGGCGGCAGCGACCAGTGAAGTCGCCACCAGGTTCGCGTGTTCTTCACGTGCTCCCGCAGAGCGAAGAACAGCGGTGGCCCATTTCTGAAACCCTGAGGCGCTGACGACTGGCACTAGCTGCGCAATTCCGTGGCTACTTCCGCCGCAATCCTCCGGGCCTCCGCAACCTGTCCCGGCTCCAGACTGATCGCGCCCACCCGAGCATGCCCGCCACCACCGTAACGTTCACAGATGGTCGCCAGGTTATGAGTAGGTTCCACCGGAGCCCAGGGGTTTGATCCCACCGAAATCTTCGTGCGGAAGCTGGAAGGGCTCACCGCAACCGTATAGATCCCTTTCGGGAAAATGTAGTACGGGATGAACTTGTTATAGCCTTCAAGGTCGTGCCCGGTGAGGTCAAATGTGATCACGCCACCGTTTTCCACTGCCTCATCTCCAATAATCTTGAGCGATCTGAGGTGTCGTTCATAGAGCGGCTGGTAGATGGCCTGAATTTCCGGCAATTCGATGATCTCAGCCAGCGTCATGTGCTGCATGAACCCGATGATCTTCTGTACGGTGTCAGACCCCTTTGAGCCCTCAATCACCAGCGTGAGCTTCATCGCGGGCGCGCCCAGTTCCACCGCGGTCTTCGGGTCCGCGTACTGCGCACCGTCTATGATGTTGGCCCAGTGCACCAGGTCATCCAGATCCGGCGCCCGAAAGCCCCAGATCTCTTCCGCCTTCGTACGAATGTAGTTTGTGCACGACTTGAAAGTCGGGTCAAACATTTTCTTCTCAGAAGGATTGTTCCGGAAGTGCGCGGCATCCTCCGGACTCAGAAAGGCGCTTTGGTGATGATCGAACCACCAGGTGAGCCGATCGTTGTTTGAGTACTTAAAATCGACGATGGCATTTTCATCGCCGTCAAACAAGCTGTCTTCGAAGATCTGGCTGGCGCGATGAGCCATCCCCGTGTATTGAAAAGCCGCGTCGGGATGGATTGCACCCCGGATAAACCGGCTAAACCAGGCAGCCGAGGCCGCGCCGTCGAAACAATGGTCGTGATAAAGGACTCGTAGCCGCATTCAGTATTTGGGAAGAGGGGTGAAAACTTTCCATCGTGCCTGAATGTGAGAGGAAATGCAACTGTTTGGGCCCGAAAGTTTTCAGAGAGCCCCAAACAGTGTGACCGGGCTAACATCTAAGCAGATGCCCAGGGGAGTTGCAGGCACCACTCTGCGCGCGCTGCGACACCGAAATTTCCAGTTGTTCTTCTTCGGGCAGGTGATCAGCCTGACCGGAACCTGGATGCAATCGGTTGCCCAGGCGTGGCTGGTTTACCGGCTGACAGGTTCCTCAGTGCTGCTGGGGCTGGTCAATTTTGCCGGACAAATTCCTGTTTTTCTGGTCTCCCCCATCGGCGGACATGTTGCGGACCGACGCAACCGGCACCGGATGATTGTGGCGACGCAGGTTTCTTCCATGGTTCTCGCGCTGCTGCTCGCCTGGCTCACTCTCAGTCACCGGGTACAAATCCGGCAGCTTTTTGTCATTGCCATCCTGCTGGGCATCGTGAATGCTTTTGACATTCCGGCCCGCCAGTCGTTTCTGGTGGAGATGGTGGGGAAAGAGGACATGATCAACGCGATTGCCCTCAATTCCACCATTTTCAACGCTGCCCGGCTGGTTGGCCCGGCAGTCGCGGGCATTTTGGTGGCGAAGATCGGGGAGGGCTGGTGCTTCTTCGCCAACGGAATCAGCTACGCCGCCGTGATCGCAGGGCTGCTGATGATGCGCATGGCACCGTTCATCGCCAAACCCGCCGAGTCCTCCGCGTGGCAGAACATCCGGGAAGGTTTCGGATATGTCGCCCGCACGGGACCGATTCGTTCGCTCCTCATCATGCTGGCCATTCTGAGTTTCTTTGGCCTGCCATTCACCGTGCTGATGCCGATTTTCGCCGATGGCATTCTGCACCAGGGTTCGCAGGGGTTTGGATTTTTGATGAGCGCGGTGGGCCTTGGCGCAACTTCGGGCGCGTTACTGCTGGCCTCCCGCACCGGCGTGAACGGTCTTAGCCGCTGGCTGACGGGTGCAAGTTCCACGTTCCCGCTGGCGCTGTTTGGGTTCGCATTTTCAGGAAGCCTTCCGCTCTCCTGTGTGCTGATGTTCGCGGGCGGCTTCACCATGATGATTCAGGTGGGGGCGACCAATACTCTGATTCAGTCAATGGTGCCGGATCACTTCCGGGGACGCGTGATGAGCGGTTATACGATGATGCTGATCGGGGTGAATCCGGTGGGCGCCTTGGCGGCGGGCTATGAGGCTGACCATTGGGGTGCGCCGCTGACCATCGCCCTGGGTGCCGGGGTTTGCCTGGTCGCGGCGGGGTGGTTTGCATTCCGCCTGCCGGAATTCCGGACTTCCGCTCGAACGTTGCTGGAGCTGCGCGCATGATCCCTTTGCTACACTACGGTTTTATGTCAGTGATCATCGCAGCCCGGAAGCACCACCATCACCATCCGGCGATCAGCGTGCGACGGGTCCTGTCCTAATCGGTTTTGCAGGTTTAACGATTTGCAGTTTTAACGAAAGGATGCCCGCCGTACAACCGGCGGGCATTTTTATTGCGCTCCGCACGGGTTTCCAGGCGGGTTCCTGTTTACAAAAGACAAAGATGAATCTCGATTTCAAAAAACTGGATGGCCTTCTGCCCGCCGTCGTGCAGGATGCCGCTTCGAACCGCGTTCTGATGGTCGGCTTCATGAATGAAGAGGCCTGGAGCAAGACGCTGGAAAGCGGCAATGTCACGTTCTACAGCCGTACCCGCAACAAGCTATGGATGAAGGGTGAGAGTTCGGGTCACGTGCTGCGCGTGATCGAAATCTCCGCCGACTGCGATGACGACACACTTCTGATTAAGGTGGAAGCGCTCGGTCCAGGCGTCTGCCACAACGGCTTCCAAAGCTGTTTCTATAAGTCCTGGAAAGATGGCCAGTGGGTGGAGACCGAACAGCGCACGTACGATCCCGCCGCAGTGTACGGAGGCAGCAAATGAAGCTGAAAATCGGTATCCCCAAAGGCAGTCTTGAGAACGCCACGGTCGATCTGTTTCGCCGCGCAGGTTTCAACATTACCACCAGTTCACGCTCCTATTTCCCGGTGGTCGACGATCCGGAAATGGAGTGCATGCTGATTCGTGCGCAGGAAATGGCGCGTTATGTGGAAGACGGAATTCTGGATGCCGGGCTGACCGGCCTGGACTGGGTATCCGAAGTCGGCGCGGACGTCGAAACAGTCGCCAACCTGATTTACGCCAAGCAAAGCTTCGGCAAAGTGCGCTGGGTGCTGGCGGTTCCGGAGTCAAGCCCCGTGCAATCTGTGAAGGACCTGGAAGGCAAAATTATTGCAACGGAACTCGTCGCCACCACGAAACGCTATCTGGCCGCCAACGGCGTCACGGCGAAGGTGGAGTTCAGTTGGGGCGCCACCGAAGTGAAGCCGCCGGAACTCGCCGATGCCATTGTCGAAGTGACAGAAACCGGTTCGTCCCTGCGCGCCAATAAGCTCCGTATTGTGGAGACGGTGCTCGAATCGAACACCCAGCTGATCGCGAACAAAGTTTCCTGGACCGACGACTGGAAACGCAAAAAGCTGGAAGACCTGAAGCTGCTGCTCGATGGCGCCATCGCGGCGCTGGGCAAGGTGGGCCTGATGCTGAATGTGCACAAGGACAGCCTCGCATTAGTCCTGCAGGTTTTGCCGGCGCTGAAGCGCCCCACGGTTTCGCATTTGAGCGACGGCGAGTGGCTGGCGGTTAATACCATCCTGGACGAATCGACCGTCCGGTTGATTATTCCGCGGCTGAAGCAGGCCGGGGCCGAAGGCATCGTCGAATACCCGCTCAACAAGATCGTGATGTAGTTATGATTCGAATCCTGGAATCGAAAGCCATGGGCCGGGTGCTGGCTCGCCGCGCCGCCCGTATGACAGAGGCCGAAGAGACGGTCAAGCCGATCCTCGAAGCGGTTCGGAAGCGGGGCGACAAGGGGTTGATTGAGTATGCCCGCAAGTTTGACCAGTTTGACCGTAAGTCGGTTCGCGTGCCGGATGCCGAACTGGCTGCGGCTGCGGATCGGCTGACTCCGGAGTTCCGTTCCGCTGTTGCCATCGCATCGGCGAACGTCCGGGCCTATGCGGAGAAGCAAATTCCCAGGGAATATAGTTCGGCCTTTTCGCCCGGGCGGCGTTTGGGACAGATAGTGCGGCCTCTCGATACTGTCGCCGCCTACATTCCGGCGGGTCGCTACCCGTTGCCGTCCACTGTGATCATGACGGCTGTTCCGGCGCTGGTGGCAGGCGTGAAGAACGTCTGTATTGCATGCCCGAAGGCCGTCGATGAGGTGTTCGGTACCGCGTATATTCTTGGTGTGAATCAGGTATTCCTGATGGGCGGGGCGCAGGCCATTGCAGCTTTTGCATACGGCACAAAAACTGTCCCGCGTGCCGACCGGATTGTTGGCCCGGGGAATATCTATGTCGCCGCCGCAAAGAAGCTGCTCGCGGGCGAAGTGGGCATCGATTTCGTGGCCGGCCCGACAGAAATCCTGATCATTGCCGCTGAGGGCGATCCGCGATACTTTGCGGCTGACATGCTGGCGCAGGCCGAGCATGACACCGACGCCAGTGCGATTCTGCTGACCACTTCCAAACGGCTGGCCGGTCAGGTCGCCGAAGAGATTGAGCGGCAACTGAAGACTCTCCCAACCGCCGCAGTAGCGCGTAAAGCTATTGATAAGAACAGCGCCATCATCGTGGTCAAGTCACTCGATGAGGCAGTTGAACTCTCGAATGATTTTGCGCCGGAACACCTGTCGATTCACCACGAAGAACTGATCCCAAAGATCCGCCATGCCGGAAGTATTTTCGTTGGCCCGTTCAGCCCGGAAGCCGCAGGCGACTATGCTTCGGGACCAAACCACGTGCTGCCCACCGGCGGTGTGGGGCGCCTGCGCGGAGGCCTTTCTGCAACGGACTATGTGAAGGTGATTTCGGTGCAGCACCTCGACGCGAAAGCGCTCGCGAAACTGGCTCCCACCATCACCACGCTGGCCCGCGCCGAAGGTCTGGAAGCACACGCCCGATCCGTTGAGGTCCGCCTTGCCGATTAATCCGCGCCCGGCTGTAGTGGCCATGGCGCCCTACCATCCGCCAACGGGAAACCGCCACGACAAAGTGCGGCTGGACTTCAATGAGAATACGGTCGGCTGCTCCCCGAAGGTGATCGAGGCGCTCCGCAACGGCCTCACTGCCGATGGTCTGACGGTCTACCCGGACTACAGCAGCGTGCGCGCAACGCTGTCTGCGTTCTTTCAGGTAGCCCCGGACGAACTTCTGCTGACGAACGGAACAGACGAAGCCATTCAGGTCCTGATCAACACCTACATTGATGACGGCGATGAAGTGATTATCTTCCGCCCCTCTTATGCAATGTATCGGTTCTATTCCGAACTGGCGGGGGCAAAGATCCGCGAAGTGTCGTACGTTCCTCCCGCTCTCAAATTCCCCATGGCGGAGCTCCTGTCTGCCATCACCCCGCAGACCCGCGCCGTGCTGATTTCCAATCCGAATAACCCTACCGGAACCGCAATCGGGCTGGAAGCAATTGAACAGATTCTCAGTGCCGCCCCGAACGCCACAGTTCTGATTGATGAAGCGTACTTCGAATTCTATGGCGTCACTGCGCTGGGCCTGATTCATCGCTTTCCGAACCTCTTTGTCAGCCGCACTTTCTCCAAGGTCTACGGTATGGCGGCGATGCGCATGGGCTGCCTTTTCTCACAGGCCACCAACGTGGAATTCCTGCACAAAGCCCAGTCGCCCTACAGCGTGAACATGCTGGCGGCAATGGCTGCGGAAGCTGCCGTGAAGGACGCGGAGTATATTGCAAATTACGTGGAGCAGGCCCTTGCGTCGCGCAATATGCTGGAGCAGGGTTTCGCGAATCTCGGCATCCGCTATGCGCCAAGCGCCGCCAACTTCATTCTTGGGTACTTTGGCGACCGTGCCATTGAAGTGCGCGATGCCCTGCGAAAACACGCCATTCTGGTCCGCGACCGAAGCTATGAAA
>JBBQDH010000287.1:0-7323 GCA_038319515.1 Bryobacterales bacterium
CAGGATATGGATTATGTCCAGAGTCACGGCCCTGATCTCTATCGCCGGGGCATCTACACCTTCTGGAAGCGAACCATCGCGCCGCCCATGATGATGAACTTCGACGCCGCCGGTCGCGAGACCTGCGTAGTGCGGGAATCCCGCACCAATACCCCGTTGCAGGCGCTTGACCTGATGAACGACGTGACGTTCGTGGAAGCCGCCCGTATGATCGGACAGCGCATGCTCAAAGAAGGCGGCACAGATCCTGCCGACCGCCTGCGATACGGCTTCCGGCTCGTGACCGCGCGCTACCCGACCGACGCAGAAACACAGGTGCTGCGTCGTAATCTCGCTTTCCACCTGGACTACTTCGCCGGCAACCCCGGCGCGGCTGCGAAGATGATCGCGCAAGGTGAAGCCCCTGCCGATCAGAAACTGGAGCCGGCTCAACTGGCGGCATACACATCTATCGGAAGTCTGCTCCTGAATCTGGATGAAGCGGTGACCAAACAATGAACCCGGCTGAGCAGCATCGCCTGCAGTTCACCCGCCGCCACTTCTTCGGTAAAGCCGGTACAGGCATCGGCCTCGCGGCTCTCTCGTCGCTGCTCGCGGAAGACGTGCACGCAGAGAATGGCGCACTCCCCGGCCTTCCCCATTTCGCCCCCAAAGCCAAACGCGTCATCTATCTGTTCCAGCACGGCGCACCCTCGCAGCTTGACCTCTTCGATCCCAAGCCAGCCCTCCCGGCGCTGCGCGGCAAAGACCTGCCGGAATCGGTCCGCCAGGGTCAGCGCCTGACCGGCATGACCGCATTCCAGTCGAGCTTTCCCATCGCTCCCACGATCTTCAAATTTGCGCAATATGGCAAGAGCGGGCAATGGCTCAGCGACCTGCTGCCGCATACCGCAAAGATCGCCGACGACATCTGCATCATCCGCACCATGCAGACGGAAGCGATCAATCACGATCCCGCCGTTACGTTCTTTCAGACCGGCTTCCAGCTCGCCGGGCGCCCCAGCATTGGCTCCTGGGTTTCTTATGGGCTCGGCAGTGAGAATCGCGACCTGCCGGCGTTCGTCGTCATGGTCTCGCAGGGCCTGGGCAACTCCCAGGCGTTGGCGGATCGCCAATGGTCCAGCGGCTTCATCCCAACCCGTTTTCAAGGCGTGAAGTTCCGCTCCGGCGCCGACCCCGTGCTGTATCTTTCGAATCCCGAAGGCTACTCCGGCGAAGCCCGCCGCCACTTCCTGGACGACCTTTCCGCCATGAACGAGCTGCGTAGCAAAGCGGATCCGGACCCCGAAATCTCCACCCGCATCGCCCAATACGAAATGGCTTACAAGATGCAGTCTTCGGTGCCGGAACTGACGGATCTTTCGAAAGAGCCGGAGTCCACCTTCGACCTCTACGGACCGGACTCCCGCATCCCCGGAACTTACGCTGCCAACTGCATCCTCGCCCGCCGCATGGCCGAACGCGGCGTGCGTTTCATTCAGCTCTTCCACCGTGGCTGGGACCAGCACAACAACCTGCCGAAAGAGATTCGCTTGCAGTGCAAACAGACGGACCAACCCTCCGCGGCTTTGATTCAGGACCTGAAGCAACGTGGACTACTCGACGACACGCTGGTGGTCTGGGGCGGAGAATTCGGTCGCACCGTCTATTCGCAGGGCACTCTCACAGAAGACAACTATGGCCGCGACCACCACCCGCGCTGCTTCTCGCTCTGGGTGGCGGGCGGCGGCATGAAGCCCGGCATGTCATACGGCGAGACTGATGATTTCAGCTATAACATCGCGACCAATCCGGTGGAAGTGCACGACCTGCACGCGACAATGCTGCATTGCCTTGGCGTCGACCACACGCGTTTGACATTTAAATTCCAGGGCCGGCACTACAAGCTTACGGATGTGAAAGGGAATGTGGTGCGCGAACTGTTGGCGTGAATAACAACATGACGCCAACCCAAACCCACAAATCGGCTCAGATCTTTGTTTGCCTGACTTGTGGCGATCAGATTCAGCAACCTGTGGATCACTTTCACGGCACTCTCTGTTGTGATCCACCTGTTTCATACCAAGTGCCCCTGGTCATTGTCTTGCTCCGGGTGACCCCGACGTTACCCGAATACAAGCCGAAAGTGCCCCTGCCAGAAACATAAATCCCGTCAGCACCCAAAGCCCCTTCTCATAGCTCCCGGTAGTCGTCCGCAGATAGCCGAAAAGATACGGCCCCACAAACCCGCCCAGATTCCCAAACGAATTAATCAGCCCCACCGCTGTGGCAGCCGCCGATTTGCCTAAGAACCCCGATGGAATACTCCAGAAAACCGGCAAATAAGCCTGGAACGTGAAACCCACCAGACAGAAGAACGTAATCACCAGTCCCAGCCGGTTGCCCGATAAGATCGCTCCCGCCAGACTAATACCTGCCAGGAACATTGGCAGGGCCGTATGCAGTGTTCGCCGACCTGTCTTGTGCGCCCAATACCCGTTCAGCAGAATCCCGCCCACGCTGCAAATATAAGGCAGCACGCTCACCACCGTGCGCCAGACCACCGACATGCTTTTCATGTTGTCCGTGATGGATGGCAGGAAGAACAGAATCGCCTGGTTCCCTGTCACAATCAGGAAAAACGCCAGCGCCAGCAATAACGTTTGCGGCTGACGCAGCGCATCGAAGACACCGGTCCGGCCAGCCGAGACACGTTGCGCTTCTTCCTTCGCAAGCTCTGCCACCAGCCAGGCCTTCTCATCCTCCGGCAGCCACTTCGCCTGCTCCGGTCGGTCTGTCAAATATCGCAGCGTGACAAACCCCAGGATCACCGGCGGCAGGCCTTCCAGAATGAACACCCAGCGCCAGCCAGCCATCCCGTACCAGTGGACCGTCTCAAGAATCCATCGCGAAATCGGGATCCCGATCACAATCGAAAGTGGTTGCGCAATCATGAACCACGCTTTTGCGCGGGACCGGTCCGCCTGACAGAACCAGTGCGAAATATAGACCACCACGCCGGGGAAGAACCCCGCCTCCGCCGCGCCCAGCAGGAACCGCAGCCAATAGAATTGGGCCCGCACGCTGAGCGGCAGGGGCAGCATGCCTGCGAAGCCCGAGAGCGTCGCCATAATCCCCCAGGTCACCATGATGCGGGCCAGCCAGCGACGCGCGCTCCATCGTTCCACAATCAGCGACCCCGGAATCTCCAGCAGAAAGTAGCCCAGGAAGAACACGCCCGCGCCGAATCCGATAATCTCGTCCGTCAGCCCCAGCGCGCCCTGCATCTGCAGCTTGGCGATTCCGATGTTCGCGCGGTCCAGATACGCGGTCAGATAGATCAGGACAAGGTACGGCATCAGACGCAGCGTGACGCGCCGCCTGGTCCGCTCCGCGAGCTCCATCACTCCCCCCGGACAGTCTTCAGGTAGTCGCGAATCGTCGGGCCCATCAATGCCTCGAACACGCCCATGATGTAGCGCGCACCGCGGTCCCGCCATTCGATCGAAGCTTCCGTGGTGGCAGCCAGAACACCCAGCGCCTTATCGGACTTCTCCACTATCGCCGTGATCTTCCGAAACGCCGCCTGTACCTCAGGGTGCGCGAAATCCCCCGGATGCCCCAGCGACAGCGATAAATCCGTCGGCCCAATGAAGATCACATCGATCTCCGGAATCTCCACCATCTCCGGCAGTGCCTCAATCGCCGCAGGCGTCTCCACCTGCACAATCACCATGGATTCCGCGTTCGATTTCGCGATGTGCGCAGGGAAACTAAACGGCAGTACCTGCCCATAGTTCGCGGCGCGCGATCCGGCCAGTCCCCGCGTGCCCATGGGCGCGTACTTCACGGCCTGCACTGCGGCTCTCGCCTCCGCCGCACTGTTCACCATCGGCACCTGAATGCCCTGAATGCCGGTGTCGAGCGTGCGCGCAATCATCCACGGCAGGTTCGACGGCACGCGCGAAATTCCAGTGACTCCCGTGAGCTCGCACACCCGTGCCAGATGCTCGCACTCGCGCTCCCCGATGGGCGCATGCTCGCCATCGAACATGAGAAAGTCATAGCCCAGGTAGCACAGAATTTCCGCGATCCCGGCATCGGGATGCCGCACATACGTCCCCAGCACAGTTCCGCCGGCTTTCAGTTTTGCTTTTGCGTTGTTCGGATACACTTTGTCCGAACCATCATATGCCCTGAAACAGGTTTCCCTGGCCCAACAGCCACTGCGGGTCCAGACGCCGCTTCACCGCCTTCATCGCTTCGATCTGTTCGGGTGTGTATTGGATGCCCAGCATGCCCGCCTTCCGTTTGCCCAGTCCGTGTTCCGCAGAGACCGTGCCGCCCAGTGAAACCGCCTTCGCGGCGAACTCCTTCAGCAGCGCGCCGGCTATCTCAGTCTGCGCCGGCGTAGGCGGCAGCATGTTCACATGAACATGGGCGTCCCCGATGTGCCCGTAGATCACGTAGTGGCCCGGCAGCTCCGTTTCGAGGCGCTTCGTATAGTACGCCAGCATTTCGCGGTTCTTTGCAAGAGGCACACTGTAGTCCGTGCCCATCTTCAGCATGCCGCGCTTCGAAATGAATTCGATCACCAGTTCCGGCAGGGAGTGCCGAAACTTCCGAACCCGTTCGCGGTCCAGAGCCGACATGCCAATCCATGCAGTATCCGGCAGCCTCTCCGCCCAGCCATCCAGATCCTCGCCTTCAATCAACAGTGCTGCGGCGGCGTCCTGCGGGATCTCGGGAAACCGCCCCTGCAAAAGGTCCAGTGCATTGCAGCCAACATACTCCAGCATTCGCAAATCGGGAATTCCGCGCCACGCGTCCACCGCATCCAAAGCCGCTTCATCGGTGGGGAAAAACACCACGCCGGAAAACAGGTTCGGCGGAACGGGCAGCAACTGCACCTCTGCCTCCAGCACCACGCCCAGCGTGCCCTCCGAGCCGCAGAACAGATCGATCCAGTCCATCCCCGGAGAGAGCGGATAACCCGCCGTGCACTTCGTCACCTCCGGCAGGGGCACCAACGGAACCTCGAAATCGATCTTGTCCCCGCGCCGGTATTCCACAATGCGCCCATCCATCAACGCGACGCGAAGAGCAAGAATGTGCCGCCGCGTACTACCGAACCGAAAGCTCCGCGACCCGCTGGCATTCGTGGCAATCGTCCCGCCGATCGACGCTGTAATCTCGGTCGGATCGGGCGCATAAAACTGCCTGGTTGGCGCGGTCGCATCCCGCAGTTCCAGCAGCGTCACCGCAGCCCCTACCCGCGCGCTGCCCGTGCCGATTTCCATCCTGCGGAATCGCTCCATCGACACGACGACGCCGCCTTGTGCCACACTGCCGCCCGTAAGCCCGGTCCGCGACCCGCAAATCGTGACAGGCTGCCCCGACGTGAGAATAGCGGCAACCTCCGCCTCATTTGCGGGAATCACAATCTGCTCGGCGTGGCCTTTATAGCCAGAGGAATCTGTCAGGTAGTCGGTTCGCAATGGAGTACCGTTTCCAGCGCGTGAGTAATAGCCTCAAAGATATACCTCGGAGACCGGTCACCCTCGATATGGAAGTAATTGCCATTGTAGTAGTGGCTCAGCACCGGCTGGGTCTGTGCGTCGTAGGTCCGCAGTCGCTCCCGGATCACTTCTTCCCGGTCATCCTTCCGGACAATCAGCGGCGACAAGCACGTATCACAGCGGCCCGGCGATTTCGGCCTCTTCGACAGGATATTAAACATCTGACCGCAGCCCGAACACTGTCGCCGGCAAACCATCCGGCTGATCAGAACTTCTGACGGCACATCCAGATGGATCACCAGCGGCTCCTGCATACCCCGCGCCGCCAGCAACCCGTCCAGGAATTCCGCCTGCTCCGGCGTTCGGGGATAGCCATCCAGCAGGAATCCGTTCCGGCAATCCGGTTCGTCAATGCGGGCCTGCAGCATGCGGTTGATGATGTCGTCCCCAACCAGCCCTCCTGCAGCGATGATGGATTTCGTCTGGCACCCCAGCTCACTGCCGCGGGCAATCTCGCCCCGCAGCATTTCTCCCGTCGAGATGGACGGAATGCGCTCCGGAAGCCAGTCGAGAATCATGCGCGCCTGTGTACCTTTACCGCAGCCAGGCGGGCCAAAGAGAAGAATAACCAACTCCCTACTATTTCATTTCCATGCAGGGGGTGCAATCGGGCCAGGGACCGCGAGTCTACCCGACCGTTTCGGGCTAGCAAAGGATGGTCGCAAATGTGCTCATATGAACAGCATGACCAACCGCCGTATCGTCCTCGCATCCCGCCCCGTTGGCGAGCCGACCGAAGAGAACTTCCGCCTCGAATCGGAAGAAACCGACCCGCCCGTGGAGGGGCAGGTTTTGTTGAAAACGATGTACTTGTCACTTGACCCCTACATGCGTGGGAGGATGAGTGACGCGCCGTCTTACGTGGCGCCCTTCGAAATCGGTGCGCCGCTCAGCGGTGGCACTGTCTGCGAAGTGGTGGAATCGAAGGCTCCGGAATTCCAGCCGGGCGACGTGGTCCAGGCTTTTAGTGGCTGGCAGGAGTACTCGGTGGTGCCGGCCAAAGGCCTCCGGAAGCTTGATCCTGCGGCCGCACCGGTCTCGACCGCCCTTGGAGTCCTCGGCATGCCGGGCATGACAGCCTACATGGGCCTCCTCCGTCTGGGAACTCCGAAGGCTGGTGAGACGGTGGTGGTGGGCGCTGCAGCAGGCGCTGTGGGCTCGGTTGTCGGGCAGATTGCGAAGATCAAAGGTTGCCGCGCGGTGGGCATCGCGGGCGGCCCGGAAAAGTGCGAATTTGTCGTGAAGGAACTGGGCTTCGACGCCTGCGTGGACCACCGCAGCGAAGCCATGGCGGAAGACCTGAAAGCTGCCTGCCCTTCCGGTATTGACGTGTATTTCGAGAACGTCGGCGGCAAAATGTTCGATGCCGTGCTGCCACTGATGAACAATTTCGGACGTATTCCGCTCTGCGGACTGATCGCCGGCTACAACGCCACTAAACTGCCGGACGGGCCGGATCAGACCCCGAAAGTCATGGCGTCCATTCTGAAGAAGCGCCTGAAAATCCAGGGCTTCATCGTTAGCGACTTCAACGCCGAAGCAGGCGAATTCCAACGCGACATGGCTGCCTGGATTCATGACGGCAAGGTTCAGTACCGCGAAGACATTGTCGAAGGTGTGGAGAACGCTCCTGCCGCGATGATCGGGCTGCTCAAGGGGAAAAACTTCGGCAAACAGCTGGTGAAATTCCGGTAAGCCGCCGGCAGGAAGCGCGGCAACATGCCGGTGAAGTTCCTGCAGTGCGGTCACAGGTAAGACCGCAGCT
>JBBQDH010000288.1:0-7243 GCA_038319515.1 Bryobacterales bacterium
AATCTGGTGCAGTTCGTGATTGAACAGCAGAAAGGCAAGCCTCTGAATGAGCTGATGCAGGAGGCGCTCTTCACACCACTCGGCATGACCCGAACAGGCCTGATCTATCGCAAGGAATTCGAGGCCAACGTGGCAGATCGCTATGCCGCAGAGGAGAAGTTCATCGCGCAGACAAAGCGATTTCCCGCGCGCGGGGCGGGCTCCATGACCACCAGCGCAGAGGACCTGGCGAAGTTCGCTTCTGCCCTCTTTGCCGGAAAGATCCTCAAGGCGCAGACCATGAAACAAATGCTGCGGCCCACGCTGCCAATCCGTACGCTGCATCAGTTTCCCCTTGGCCCCGACGAAGCAGAGGGCGCGGAAGCCCACGCGGCGGGACTGGCCTATGGCGCCGGGTGGGGCCTGTTGACAAAGACAAAGTACGGCCCGGCGTTCTTCAAAGAAGGGCATGGCGACGGTGCGCAGAACTTCATGATTTGCTTTGAACGAAGGCAAACCTGCATGATCGTGCTAACCAACAGCGACAATGGCGAATTGGCGTTCCGGCCCCTGTTCGAGAAGATTCTCGGCAACACGGTCACGCCATGGGAATGGGAAGGCTACACGCCTGCCTTCATCGAAGCGGCCAGGAAATTCCAATAGCCGCAGGTCACATCCGCGCAATCTCCTGCAGTAGTGTCGCGAGAAGTTTGCGGAATTTGCGGCAGGCATGGAAACGGCGACGGGGTGAATCGAGCCATCGGGAATGGGCACAGGCTGGGGTTTCGTTCCCGGCGGAATGTGCGCAAGATCCGGTGATTCATGGGTGTGCCATTGGTGGCCCGCGGAATCTATGATCTCGACAAGCGTCACCAGTTCGCCCGGTGCCTTGTGTTTGGCAAGCTCTTTCGCGTCGATATGAGCTTCGATTCGGGCGACCAGTCGCTGGTGCGGGGTAAGGCGGACGGGCAGGACTTTGGGTGACCAGTTGATGCCGGCCGAAGAGCCTTCCTGCTTCCATTACCCGAAAGGGAAGCGCGTGAAATAACGATCATGCATTCCCGTCTGCGCGGCTGCGGAGGCAGCGAATATTAGCAGCAACAGGGGCAGACCGGGCGTGATCACAAACGGGACACCTGTTCCAGAATGGCCGCCAGGACGCGGCGGAACTGCTCTGCGGAAGTCGCGTCGAAAACCCGGGCACCCAGAGGTTCCAGGCAATGCTCCAGATCGTCGACCGGCATGGGCGCGAACAGCACCTGCTGCGGTGGACGCATGCCGGGACGCGGCCGGGCACGTGGGCGCACGGGCTGGGACCGGTAGCGGATGTAATACAGGCGAGCGTTCGGAGCCGCAATCAGGGCCGGGTCGACTGGCTCCTGCTCGTCAAAGAAAGCCGGGCCGCTCAGCACGATGACGACGGGCACCGCATCGCCTTCCGGCTCCAGACGTCGCGCGACCTCGTCATAGAAGAACTTCCGCATCCTCCATTGATTCTGCAGCGCGCCCACATTGATCACGCCGGGGTTGGTATCGAGGAAGAAGCGCCTGGCGAGGCTCCAGTCCGGCCAGCGAATAGCCTTCTGTTCGTAGGGGACTTTCCGGTGGGTCAGATCGAGAAAGGCCGCCTCCGCGGTTCCGTTGGCCACGTCAATTTGCGAGAGTAATTTATAGGCCGGAATCAGCAGGCTCATATTGCGCCGCAGGGAAGCGGGTGAACCCGAGAAGCGTTCGGAAGGCGTCGTGTTAAGCACAATCTTCAACTGAATTCGCTGCTGCGTATTCAGCGTCAGATTGAGATGGTTCGTGGTTTCGGGCAGGAACCAGACATCGGGCGGTTCGGACGACGGCGCGATGAACTCGATTGCGGGCAGACCAGCCCAGGCCCGCGGAAGCGGGTCCGTTTTTAACGGGGCGACATGGAGTTTCCGAACGGCCACATTGTGCTCTCCCGAACCGGTATCAACCACGGCGACTATGACTGAGTAGTCGCCAGGCAGAATAAACGTGTAGTTCGTGACGGTGATCTCCGTCTTCTCCACGCCATTCTGCATCTTCGAGAGATTGAGGCCCGCGTGCTGCTGGAAAACCCGGCCGGCTGCGTCCTGGTACTGAAAGAGGATCAGGAACTCGCTGTCCCCGCGGCGCTTTTGAATTTCACGACCGTCCACGCGCGCGATCAATCGACTCATCAGGCGCTGATGGGTGGAGAGTTCAGCCGGCGGGATTTCCAAACGCCATCGGAAGTGCGTCGGGTGTTGTTCGGCCAGCCACTTTTCGACCGGGTATTTGTCGAAAATCGGGTCACGATTCGGCGATGTGACGGCGACCCCGGGCAGGCACGCCGCCAGTAAAAGCACCAGCGCGCTAAGTCTGGAGCACCGGGTGTCTGGTGTGCCAGTCGGTGGCCTGTTCGTAGGCCCAGGCGAGGCGCATAGGGGTGCCTTCTTCGTACAAACGTCCGGTAAAAAGCAGCCCTTGTGGAAGACCATCGACGAAGCCACAGGGTACAACAACCTGGGGGTGTCCCGTAAGGTTTGTTGCCGTAAGGCTCTGGCTGTTGGTTGGTGAGACGAAGGCATCCCACTGATTCATCAGGTCAGCAAACTTCTGCATATAGAGCATTCGGGCGCGCTGGGCCTGAATATACTCGACGGCCGGGATCAGGCGGGAGGAACGGAATTGATTGGGCCAGTCGCCGGGAGTCTGGCCGGATAGCTGGTCCACGCCGCCGGACCTGGTGAGATCGTCGAAGGCCGCTGCGGCTTCCGCATCCAGCACGAACCCGATGGCATTGAGTGGGAATTCCGGCAGCTGAATGGGCTCCAGCTTCACGCCGGCCTTGCGCAGCGATTCCAGCGAGGCATCGTAAATTGGCTTCGTCTTTTCATTTGCCCGTTCGAACTCAGCTTCAAGATAGCCGACTTTCAAATTCTTCAGGGGCTTGCGGGCATCCCAATGAAGCGGCGCGCTTGTGACGGTGAGATCCTTTCCGTCGGGGCCGCTGATGATGCGCAGGACTTCGGCGCAGTCTGCAACCGAGCGACAAATTGGCCCGATCTTGTCCATTGACCAGCTCAGCGCCATCGCTCCGGCCCGACTTACGCGGCCAAAACTGGGTCGCAGGCCAACCACGCCGCAACGCGTGCTGGGAGAGACGATGGAACCCAGCGTTTCGGTGCCGATGGAGAATCCGACCAGGCCTGCCGATGTGGCGGAGCCTGAACCTGCTGACGATCCGCTGGAAGTCTGTTCGTAGTTCCAGGGCGTTTTCGTCATACCCCTGAACCAGAGTCCTCCCTGCGCAAGCGCGCCCATCGAGAGCTTGGCAACCAGCACCGCGCCTGCGCCGCGAAGCTTCCGGATGACCGTGGCGTCTGTTTCGGGGATGCGGCTTTGGTAGGGCTCAGCGCCCCAGGTGGTCAGAATTCCCTGCGTATCGAACAGATCTTTCGCGCCATAGGGAACGCCGTGCAGAGGGCTGTGCCAGCGTCCGCGGCGGGCATCGGCATCGGCCTGTTTCGCCTGTTCGAGCGCCAGATCCTCCGTCAGCGTGATGACGCAGAAAAGTTTCGGGCTGTAGGTTTTCAGGCGCTCCAGGTACATCTTCGTGAGCGTGGTTGAAGTGATCTTTTTGGCACGCACCAGCGCGCCCAGCTGCACTGCGGGCAGGAACGCGAGTTCTTCGGGATCTTTGAAGCGGAGCAGCGCCGGGGCCTTCGCCGGGCGGTAAGTGGATTTGCCGGTTGGCACCGGATGGCCAGGAAGAACAGGCGAAAACAGCAGGGCGGGTGGGGTGTCTGCGGGGATCTCAAGCCTGCGCAGTTCTTCGAACGCGGCCAGCGTGCGGTTCACCGTTGGCAGCATCATGTCGATCTGCGCTTGGGTGAAAGTAAGGCCCATGGTGGCAAGCGCGGTAGTCGCCATTTCCTTTGAGACGCGCTGCGGGACGGGTTCCCCACGCCCCCTGCCTCGTCCCCCGCCGCCAGGCGCCGCTGGTTGCGCAGAAGCCGGTGGTTGCGCAGAAGCGGTGGGCATGGCTGCCAGTGTGGCCATTAGCTTCAGCCAGGTACGGCGTTCGAGCGGAAGGTTGGGTTCGCGTGGCATTTGGATTTTGTTCAGGTTAGCAGACCAGCGGCGCGCTACACTGTCGATTGGTGCGACGATCACTGGCTTCACTCCTGGTGCTGCTGTTCAGCATGCCGCTGATCGTGCCCCTTGTGTTGTCCGGGCAGACGGAAATGCCGGTCTGCTGTCGGCGTAGTGGCAAGCACCATTGCGGCATGGCGGGCGAGAAGAACTATTCCGGGACCAGCATCAGTCCGTCCCGGGACAAGTGCCCGTTTTCTTTGAATTCAGGTTCCCTGGCGGCGCTGGAGAAGTTCGTTATACCAATGGGCCAGGAGCTGAGTTTTGCTCTGGTTCAACGGCGCTTTGACGGGCCCAGGCACATTCCTGCTGCACCCGCGACTGGCGGCTCTGGTCCGGTTTCCCTTCGCGGTCCCCCTTCGTTTTACCTCTAATTCGTTATTTCCCTGCTGAGTTTTGAAGAAGTCGGCGGCAAGACCGCCGACTCTGTTATTCCACCATGAGACGAGTGTATTCATTTGCGATGGCGGGCAGTCGTGTTTCGACTGTTCTGTTGCTGTTGCTCGCCTCGTTGTTTTCTCCTCTCACTCCGTTCCTGAACGCCTGGGCGTCATCGAGCCAGGGATGCCGGTGTTGCGACAAGCCCGGCGCTAAATACTGTCGGCGCACGCATCGCCCTTTGCCCGGGGCTTTACCCAATGCACCAACATGGAGCGCTTCGACTACGTGCGGTAGCGGGTGTCCGGTAGCCGGAAGTTCTATTCCTCAAACGGCGGTATTGCTCTTCACTGCATCGGCAGCATTTTGCCGTGCTCCTGAAAACTGGAAAACAGTTCTCCCTCAAACCAGCTCCGGGTACGACTTCACCTCAGATAGCGCCTGGACTTACCAGTTGCCTCCCCCTGTTGTGGTCTGAATAAGCAGCATTTACCTGTTCACCGCAACTCCGGTCCGGAGGACCAATGTTCCACACCCGATATTTTCCGCTTCTCTTGCTCTGCGCTTCGGGCCTTGCCCCGGCGCAGGAAAACCTCAACTCCGCCAGTCTGGGCGGTCGCATTACAGACCCGTCCGGTTCCACCGTCAGCGCCGCCGGCGTGACGGTGCGCCATCTGGAAACGAATCTCATGGGCTCCACCGTAAGCGACAAGGACGGGCGTTTCCGCTTCCCCTACCTGCGTGTGGGCCGCTATGAGCTGAAAGTCCGGCATGAGGGATTCGCTGAGAGCGTGCAGCAGATGACGCTTACAATCGGTTCGGCATTCGATCTTACGGTCCCGCTGCGCGTGGAGTCCGCCCAAACCACCATGACGGTCACCGGAGACGCCGCGCTGCTGGAAGCGGCCCGCAGTCAGATTTCGGGCACCGTATCGCAGTCTGAGGTGAACAGCCTGCCGTTGAATGGCAGGAACTTTCTGGACCTTGCGCTGTTGATTCCCGGCGTTTCCCCCACCAATACGGCCAGCAATCAACTGTTCGCCGAGACGTCAGCCGTACCCGGTCAGGGTATCTCAGTCGGCAGCCAGCGAAACTTCTCAAACAACTTCATCGTCGATGGCCTGTCCGCGAATGATGACGCAGCCGGGTTGAGCGGAATTTTCTATGGGCTGGATGTCGTGAATGAGTTTCAGGTGGTCACTTCCGGGGGCCATGCGGAGTTGGGGCGCGCACTGGGCGGCTATATCAACATGGTGACGAAGAGCGGCACCAATAACCTGCACGGAACGCTCTATGGGTATTTTCGGAATCAGCGTTTGAATGCGGCGAACCCGCTTTCAAATACGAAACTACCCTCCACGCAGGCGCAATATGGGGCCAGCGCAGGCGGCCCGCTGAAGCAGGACAAGACATTCTATTTCGCGAATTTCGAGCAACGCCAACTCAATCAGAGCGGCCTGATCACCATTGCACCCGCGAACGTTGCCGCCATCAACACAAGGCTGGCTGCGGCTGGATACAAGGGGGAGCAAATCGCAACAGGCCTGTATCCAAACCCGGTTCACAATACAAATTTCCTTGCCAAGGTGGACCATCAGTTCAGTGCACAGGATCAGTTCATAGCCCGCTACAGCCTCTACGACGCCCACAGCAGAAATTCGCGCGGAGCAGGAGCCTTGAGTGCCGCCAGCGCGTCTGCAGGGCTGGACAACACTGATCAGACAATTGCGCTCAGCAACGTGTACACCATCTCACCGAGCACGGTGAATGAGACCAGGGCGCAATACACCCGAAGCGATCTGAATGCGCTGCCGAGCGATTCCACCGGGCCGGCCGTCAACATTGCAGGGGTTGCGGTGTTCGGAACGCTTTCGGGATCGCCCACCGGGCGCGTTAACAATCTCTACGAACTGGCCGACAACTTTTCGCACCAGACGGGAGCCCACGCGCTGCGCGCCGGAGTCGATTTTCTGTACAACGATTTGACGATTACTTTTCCGCGCTCGGTCCGGGGCAGCTACGCGTTTTCGTCGCTGGCAAACTTCCTGACAGGTACCTACAACAACGCAGGTTTTACGCAAACCTTTGGCAATTCGGTGGTGCCTCAGACGAATCCAAACGTTGGGTTCTACGCGCAGGATGAGTGGAAAGTGAACTCCCGGCTGACGCTGAACGCAGGCGTTCGGTATGACCTGCAATTTCTGAAGTCCATCGAGACGGACAGGAACAACATCTCGCCCCGCGCGGGTTTCGCATGGTCGCCATTCGCGAAGCGAACAACAATCGTTCGTGGTGGTTACGGGCTGTATTACGACCGGGTTGCCCTGCGTGCGCTAGCAAACGCGTTGCTTTCGAGCGGCAACAGCACAACCATCACGTCCACCAGCCAACTCAGCATTGGTTTGTCCCCCACCCAGACGGGAGCTCCCGTGTTCCCGAATATTCTGCCATCATCGGCCCTGCCCGCCGGTGTGCTGGTGAATTTCACCACCATGAACCGGCGCATGCAGAATGCTTATTCTGAGCAGGGAAGCCTGGAGGTGGAACAGCAGATCGGTTCGAAGAGCACCTTCAGCGTCGCTTACCAACACCTGCGCGGCCTGCACCTGATTGCCTCTGTTAACCAAAACGTCCCGTCCTGCGTAGCCGCCGGAACGAACAACGGCTGCCGCCCGAACACAACATATGCGAACAACAGCCAATACTCCCCGTTGGCGGACTCCCGTTACGACGGGAT
>JBBQDH010000289.1:0-7126 GCA_038319515.1 Bryobacterales bacterium
CAGATATCCCTGCGCCCGCTCCAGCGCCTGAATGGAAGGTTTCTCATCGACCGACAATATCAGTGCATTGGCTGGCGGGGCGAGATACAGACCGACCACATCGGCGGCCTTGGGACCAAACTCCGGATCGGTACTGATGCACCAGCTTCGCCGCCGTTCCAGACAGATGGAGTGCTTGCGGAGAATGCGCCAGATCTGATCCTTACTGATATCCGGCAGACATTCCGCAATCCGGTTCCCGTTCCATTGCGAATATCCCTTTGGCGGGACCTGATCCAGTAAGCTCAGAACCCGCTTCTCCGTGTCCTCACCGTAGACTGCGGGCTTGCCGGAACGTGCCGCATCTCCCAGTCCAGCCAGCCGCCCCGCGCTAAAACGCTGCCGCCACTTCGAAATGCGGGCCGTTCGCGTGTCCAGTTCCGCCGCGATCTGCCGATTCGTCCGGCCTTCATTCGCCAACAGGATGATTCGCGAACGCTCCACCAGCCGCTGCTCGCTCGTTCCACGCCGAGTCCACTGCTCAAGATGCTTCTTCTCTTCCTCTGTCAGACTGATTAGTGCGGTCGGGTGTCGCATGGACCCAGGTTATCTGAGTACGCTCAATTATGCAACTTGGTACTAGTCCGCCCGCAGTGATGATAAACCCGCTCTTTGGATACACATTGCCTCGCAGCTGGTCACTCGGGCCAGCCTGAGGGAGGTCGCCGTAGGGCGCCTTCCATTTGATCTTCCCGGTATTCAGATCGTAGGCGGTGATCGTGCTCCATGGCGGAGAGATCACATACAGTTCGTTTCCGTAGCCCGTCTTGTAGCGGGATGGAGGAGGCGTGACATCCTCCGGATAGTCGGGCTCTGGGCCTCTGCCCCCGCCAGCCGGAGCAGCAGACAGCGCAGAGCCGACAGGAGCCAACTCCGGACGGGTCAAAAACGCGATCAGGTTGTCCATCGACGGGGCGGAGATCGAAGAAAATGCGGGCATTGTCGCGCCACCCTTCGCAATCACATTGCGAATCGTCTGCTCGCCGAGTTTCTTTACACGCGTTTCGAGTTCTGGCCCACGGTCTCCCTTCAGTCCTGGGCCGTGACAAACCTGACAGTCCTGCTCATAGATGGCGCGGCCCAGTCTCTCTGGTGCCGATGAAACAGCTGGTCCGCCCCGGCCCGCCCCACCCCGACCGGCGCGGGCCGGAATCAAGCCACCGGAGTTGGCGGTTGTCGACGCTCCTGCCGGGACCAGCTTCACGATCGACGGAAAGTCGTTCGATTGCACGTAAACGGTCCCATTCGTCGGATCCGCGCCGGTGCTGAAAAACTGGGCACCGCCGTTCACGCTGGGCAGGTTAATGGTATCCACCCCCAACGCCGGCGGCATGAAGAATCCGGTCCGGGCCTTCGCCAAGCGGTCCTTCCACCAAATTTTTTCTTCCGCGCTCATGAATCCGTCGTACATGTCCTTCACCGTCATGCCTTGCCGCGCAAATGGGGGCACCACGGTTGGAAATGGCTGCGTTTTGGAAGTGACTTCACCGGGCACGGTGCTTTGTGGAACAGGCTTCTCAACGATCGGCCACAACGGTTTTCCCGTTACGCGGTCAAACACGTAAAGAAAGCCGTTCTTAGAGGCGAGGGCCACCGCGTCGACGGTCCTGCCGTCATGCTTCACGGTTGCCAGTTGCGGCGCGGCATTCGGGTCATAATCCCAGAGATCGTGATGTACCGTCTGGTAATGCCAGAGGTGCCTGCCAGTGCGGGCGTCGAGAGCAAGCAGGCAATCGGCATACAGGTTGTCGCCTTTCCGGTCACCGCCATAAAGTTCATACTTCGCGGATGCCACTGGGAAATACGCAATACCGCGTTTCTCGTCAACCGTGATCTCACCCCAGACGTCGACGCCGCCCATGTACTTGTAAGCGTCCTTAGGCCATGACTCGTAGCCAAACGCTCTTGGACGCGGAATCGTATGGAAGACCCAGAGCAGCTTGCCGGATACAGTATTGAATGCGCGAATATCCCCCGGAGGCGCCAGATAGCCCTCGCCGGTCGCGCTGCCGAGGATGATAATGTTCTCAAAGATCCGCCCCGGATTTCTGGACGCCAGCGGTCTGGTCGCGCGGTCCAGGCCTATTTTCAGATCCAGCTTGCCATGATCGGCAAAGGAGTCAACAAGCTTACCCGTCAGGGCGTCAATGGCCTGCAGAGAACCTCCCTCCGATACAAAAAGCCGCCGGTCCGACCGGTCTTTGCTCTCCCAGTAATTCGCCCCGCGCTGTCCGCCGATTCCCGCCCGCCCGCCGCCACCTTTGCCGAACTGATGAACCCAAAGCTCCTTGCCGGTTGTAGCGTCCAACGCCACCAGCGATCCCTGCTTCGCCGCAACATATGCGATGTTGTCGATGACAAGAGGGCTGAAGGTGTAGGCTGTTTCGTCGCCCGTCTCATAACTCCACGCGGCCTCCAGCTTATTCACGTTAACGGTATTAATCTGCTTCAGCGTGGAATAGTGCGAACTGTCCGGCCCCCCCAAATGGTCCTTCCATGAGGTTCGCGCTGGCTGTGCAATGGCCGCCCCGCCGCACGCAAACAGCAGGGTGAAGAGAGGAAGGTGAGGTAGCTGAACTTTCTTCATAAGACTCCCTGACGAACCGGCGCGCCGGGCGGAATGCTCTGACGTGCATGACACGCAGATACTACTCCGACGTTCGGCGACCCAGCGTGGCGAGTATATCAAGCCAGCATTTCATTTCATATTGCGCAGCTTACGTTGGCTCATACGCAGCGAAACTATCAACGCCACTCCGGTGAGTCAAGGACGGGCAAAGTGTAGACGGTATCGCCACCGGCCACCACAAAATTTTGGACTCCGTCGAGCTCATAAGTGATGGGCGAATTTGTCACGCTGTTCAAGAGCCCGGCGTGCCAGAGTGCCTGACCGGTAGTAGCGTTAAGGACGACCACATCGTTGCTGGCGCCTGTGCTGATTACCAGATTGCCCGCTGTGGTCAGCAGTCCGGATCGTGCGCCCGCGTCCCGCCTGTCGCCACTGCATCAGCGGGGTCGATCCCTGCATGGCCCCCCCGGCTTTTTCTCCAGAACATCGAGGTAATGTTCGAGGTTCAGAATCTGGTTTCCACGGCTATAACTGCGCTGGTGGCGGGCTACGCATCTGCCTTCGTACTCGACTTCAACCAGCGACGGCCACACCCGCGCCGTCACGCGCAGACCGGGCCACAGCGGTGTCAAGTACCAGTTCGGCTTCACCTTCACGCACCCTTTGCCATCAATCACCAGCGGATACAGAAGCTCGTCAACAGGGAATCGTTCCTGTGCCAGCGGCAACAGGTAAGGCTGTTCGATCCGGGCGGCCTGGCCGACGGTGAGGCTTCTGCGGATGATCGTGCGATCCCTGCCGCCGACGCACGCTGGCAGTACCTGTTCGTTCAGACCAGCCAGATCGGCGGCCTCGGGAACCGGCACCAGCCAGTTGCGGCGGAACCAGCCCAGTTCTCCTTCCACACCGCCCTTTTCATTGCCACTGGCGGAATTGCAATATTCGCTTTTGAATTCCCAATGCGACCGGAACGCGATCATCCGTTCGGTTTCTTCGCGCTGATAGCCACGAAGGATTTTCTTCACGGCCGCTTTCAGGTTGTCGTAGCGAAGGGTCCGGAACACGCCGCCGAAATAACGGAAGCCATGCTCATGAGCTTCGAGGAAAGCCTGTTGTGTCGCGTTAGTGTAGGCCCTGTGAAATCCATCGCCGGATGCCATGCTCCGCATCGCGAAGCACTGTAACGTGCACGGTTCGCCACCGAGTTTCGCCACCGCTCCGAACCAGTCGACCTGGCCTTCCAGCCCCTGTTCGTAGCTCTGCGGGATGAACACCTCACGCCCGTTCAGCCCCAGTTCCCGCTTGCGCTGCGCTACATATCGACGTACGGTCGGCTCGCCGACCGGCTGATCGGGATGTTCCGATCGCAGCCGTGTCCAGATCGGGTGCGCCCTGTGCCTCTGTTTGCGCGGCGCCTCCAGATCGAGTTGCAGTATCTGCTCGATGTGGTCTTTCAGCGGCCCCAGTCTCGGCTGTTCTCTGCCTGGCGTCCTGCGTAACGGCGGAATCGCCGCACCGATCGCCCGCCGGACCATGCGCCGATGAATGCCGTACTTCGTCGCCAGCCCCTGTATCGTCCCCCCCGGCCGCGTACTCCTGCCGGATCTGTTCAAATAGCTCCACCTTGGCTCTCCTGTCCATCCCGGCATCGTTTCATCCGGGGCTTGGGGTGGGTCAATTCAGATGATCGAACTCATCAGTCCGTTCTACTCATGGCAGCCACTTTATTCCAATGCCGCAGAGGGGCGTCGCAGGCCTCAAAATCAGACGGTCTTCCCGTTTTCACCGGAAGTTCCTGAAAGGATTACTCTTCAGAGTTTCTCGGACGCTATGAGAGTCCCCCAAAATTTCCTTCGTGTAGTGCTTGGGGAGCCAAATTGTTTTTCCTCAACATGTTACGCCCAGTTGGTTCACTGCACCGCCCCGCCTGAAGTGCCCAGTTAGCCTATACTCCGGGCTCTCGGCTATCTCCGCTTTTTTCAATATTCCATTTGAATCCGCGCGTCTGCGGCTTTACCGGAAGTCTTTTCTCATGGTTTGAGTGGAGAAACCGAAAGTTGGTTCACAGGAATTGGGGAGAGTCCGGCTCAGGCTGGCCACCTTCGAAACCCTTGAACGACCTGAGCCGAAACTGAATAAGGGATGGCAAGAACTACGCTCCGGAAGAACCATACTTCGACCTTCGCCGGACACGAAGCTGCTGCACGTGTGGACGATAGTCGAGCAGGTCGGCCTCGGCGGCGGAGATCTCCAGTCGGCACTCAGCCGCAAGCCTTGTGAACGGTGCGCTCCAGGACTCCGGAGGCGGGTCGAGAACTTCGGGAACTGAGTGCGTCGCCCGAAGATCGAAGGTTCGGGCGAGGTCACGCTGCTGGGTACCGAGATCGACGTTCAGGAAACTGATGCAAGCGTCTACGCCTGGACAACTTCGGAGGAACTGAGTGCGCGCGGCTATCAGCGGGGGACGCTCCCGAGCAACATCGGCACGCGCGACGACATGTGGACGGTAAACGGGACATAGCCGATGGCGCTCATCAATCTCAACGACACAACGCCGGCGGCACCTGCGGGATACCAGAACGCGAAGTGGCAGGCCGACAGCAGTTCGCCTCGCAATGTGTCGGCGTACATCCCCGGAGCAGGCGGCGTCGCGGTCAAGACCGCCGACTACACGGCAAACGCGGCGGATTGCGGCAAGCTCATCGTCTTCAATTCGTCCAGCGCGCATACTTTGACGTTGCCCGCAGCCACCCCGTTCGCCCAGTGGAATATCAGCGTTCAGAACATCGGAAGCGGCACCGTCACAATCTCGCCGAACGGCCTGAACCTCGACAGGGCAGCTTCCAGCCTGACGCTCTCGCAGGCGCAAGGGCTCGCAATCTCGACCGACGCGGCGAACTACTTCAGCGAACGCGGGGCCGCTAACGTTTCGCCCGGCATTGGCGGTGTCAGGGCAAAGACAGCCGACTACACGGCGGTCACGGGCGACAGCGGCAAGCTTCTGATCATGAACAGTGCCAGCGCGCACACGATTACATTGCCGTCCGTACCGCCAGCCTCGACGTGGATGATCGCTGTCCAGAACGTGGGTGCGGGGACCCTCAACATCGGGCGCGGCGGACTGACTATCGATACGGTTTCCTCCGATCTCAGTCTCACGACGGGCCAAGGAACTTTGATTTGGTGCGATGGGGCCAGTTATTTCACTGAGCGAGGGATGGCCAGCGCGTCGGCGAGCCTTGGTGGCGTCTCTCTTAAGACTGGCGATTACACGGCGGTCGCCGGCGACAACGGCAAGCTGCTGGTCATGAACAGCGGCGGTGCTCGCACGATCACTCTTCCGTCTTCGCCGCCGTCCTCAACATGGGTGATCGCCATTCAGAATGCGGGTGCGGGAACGCTGACGGTCTCGCGCGGTGGACTCACCATCGATACGGCGGCATCCGATCTGAGCGTGACCACCGGACAGGGAACGTTGATATGGTCGGATGGATCGAATTACTGGACCGAGCGCGGCCTCGGTCCCCCGCCAACCCTGACCACGAAGGGAGACATCCTTTCCTTCTCCACTGCCAATGCCCGGCAGCCGGTGGGAGCGAACGGCACCTCCCTTCAGGCGGATAGCACGCAGTCCACAGGTATCAAATGGGCGCTCCAGCCCTACGACATCACGTTCGCTTTTCCGGGTGCGCCGCCGAACGCCACCGTGCTGCAGCTAATCTGTTTCAGCCGCGCTGTTGCGATGGCGGGCAACTTCGCGGGATCGACGGGCCACTGCGGAGGGAACCCAACCTCAACGGCGGGTTACACGGTTTACAAGAACGCCTCGCCGATTGGGAGCGTGACCATCGCGACGAGCGGAGGCTTCACTTTCGCAACCACCGCCGGCGCTGCGCAGAGCTTCGTGGCGGGTGACACCTTGTCGATTTTGACCCCAGCCTCGGATGCCACGCTTTCGAGCGTGACCATGACCTTCGCCGGAACCAGATAAAAGGAGCATCACCCAATGTCGATTCAATATGCGGGCGGGACCAACGTCAATGCGGTTTTTGCAGGGAACGTGAAGAATGACATTTTGACGAACGTCTACAATCAGCTCGTGGCCGCCGGCTGGTCCGTCGTCACCGGCAATGTGCCCTCGACGGTGACGATGACCATCGCGTCGCCCGGTGTCGTCTCCTGGACCGCGCACGGCCTGACTGCGGGAACCCAGATTCGGTTTCAGACTACGGGGGCGCTTCCCACTGGGGTCACGGCGAACACCACGTACTACGTCATCGCGGCAGGCTTGACGGCGAATGCCGTTCAGTTCTCAGCGTCCTTTGGCGGAGCTGCGGTAAACACGTCCGGTTCTCAATCTGGCGTACATACCTGTGTGCCTGAAGTCCTTCTCGCGAGTGCCGCGACGCCTTGGAGTGTGACAATGCGGGTACGCTTCCGCGACAACGGGACCGGCTCGAACTGCATCACTTTCTCCATTGAGAACTCGACGAGCGCGCTGGCGGGGGGAAACAACAC
>JBBQDH010000290.1:0-7126 GCA_038319515.1 Bryobacterales bacterium
GCTGGCGGGCTACAGCGAAGAGGAAAAGCTGGAAATCGCACGGCGGTATCAGGTTCCGAAGCAGTTGAAGGAAGCCGGGCTTTCGACGGAGACCTGTGCGCTGAGCGATGAGGCGTTGCGTCTGATCATTTCGCGGTATACGCGGGAGGCCGGGGTGCGCCAATTGGAGCGGGCGATTGGTCGGGTGATGCGCAAAATCGCGCTGCAGGTGGCGGAGGGGTCGCCGTCGGAAAGACCGGTGGCGCTTATACAGAAGGAAGAGTTGACGGAATTGCTGGGTCCGGAGCGGTTTTCGCCGGAGCAGGCGCGCAAAAATGTACCGGCGGGGGTGGTTACCGGCCTGGCGTGGACAGAAGCGGGCGGTGACGTGCTCTACATTGAGGCGGCGATGCTGAAGGATGGCAAGGGATTGTCGCTGACGGGGCAGTTGGGTGACGTGATGCAGGAATCGGCGAAGACGGCGCAGAGCTACATTTGGTCGCATGCGGCGGAATTCGGGATCGATCAGACGATGTTTCGGCGTTACGGGGTCCATGTGCATGTGCCGGCGGGCGGAATTCCAAAGGACGGGCCTTCGGCGGGCGTGACGATGACGACGGCACTGACCTCGATTTATACGGGGTTGCCGGTGCGGAGCGATACGGCGATGACGGGCGAAGTGACGTTATCTGGTTTGGTGCTGCCGGTGGGTGGCATTAAGGAAAAGATGCTGGCGGCGCGGCGACTGGGAATTAAGCGGGTGATTATCCCGAAGGCGAATGAGAAAGATCTGCGGGATTTGCCGGCGGATGCACGGGCGGAGATGGAGTTCATCTTCGCGGAGCATGTGCATGAGGTGCTGCGGGCGGCGATTCCGGGGATTGGGGAAAACGGGCGGTTGCCGATTCCCGTAGTTACTGAAGGAGTTCCGACGACATATGGATATCAATCGACTCACTGAAAAGACGCAGGAAGCATTGCAGGCGGCGCAGGGGGAAGCCATGCGCCGCAACCACAGCCAAGTGGATGTGGAGCACCTGCTGGCGGCGTTGCTGGCCCAGCAGGGTGGGCTGGCAGCGTCCATTTTGAAGCGCGCCGGGGCTAATTTGGAGGCCCTGACGGGGCGGTTGAATGGAGTACTGGACCGGTTGCCTCAGGTGACCGGTTCTTCCCGTTTGCAGGATCAGATCTATGTGACGGCACGGCTGAATAGGCTGTTTGGGAAGGCCGAGGATGAAGCGAAGCAGTTGAAAGACGACTTCGTTTCTGTGGAGCACTTTCTTCTCGCCGCGGCGGAGGAACTGGGGGTTCCCCGGGATCGTCTGATGCAGGCGCTGCGCGAGGTGCGCGGGAGCCAGCGGGTGACGACGAAGAATCCCGAGGCGACGTATGAGGCGCTGGAGAAGTACGGTCGGGATCTGACGAAGGCTGCGGCGGCGGGGAAGCTGGATCCGGTGATTGGGCGCGACGAGGAGATTCGGCGTGTGATCCAGGTACTTTCGCGACGCACGAAGAACAATCCGATCCTGATTGGCGAGCCGGGCGTAGGTAAGACGGCGATTGTGGAAGGGCTGGCGCAGCGCATTGTGCGCGGCGATGTGACTGAGGGCTTGAAGGAAAAGAAGATCGTCTCGCTGGATATGGGCGCGCTGATTGCGGGTGCGAAGTTCCGGGGCGAGTTTGAAGAGCGGCTGAAGGCTGTGCTGAAGGAAGTGCAGGACGCGAGCGGCGAGATTATTCTGTTTATCGACGAAATTCATACGGTCGTGGGTGCGGGCAAGGCCGAGGGGTCGATGGACGCCGGGAATTTATTGAAGCCGATGCTGGCGCGCGGGGAACTGCACTGCATTGGCGCGACGACTTTGGATGAATTCCGGAAATATATTGAAAAAGACGCGGCTTTGGAGCGGCGATTCCAGCCGGTGATGGTGGATCAGCCGACTGTGGAAGACACGATTTCGATTCTGCGCGGATTGAAGGATCGGTATGAGCTGCATCACGGCGTGCGGATTAAGGATGCGGCGCTGGTGAGCGCGGCGATACTGTCGGATCGGTATATTTCGGATCGGTTTTTGCCGGATAAAGCGATTGATTTGGTGGATGAGGCGGCGGCGAAGTTGCGGGTTGAGATTGACTCGATGCCGGCGGCTCTGGATGAGATTCTGCGGCGCACGATGCAGCTGGAGATTGAGCGGCAGGCGCTGAAGAAAGAGAAAGACGCGGCGTCGAAGGAGCGTCTGGGGAAAATCGAGGTAGAGCTGGGGAATCTGCGGGCGGAAGGCGATGCGCTGAAGGCGCGCTGGCAGCTGGAGAAGGAAGCTGTGCAGGGTGTGCGGGTGGTTCGCGAGCAGATTGAGCAGGTGAAGATCGAGATTGATCAGGCGGAGCGGGCTTATGATCTGAACCGGGCGGCGGAGCTGAAATATGGGCAGTTGACGGCTTTGACGAAGAAGCTGGCGGAGGCGGAATCGGTTACCGCAGGGCCGGATAAGCTCCTGAAAGAAGAGGTTGGCGAGGAAGATATCGCGGCGGTGGTGAGCCGTTGGACGGGGGTGCCGATTTCGCGGTTGCTGGAAGGCGAGATGGAAAAGCTGCTGCATCTGGAAGAAGATTTACACCACCGGGTGATTGGGCAGGAAGAGGCGGTGACGGCGGTTTCGGAAGCGGTGATTCGGGCGCGGGCCGGGCTGAAGGATCCGAACCGGCCGATCGGGAGTTTTATATTTTTGGGGCCGACGGGCGTGGGTAAGACGGAGCTGGCGCGGGCGCTGGCGGAATACCTGTTTGACGATGAACACAACATGATCCGGATTGATATGTCCGAGTATCAGGAGAAGCATACGGTGGCGAGGTTATTAGGCGCGCCTCCCGGCTATGTGGGTTTCGAAGAGGGCGGGCAGTTGACGGAGGCGGTGAGGCGGAAGCCGTATTCGGTGATTCTGTTTGATGAGATTGAGAAGGCGCATCCGGATGTATTTAATGTGATGCTGCAGATTCTGGATGACGGACGTTTGACGGACGGGCAGGGTCGGACGGTGAATTTCCGGAATACTATTTTGATTATGACGTCCAATGTGGGAAGTCACCGGATTTTGGAGTATAAGGGTGAGTTCGGCGGCACGGGGTATGAGCGGATGAAGGAAGCGGTGCTGGGCGAGCTGCGGGCAGGGTTCCGACCGGAGTTCCTGAACCGCATCGACGAGATTATTGTGTTCCATGCGTTGGGTAAGGAGCACCTGAAGCAGATTGTGGAGATTCAGTTGAATGGTCTTCGGAAAAGGCTGGAAGAGCGGCATATCGTGCTGACCTTGACGGAGGCGGCTTTGACGCATTTAGTCGCCACGGGATATGACCCGGTCTATGGGGCGCGGCCTTTGAAGAGAGCTATTCAGAAGCAGGTGGAGACGCGGCTGGGCCGGCTGATTATTGGGGGGAAGATTCACGATGGCCAGGAGGTTGTGGTGGGTCTGGATGCGGCGGGGGCGGAACTGACTTTCGAGGCGTCGGGGTTGAAGGCGGCTTAGAGCACTTTCAGCTTTCCAGGGGCCGCCTCGCCTACCCGAAATTCTCTGACATTCTGCATTGTTATGTCAGACAGAATCACCGCGCTCGCGTTCCTCGCCATCTTCACGGTCGGGTTATTGATTGCTCAAAATCCTTCCGCGGTCAACCCGGTGATCCGCCTCTCGGTCTCTCTGGTCCAGATCGACGCGGTGGTGACCGATGGCAGCGGGAAGCACGTCGCGAATCCGGGGGCGGCGGACTTCGCGATCTTCGAAGATGGCAAGTTGCAGCGCATTACACAGTTCTCGTTTATCGGTCCGGGGAAGGCGGTCGCCCTTCCCGCTTTGGGGGTGCCGAAGACGAACACGGTTCCGCTGGCGCGATCCATCGTCCTGTTTGCAGACGACCTGGGCCGTTCGAACAGCAGATCTTCCGCGTCATAGAGCCACACTTCTCGGAATCAGGCTTCCATCTGACGTGGGATTGTCGGCATTTCTCGCTCATCCGGGGGATGGCCCTGAAGTCCAATCTATTGCTTGACGCGTCCGATGCCGAAAGTGCCCGGCGGCCAGACGGTCTGGCAGTCCCCCCAATACCAGGAAGCAGGATCTGATGGCTTTTCTGCGTCTCGCATGAGTCTACGGCGATGCCCTGCGGAATAAGTCGGTGAGCCGAATATGTTGCAGCGGAGTGACTCAGGCGGCCTGTTCGGGGATGAAATGGGAAAAGGCGGTCATCAGGGCTGCCAGAGCGTAGTCGCGTTCGCCGCGTTCACAGGCGATGAGGGCGTGCTCGACGAATTCGGCGAGTTGGCGGTGGCGGGAGCTCTTTTGGAAGCGTTTCAATTGCTGGTGAACCTGGGAGAGTCCTTCGGCGGCGGAGCCGGTACGGCCAGCCTGGAGTTCGTGGGCGGAATCGATGAGCGGGGTGAGGTTGCTCTCGAAGGTGGGGAAAGGGATGATCATCTTGCTCCTGTTTTGTTGTTTCTTTTCTTCTGTTGGTTCTTTTCTTCTGTTATTTCTTATCGGCAGGAGACAGAATCGTTTGAGGAACTATCGCACGCGACGGAGATATTCGGGCAGAGAGTGCAGCTGATCGACGTGATCCGGGGCGGAATTGCCCGCGAAACCGATGAGGCGGAAGTGGCCTTTTGACGCTTCACTGAGCTGTTGGGTGCCCATGGGGCCGCGTTTCAGGCGCGGGTGGCGGGGGATTTGGAGTTTCAGGAGCAGCCAGTCGGCGGTTTCAGTAGTGCTGGCGAAGGTGCCGGGAAAGATTTCGGAATGGGTGATGAGCATGGTTTTGTGCCCGGCGGCGGCAGCGGCGTCCTCGGCGAATTGCAGGAAGATTTCGAGGTGGTCGGGCTCCAGTTTGGATTCGAGCGGGCCGGGTTTGCCGCCATCGTAACCGGTATGGAGGCCATCGATCAGAATGACTTTGCTGACGCGCGTGTAGTATTCGGGGACGGACAGGATTTCGCGAATGGCGCCGTGGCCGGCGCTCCAGGCGGTGAGAGTGATGGAATCGAAGGTGGCGCCGGCTTTTTCTGAGGCTTCCTTAATGATGGTGCCGAACAAAGCGGGATCAGAGAATTGTTTGGCGTAGGTGCCGGAACCGGAACCGGTCTGAATCGAGATGACGGCTGCGCCGGTCTTTTGCGCAGCAAGTTCGGGCACGAGGGAACCGCCGTGGAAATGGACAAACAGGCGCAGGCGGTGGCGACCGGCGAGCTTAGCCGGAATAAACAGGGTCCCGACGGTAAGCTTTTCGTGGCGGCCGGCGAGTTCATTGGCGGGTTTTTCGAGGCGCGGGTGCAGGCGGGTATGCTCCACCATTGGCGAGGGATTTTGCGGCTGCTGCGCGTGGCAGAAGCTGACGAGCACGAACGCGGCTGAGAGGAATGGATAATTCATAATCAGAGGATGCCCATTCCCCTTATACAGGTTGACGCGTTTAGCGGCACGGCATTCGGCGGGAATCCGGCAGCAGTCTGCCTTCTGGAAGAGCCCCGGGACGAACGCTGGATGGCGAATGTGGCGATGGAAATGAACCTGGCGGAGACGGCGTTTCTTTATCCGGTGGCGGAAGGGTACATTCTGCGGTGGTTTACGCCTGCGGTGGAAGTGGATTTGTGCGGGCACGCGACGCTGGCGAGTGCGCACGTTTTGTGGAGTGAGGGACATCTGCCGCCCACGGCCACGGCGCGATTTCATACCAGGAGCGGCGTGCTGAGCTGCAGGCGGGTGGGGGAGTGGATTGAAATGGATTTCCCGGCCAAGCTGGAGCAACCGGCGGAGGCCCCTCCGGAACTTGCGGCGGCCCTGGGCGCGGAGCTGAAGTATGTGGGGCGGAATCAGTTCGACTACGTTGTGGAAGTTGCCGATGAGGCCACGCTGCGGGGGCTCAATCCGGACCACCGACTGCTGCGGCAGTTGCCCGTGCGGGGTGTGATTGTAACGGCTTTGGGGACGGGCGAGTTTGATTTTGTGTCGCGTTTTTTTGCGCCCGGCTCCGGGATTGATGAGGACCCTGTGACAGGAAGCGCCCATACGGCGCTTGCTCCTTTTTGGGGAGCGCGGCTGGGCAAAACGGAAATGACCGGATTTCAGGCATCGGCGCGGGGCGGCGTGGTGAAGGTACGGCTGGCCGGCGACCGGGTATACCTGACGGGCCAGGCCGTGACGGTCCTGCGGGGAGAGTTGCTGGTTTGAAGCTTTCTGCACAGATTACCCACGACATACATGATGCCGAGCCGCCGCCCATCATGGGCCGGTGGCGGAATATCAACATCGCAGTGCTGCTGTGGCTGGCGTTTCTGATTGCACTGTTTTACGGCTTCACGCAGTATTTCTCATGACAACTATCGACTGGATCGTAATGGTCCTCACGATTATCGGGATCCCGGCGTTTGGGCTTTGGAAGGGCCGGTCGAGCAAGACGGTCAACGAGTATCTGCTTGCCGGGAAGACCATGCCCTGGTACGCGATGGGCCTGTCGATCATGGCCACGCAGGCGAGTGCGATTACGTTCATCGCGACGACGGGTCAGGCTTATGTGGATGGCATGCGGTTTGTGCAGTTCTATTTCGGGCTGCCGATTGCGATGGTGATTCTTTCGGCTACGGCTGTGCCGATTTTTCATAAATCGGGTGTCTATACGGCCTATGAATACCTGGAAAGGCGCTTCGATGCCAAGACGCGGGCGCTGGCGGCGGTAGTGTTTTTGATTCAGCGGGGAATGGCGGTGGGATTGTCGATCTATGCGCCGGCGATTGTGATGAGCGTCATTTTCGGGTGGGAAGACCGGATTACGACACTGATCATTGGCATTGTGTGCGTTTTCTACACGACCAAGGGCGGTATTCCGGCGGTGACGTGGACGGACGTTCTGCAGATGATTGTGATCTTTTCGGGCCTGATACTGGGGCTGTTCACGGTGATTTCACTGATGCCGCAGGGGGTTAGTTTTGCCGATGCGGTGTATCTGGCGGGAGCGGTGGGGAAGCTGAACGCGGTGGACCTGAAGTTTGACCCGAATAACCGGTATAACCTGTGGAGCGGGCTGATTGGCGGGTCGTTTCTGGCGCTGGGGTATTTTGGCTGCGATCAGAGCCAGGTGCAGCGGTATCTGACGGGGAAGTCGG
>JBBQDH010000291.1:0-7081 GCA_038319515.1 Bryobacterales bacterium
GGAGCTCGGTTCGCGGGCACAGGCGATGAGCAACGGTGTCAGGGCTACGGGAGCCAGCCAGGTGAGGTTATAGCCGGGGAATAACAGGACCAGCAGGACGGCGCTCAACAGCGCCAGAATCCAGTGCAGAATCACGCCTGACTGGCCTGCTCGCTTACCAGGTCAGCCATATACGAGCTGCGCACCAGGGGTCCGCTGAAGACCATCCGGAAGCCGAGCGAAAGGCCGAACGCGCGGTAGTGTTCAAACTGCTCCGGCGTTGCGTACGCGGCCACCTGCAGGTTTCGGCGGGTGGGTTGCAGATATTGACCGATGGTCGCAACATCCACGTCGTGGGCGCGCAGGTCCCGCAGAAGTTGCTCAATCTCTTCCTGCGTCTCACCCAGCCCCACCATGAAACCGGACTTCGTCAGCACGTCGGGCCGGTGCGTGCGGGCGAACCGGAGCACATCCAGAGACTGCTGGTAATCCGCCTGCGGACGAACCTTGCGATAGAGGCGCGGCACAGTTTCCATGTTGTGGTTGAAAACGTGCGGCGCGGCATCCAGAACGCGCGCCACCGCGTCCATGTTGCCATCGAAATCCGGCGTCAGGACTTCCACGCGGGAGTCTGGCAGGGCCGCCTTGACCTCACGGACAGTCTCCGCGAAATGCGTGGAGCCGCCGTCCTGAAGGTCATCGCGATTCACGCTGGTAATCACGACGTAGCGCAGCTTCATCTCAGCGGCCATACGGGCTACGTTCGCCGGCTCAGCGGGATCGAGGCGCATGTCGTGGATGCGGGGGCTGCCCTTGGGGACTGAGCAGAATCCGCAGCCGCGTGTACAGAGATTGCCCAGGATCATGAACGTCGCGGCACCCCGATGAAAGCATTCGTGGATATTCGGGCAGCGGGCGGACTCGCAAACCGTATGCAGGTTCAATGCCCGCAGGCCGGACTTCAGTTTGTTCAGCGATTCAAAATGCGTGGAGGACTTGCGGGCCCATTCCGGGAGGCGCGGGCGCGGAGTCTGAATCTGGACCAGAGGAGTACTCATTTGCTACTGCTGTTTGAATACGATCGCGCCACCAAATCCAAGGGCCTTCAGGCGGCCCTTTGCATCGGCCAGTTTCGAGCCGGGCGGGTAGGGGCCGACCAGTACGCGGTAGAGTCCTTCTTTTGAACTGGGGGCCAGGATGGTGGGAAAGTCCTGGTCTTTCAGTGTCTTCACAACGCCGTCGACGTCGGGGCGAGCCATGGCCGTGACCTGCAGATAAGATGCGCCCGGCTCCGGAGTGGAAATCCTTGCGCCCGAAGAGGGCGGTGCCGGTTTCGGTTCTTCCGTCTTCACGACATCCTTCTTCGGTTCCGGGGCCGGTGGAGGTGTCGGTTCCTGTTTGGCTCTCGCGTCTCTCGTGTCAATCGGCGCGGGATCAGATTTCGGTTGCTCCTGTGGCGCCGGTGCAGTTTCCCTGGGCGGTTCCGGCTGCTGACGCTGGTCCGGGGGCGCCGCTGCGGCCGCATCGCTGCCCAGCGTGGTCTTCGTCGAATTCCGGCCAATCATGTAACCCATGGCAAAGAAGACGCCGCACAGCGCGACCACCACAAAAAACAGACTGATCAGCTGTTTGTTGCCAATTACGAGTTCTTTGTCGCCGCCGGTTTGCGTCATGCTTCGAGTTGCCCGCCTGATTTCAGGATATCGCTGCCCGGGTATTGGTTGTGGACTTGTTGCGGCGGGCGCGGATGGCTATGGAAAAAAGAACAGTCAGGATGACTGAAAAAGGAATTGTTGTGGCGAGAGCGGTGGCCAGATGAATTTTCAGAATGAGGGCTCCTGCCAGCATGCAGACACCACCCGCGAGTCCCAACAATCTGCGCGTGGCAAACAATGCCTCCGCCCCGAAAAGGGGAGGTGCCAGCAACAGCAGCGCGGCACCCCTCCAGTCCATCGGGTGTTCCATCAGCGCCGCGATTCCGTACAATGCGGCCATCGCACCCAGCACTCCGGGAGCGATGGCCCCGGGCCTGAGAAACTCCGCGCAGATCCCTAATAACCCGGTGATTATCAGTACAAATGCGAAGTCCGGGCTCAGCTGCGTCAGCGCCATGGCACTCACTATACCGTTGATCATCGATGAGGAGAATAAAACATTTGTTAGTCAGAACGTCATCTTGCTTCGGTACACTTATTAGGTAAGTTATGGCTGACAAACAAGTAACAGGCAAGAAAACTACCACCGCAAACGCAGTAAAAGCGGCTCCCGCGAAGTCCGCCGTGAAAACGGCGGCAAAAGCAAAACCAGCAGCCGCTCCGGCGGTTGCAGAAAAACCCTCAACATCACGCGTAAAATCTGTAAAACACAGCACACCGGCAAAACCAAAGGCTGTTGAAATTCCTGCCGTCACTGTTACGGCAGTCCCCGTTGACGCTCAGGCTGAAATCTCCCGCATAGCGCACAGCTACTGGGTGGCACGCGGCTACCAGGGCGGCAGTCAGGCGGAAGACTGGTTCCAGGCTGAAACCGAATTCCGCCGGCGCACGGCATCCGCCTAATATTTCCGAAGCACCGCAAGAAGCCGGCCCTGAATTTGAATTTCATGGGCCGGCATGCGGATCGGGCTCATTTCCGTATTCGCAGGTTGCAGCCGCACCATATCTCCGGTTTCCCGAAAGAAGCGTTTCAGGGTGGTTTCGGTGCCGCCTACCAGGGCGACCACAATATCGCCGTCGCGAGCCTCTTTGGAATTTTCGACCAGGATCATATCTCCTTCGCAGATGTGATCGTCAATCATGGAATTCCCGCGAACCCGCAACGCATACGTGTCTTTCTGGCCGACAAAATCGGCGAAGCTCACAGTAGTCTTGTCTTCGTAGGGCTCCACCGGCCGGCCGGCGGCGATGGTGCCCAGAACAGGTACTTCCAGCGAAACTTCAAGCTTGTTCCGGCGCTGCTCCTGTAAGTAGCGCGGAGCAACCTCAATGGAGCGACTTTGGTTGTGGCTGCGGTGCAGATAGTTCTTCGTCTGCAATGCGGAGATGTGTTTGTGGACGGTGGCGATCGACGCCAGTTCCAGGCCCCGCGCAATCTCTTCGTAGCTGGGGCTATACCCGTGTTCCACCTGGTAAGAAGCGATGAAATCGAGTACTTCCTTTTGTCTGCGAGTGAGTGCCATTTGACGTTATGGTAGGCGAACAAAAGGGGAAATGCAAGCTGGTAATCTGAAAGTTGCCACGAATCCTGCTTTTCGCCGCCACCACTGGCTATCAGACGCGTTCGTTCGCCGAGGCTGCGGAACGGCTGGGGTTAGAAGTGATCCTCGCGACGGACCGCTGCCACATCATGGATGACCCCTGGGGCGACCGCGCGATTGCGGTCCGGTTTGAGGAGCCGGAGGCTTCGGCGCAGGGTGTGATCGACGCGCTGGATGGACGCGACATCCATGGCCTGATCGCCGTTGCTGATGGCCCCACCGTTACCGCTGCTCTTGTGGCGGAAAAACTTCAATTGCCCTGGCATTCGGTGTCGGCAGCTAAAGCCTCACGGGACAAGTACCAGATGCGACTGCTGTTTCAGCAGGCCGGGCTTCCGGTTCCATTACACGAACGTATTTCCGGCGCCGCCACCGGTATAGATTTCCCCTGCGTTCTGAAGCCGCTGAATCTCTCCGGAAGCCGGGGCGTGATTCGCGCCAACAACGCTGCGGAACTCACTACCGCATTCGCACGGATCGCTCGCATTCTCGGTACCGAAACGCCCACACTTCATGTCGAGCAATACATCCCCGGTCGTGAGTTCGCGCTCGAAGGACTGATGCACCACGGCGCCCTGCAGACACTGGCAATCTTCGATAAGCCCGATCCGCTGGAAGGCCCTTATTTCGAAGAAACTCTCTATGTGACGCCCTCGCGTGAAGTGTTCGCCACGCAGCAGGCGATCATCGGAACGACCTCCAGGGCTGCCCACGCCATGGGACTTTTCCACGGGCCGATTCATGCCGAGATGCGCGTGAACGCCCAGGGTGTTTACATGCTCGAGATCGGCGCAAGGCCCATCGGCGGCCTGTGCGCCCGGGTGCTTCGCTTCAACACTTCCGGCGGACTGGTCACGCTGGAAGAACTGCTCATTTTGCAAGCCATCGGCGCACCACCGCCCGACTGTACGCCGGCAGACGCAGCGGCGGGAGTGATGATGATTCCCATCCCGCGTGGCGGCGTATTCCAATCGGTCCGCGGCCTCGATTCCGCCCGGGCCATCGCGGGGATCGAAGACATCATCATCACGGCAAAACCTGGCGAACACCTCGTCCCGTTGCCGGAAGGCGCCAGCTACGCGGGTTTCCTCTTTGCGCGCGGATCCACGCCTGCGATGGTGGAAAATTCTCTCCGCCGGGCTCATGGCGAACTGCGGTTTGATATTCTTTCGGCACTGGCCGTGCTGTCGTAACACGACCGAGCATCACAAAATCGAAAAAGACTGTTATTCTGGTGAACCCATGACGCAGAGGCGCGCGCTCCCTCGTATCTGTATCGCGCTCGGACTACCCGACGTTGCACGCCTGCTGGAGCAGGCCCGCCGAGAGGCCGAAGCAGGTGAGAACTTTTTGGAATTCCGTCTGGACTATCTGCCGGAGCCCGCCCGCGGCGCCCATGCGATCAGCGAATTCCTGGCCGACTACCCTGCCTGCACAGTTCTCGCCACCTGTCGCCGCCACCAGAACCACGGCAAATTCAATGGCAGTATCGAAGAACAGCTGAAGATTCTCGAACTCGCCATTCAGTGCGGGGCGCGTGCGATCGACATTGAAATTGAGACAGCGGAAGTGGTGCATGACCGTTGCGCGGAACTGCGTGCCCGCGCCTGGCTGATCATTTCCTGGCATCATTTCGAAACGACGCCGCCACTCGATCCGGTAATGAAGCGCATGCGCAAGGTGCCTGCGGACGTGTACAAGCTGGTGAGTACTTCCCGCAAGCCGAGTGACACCGGGCGTATTCTGGCGGCCAGCAAGCTCAGCCCGAAAATCCCGCTGGTGACACTGGCGATGGGTGAGATCGGTTTCCCCTCCCGCGTGCTTTCTACAGCAATGGGCGCTGTCTTTACGTATGCCGCGCCGGCGCACGCGATGGGCACCGCGTCGGGCCAGGTGAATGCCCGCCAGCTGCGGTCGCTGTATCGCATCGACAAGTTCACGAAAGCCGCAAAGATTTACGCGGTGGTGGCGGATCCGGTGCGGCATTCGGTCTCGCCGAATGTGCATAACCGGGCTTTTCAGTCCCGCCGCATGGACGCGGTTTATGTCCCGTTGCTGGTGAGTCCAAATCAGTTGCGCGATTTCTTCCTGCTCGCGGAAGCACTGCCGCTTTCGGGCTTCAGCGTGACCATCCCCCACAAGCGCCGTATCATGCGTTACCTTGACCAGGTGGAACCACTCGCCAAACGCATTGGCGCGGTCAACACGGTGGTGCGCAAGGCCGGGAAATGGCGCGGCTTCAATACAGATGCGGAGGCCGTCTCCGGGCCACTTTCAAAGCTGACGAATCTGCAGAAATCGACGGTGCTGATTGTGGGCAATGGCGGCGCGGCTCGCAGTGCCGCCTGCGCTTTGACGGACGCCGGGGCAAAAGTCTCCATCACCGGACGCAATCCCGACCGCGTTCGCGCGCTGGCGCGGCTGGTCGGCGGCGAGCCGATGTCGCATGAACAGGCCCTGCTGAGGCACTTCGATGTGGTGATCAACGCGACACCTGTCGGCATGTGGCCGAACAGCAGGGAATGCCCGTTTGAAGGCGATATCCCCGGGGAAATCGTCTTCGACATGGTTTACAACCCACTTGAAACCGAGCTGATTAAAAGGGCCCGGGAGCAGGGCAAGCAGGTTGTGCCTGGCTTGAAAATGTTCATTGAGCAGGCCGTCAGGCAGTTCGAATTGTGGACTGGTGAGACTGCGCCGCGCGCCGCGATGGAAACAGCCGCGCTGGATGCGCTGCAAACCCGCTATTCTGAACAAAAGGCATGAGGAGTTTCTCCCTGAACAAACTTTCGCGACGGGAAATCGTGTTAGGCGCGGCGGGCTCGGCCCTCCAGGTTTCTGCGAATGCGCAGGCCCCTGCGGTAACCGACCTTGCGCGCACCGCCCGTGAGGCGAACCAGCGCAATTCCGAAGCGCTGTCAAAGGTGGATCTCCCCATCGCCACCGAACCGGCCTTTCAGTTCAAAGCATGACGGACGACATCTTTTTTGCCACCATTTCGGAGCTGAACAGCGGGCTGAAGAAGAAAGAATTCTCCGCGGTTGAACTGGTGCGGGCTTTCGGGGAACGCCTGGAAAAGACGGGCCCTCGTTACAACGCGCTTGCTCTTCCGTTGAAGGAAATCGCTTTGCGACGCGCGAAAGAGGTGGATAAGGACCTTAAACTCCAGCGCTTTCGGGGGCCGCTGCAGGGCATTCCTTATGGCGCGAAAGATCTGCTGTCTTTCGGAGGCCAGATCACCAGCTGGGGCGCGAAGCCGTTCGCCGCGCAGGTTTTCCCGGACTCCGCCACGGTCATCGAAAAGCTGCACAATACCGGATCCCTGCTCATCGGGAAGCTTGCCATGGTGGAACTGGCCGGCGGCCCCAGCTATCGGATGGCAGGTGCATCGCTTTTCGGCCCCGGCCTGAATCCCTGGGATCGTACACGCTGGTCTGGCGGATCATCCAGCGGGTCCGGCAGCGCGGTTGCGGCGGGCCTGGTCCCGTTTGCATTGGGGTCGGAAACGTCCGGCTCCATTCTCACGCCTGCGGCCTATTGCGGCGTCACCGGGTTGCGGCCCACGTATGGGCTGGTGAGCCGCCACGGTGCCATGGCGCTCTCCTGGACCATGGATAAGATTGGCCCCCTGTGCCGCAGCGCGGAAGACTGCGGGCTGGTGTTGCATGAAATCGCCGGCGGGGATACGAAAGACCCGGGTTCGGCGGGAAAGAGTTTCTATTACACTCCGCTATACGCCCGAAAGCTGAGTGAGCTGAAGGTCGGGTTCGCGCCCGCTGACCTCGATTGGGCCGAGCCTGCAGCCCGCCCGGCGTTCGAAACTGCCATGCAGGTGATGCGGGAAAC
>JBBQDH010000292.1:0-7021 GCA_038319515.1 Bryobacterales bacterium
GGCGCTGCTGCTGGGCAGCCTTCCGGTGGCTTTTATCATGCGCAAGCGGAACGCGCGGATGAGAAAGTTTGAAGACCTTTTACCGGATGCGATTGACCTGTTTACGCGCACCATGCGGGCGGGCCACAACATCCATTCCGGCCTCGAAACCATTGCGGAAGAAACCTCGGATCCCATACGGATGGAGTTCCGGAAAGTGACCGAAGAACTGGGGCTTGGGTCGGCGATTGAACCGGCGCTGCACAAGTTGGGTGAACGGATACCGATTATCGATCTGAAATTCTTCATCACGGGGCTGATTCTGCAACGGCAGACCGGCGCGAACATGGTCGGAGTGCTGGAGAATCTGGCCGCGCTGATTCGGGAACGGCTGAATATGGCGGGCAAGCTGAAGGCGCACACCGCGTCGCAGCGCTTTTCCGCGGGGCTGCTCTGCGTGCTGCCGTTTGTGGTGGGCCTCGGCTTCTGGTTTGTAAAACCGGATTATGTGAGGCTGCTTTGGGATGACCCTCTGGGGGTCAAGTTCTTTACTTACGCGATTATTTCCGAGATTATCGGGATCCTGGTGATTCGCAAGATTTCGCAGGTGAAGGTTTAAATATGATCAGCGCATTCCTGTTTTTCCTGCTGGCGTTTGGCACGATGGTGCTGCTGGTTTGGGCGGGCGGCCAGTTGTTGACACCTGAAGAAGATCCTTTGGGCGAACGCCTGGTGGAGTTGCGCAATGCCGGCACGGTGGGCGGCGTACGGGAACGGAAATCCGGAAAGGGCTTTGCGGGGCGGATGATGAATACTCTCGCCTCCATTCCGGGCGGCGAAGACTGGATCAAGGGCAGTGAGAAGCGCCTTCGCCAGGCCGGATACCGGGGCGAAAAGGCTCTTGGTAATTACATGGTGATCGCGGTGCTCTGGTTCGTGTTTTGCATCGGCGGGATGCTGTTCGCACAGCGCAATAACGACGCTTCGAATGCCTTCGGGGCCCTGATTGCAGCAGGTATCCTGGGCTTCATGATCCCGCAGTTCGCACTGGGCAAGATGGCAGCGGCCTACCGGAAACGCATGCAGGATGGCCTTCCGGACACGATCGATCTGCTGGGCATCGTGCTGGGAACCGGTCTGGCGCTGGATCAGGCGATGACCCGGGTCAGCGATGAAATGCAGCATATTTACCCGGAGCTGGCGAACGAGTTCTACACGGTCACCATGCAGGTGCGCGCCGGGCAGGAGCGGGCAAAAGCCTTCCAGGGAATGGTGCGGCGGACGGGGCTGGAAGACATCAAGTCGCTTTCCGCGATGATCATCCAGAGCGAACGATTCGGAACCAGTCTTTCCACCGCGCTCAATGCCTACGCGGAAGATCTGCGGACGCGGCGGCGTCTGCGCGCGGAAGAAGCGGTGGGCAAGGCAGGCATTAAAATGCTGTTCCCCATAGTGCTTTTCATTCTGCCGGTGCTGTTTGTCATCACACTGGTGCCGGCCATCATCCACACCATGCATGATATGCAGTTGCTGGGTGGCGGTGGTCCGCGTTAAGAGCACGCTAAGGCGGGACCGCTATCCATGGTACAGGGTTAACCTTAGACAGCTTGAACCGCTATCACAATCGGCTTAGACTCAATTTCGTGGATCACTCTGTTGATATTGGCGAATTGCAGCGGACCGTGACGAAGTACGTGGAGCAGTACAATCTGCTGGTGGCCGCGGGACCGGTGACTGCGGCGGGCATGGTGAAGACCTTTGTCAGTAACAACAAGGCCGTAAACCTGGCGGTGGTGGGCGGTGGCGTTTGGTTCGCGGTGCAGGAACTCTCGACACCCATGCTGAAGCTGATGAACGATCAGTTCGGCTATTTGCAGCAGATCTTCTCGGCGTTTCGGGGTTGATGATGATGGCGCCCTTTATCCGTGTGCACGGCAAGTTGATTCGTACCGACGCCATCGCCTATGTTGATTTTCTGGACTCGGGTCGCGCCATGATCCATATGCAGGGACTGACGCCGGAGAAACAGAATGTGCCGGTGGAGCCGGATGAGGCCCGGAAACTGCGGGCGCTCTTCGAAGCAGAAATCGGTCGGTAGCGGCTCATCAACTGAACAGGCTAAGTTGCACCACGTTCCCGGCGGCGGTCGGAAGAATGTGGTCAGCCTTACCCTGAAACGGTTTATCGCAAAACCAGGAAAGTTCCCACTCAATCCGCTTGACAGAGGCGGCGCCGGCCCTGGCATGCAGGAACTCCAACAACTCGATTACCTCGGCGTAGCGCTGTGATTCTTTGAGGTGTGCCAGGATGGCCCAGCCCAGACGGATCAGGTCTGGCTCGGGCAGCACGTCCAGGCAGGCTATGGCATCACCGAGAAGGCCGCTGCACAATGCCTCGTCGCGGACCACGGTCAGAAACGCGGCCATCACCTCCTCCAGACTTGCCGGAGTTCGAAACGGCGAATCTGTCAGGAATATCACCGACGCCAGTCCGCCGAATTCCAGCAGTTCCCGATGGGCTGGAGTCGCGTGGGCAATCAAAAAAAGCCGTCGGTGCTTCGGGCTCTCCGCCTGTAGTGCCGCGCGGTTCTGGAAGGTCGTGCCAGGCAGACGCAGTTCCATTGCATGCCCCAGATCGCCCAGAATACCCGCATCACTGCGATTCTGACAATCAATTCGGTATACCCCTTCAAAGTCCGCGCCGTGAGCGGCTCCGAATGCTTCCGCGTCGGCACAGGCCAGGTCTTTCGCCCCGGGCCTGTCAGCAAGCTCGGACGCGGGAACTGCGGCACCCACAGGCCAATCCGGGTGCAGCAGCCAACGGCGGAGGCGGCGAGCCTCGTGGTCAAGGTCCATCCGGGCATCGAAGAACGACTTCCGGCGAATCAACTCAGGGAACTTGCAGTCCGCCAACAAAACGAAACCGAGCAGCGCGCCAAACTCGTCCGGTTGCTCAAAAAATACCGGTTCCCACTTCGGGCGGCTCCATACGGCGGGCACGGAATGGGGCGAAAGAAAAACCAAAGCCATTTCGGCTGAAATCGCCCGTTCGGTGGCGTCCACCAGATCCAGCCCGGGGCGCACCACCGCCTCACTGTAGCTCACGGTGAAGGGCAGATTCGTTTCGAGATAGCCGCCTATTCGGCGGACGGCGATCTCATCATCGGCGGCGTAACAAAGCACAAGAGAGGGCATATACTGGCGTTGGATATGAACAGGCGAAACTTCCTCCAGTCTCTCGCGGCCACCTCCGCGATCTCCCTTACGCGACTCCCGATGGCGCGGGCAGCGCTTCCAAAGATGAAGATTACCAGGGTGCGGGCATATGCGCCGCCCAATCCCAATCCGCTCTTCAATCAGGCGGATACGGTAGTCACTATCGAGACGGACGCCGGCATCACAGGCATTGGCGAGGGCGGCTTTACTGACACACTGCGCCAGTGCGCGGGGCGTCTCATCGGGCAGGATCCGCAATACATTGAGCGGCTCTGGCAGGATATGTCACGCTCATTCTTCTACCCGCCGGGTCGCGAGAAGCAGCATGCGCTGGGCGCTCTCGATATGGCCCTCTGGGATATCCGCGGCAAGGTGCTGAAACTGCCGGTGCACCAGATTCTGGGCGGCTCCGTGCGGAATTTCTGCGAGTGCTACAACACCGCGGGCGTGATTCCGGGGATTCAGCCTGGCATGGGAGTCAAGGAGCGGGCTGCCCTGACGATTGCCGCCGGATACCGGGCATACCGGATGGATGCGGCCTCACTGGGTCGGGGCAATTCAACCTACAATACGCGGGAGCGGGTGCTGCAGGTCTATGAGGACTGTGTTGCGGCGCGTGAGGGCGTCGGAAAGAACGGTGATTTCTGCGTCGATTTCCACCAGCGGTTCGACCTGATCGACGCGGTCCGGTGCGCGACATTAATCGAGCCGCTGGCGCCCCTGTTTGTGGAAGATCCGGTTCGCACCGAAGTGTTCGATCAGGACATTCCGAAAATGCGCCTGATGGTCAAAGTGCCGATCGCCGCCGGCGAGGAGTGGGGCAACCGCTGGGACTTCAACAAGCTTGTGGAGAACCACGATATCGACTACGTACGCGCCACGCTGCCCAACGTGGGCGGCATCACCGAGATGATAAAAATCGCCGCCATGTGCGAAACCCACTTCGTAGGACTCGTGCCGCACTTCACGGGGCCTATTGCAACCGCCGCGCTGGTGAACTGCCTCAGCACGTTCCCGGGGCCGGTGCTGATGGAGTACAACTTCCAGGGGCGCACGCTGCCCCACCTCCCCGTTTGCCTTGATTTCAAAGACGGCAAACTGTATCCGAATGAGCGGCCAGGCCTGGGTGTGGAGCTCGACATGAAGCCGCTCACGCAGTTGCTGGAAGTGACGAAATACGACACCAACCGGGCGCAGACGTATTTCCGCCCGGATGGGTCGATTACAAACTGGTAGCCGTTACATTTGCGGGCGCGGGAGTTTGGCCACTGTTGTGGGCGGAACTCCCGTGCGGCGCATCACGCGGGCATAGACCCTGTCGCCGGTGGTGGCGTAGAGTGTGTGGAAACCCGGACCTCCGAAGACGATTGAGTTCAGCAGGCCAGGCTGCGGTTTGCGGATAATGCCCACTACGCGACCGGGCGCATCGCAGATCTGGATGCCGAGTTTCGTTGCGACGAAGAGGTGGCCGGTCGTATCGGGAGCCATCCCGCCCGCGTCGGTAACGGAACTTTCGTCAGGAGATTCCAGGTGATGGTAGGCCAGTCCGTAGCGAAGACCTTTGTCCGGACCAAGCTGGAACGACCAGACCCAGCGGCCATCCCGGTCAGCCACGTTCAGCGTATGCTCATCCGGCGTGAGGCTCAGACTGGATATGTAGCCGACGTTCGCTTCGGCGTTACTTTGGAAAACCATCCGCCGTTTCTTCTCTGTACGATTTGGGCCCTGTTCTTTTTCGATAAGCCAGATCCGGTGGGTGATATTGTCGGCGTAGTAGAGATCGCCCTTGCTGGTGATGGTCAGATCGGTCGCGTCCACCAGTATTGCGAAGGCCTTTTCGACGGCGTCGGCGGTATAGACCAGAATGCGTTTGGTGGACGGCTGGGCGGCATACAGCAGCCCATCAGGACCGAAAGCCATGCCGCTCACGCCGCGGATGTTGTCTTTAAAGACGACGGGCTTCCCGTCGGCCCCCAGCTTGTAGATCTTGCCGCCCTTTGAATCGGCGAAGAAGAGTACACCGTTTTTGTCAGCAACGGGTGCAGTGGCCATGCCGTATCCCTGGCCGAGCTGTTCCCAGTCATGCTCAGGGTCAAGGAAATCCGTGATGTAATGCCGCGCGCCCGGACCAGCCTTCGAGGCAACAATTGGCTTCGGATATTCGCGCCATACCCAGCGCAGAGCTTCGGGCAGGATAGCCCCGCCCTGGCGTCCGCTGTGACCTTCGGTACCGATGACGAACTTCGCGTCATAACCCGCGTACTCAAGCGATCCATAGACCAGTTGGTTGGCCGGGAACCACGACCCTGAATAGATGTTCTGGTCGTTGCTGCCGTCCTGCATGAAGACCCGCAGTGGTTTGGGTTCGGTTTTTCGGATCATGTCGGCAATGGTGTCACCGCCGCGCAGGTTGGTGAAACTGCCGATGTAACTGATGACGCGATGGAAGGAATCGGGCCGCTCCCAGGCGGCAGTGAAGGCTGCGATGCCGCCCGAACTGCCGCCGATGACGCCGCGGTCGTTGGGATTGGCAGAGATCTTCAGGTTGTAGCGCTTCTCGACCTCAGGCACCAGATCTTCAATCAGGAAGCGGGCATACATGTCGCCCAGGCCGTCGTATTCCAGACTCCGGTGATAGCGCGCCATGTGATCGGCCGTCAGGCCGGGGGTCACGCCGGGGTCAACAAAGATGCCAATGGTGACGGGCATAGAGCCCTCGGCAATCAGATTGTCCATTACGATGGTGGCGCGGCTGCCGCCGGTTTCGGAAACGTAACCGGCGCCGTCCTGATAGATCATCAGGCAGGCGGGTTTGGAGGCGTTATACTGCGCCGGGATGTAAACGGAAACGGCGCGCGTGGTGCCGGGATAGAGCTTGCTGGTTTCGAAACTGAACTTCTCGACCCTACCCTTCGGAACCCCGGGTTTCGGTTGTGCATCCGGGCCCGGAACGTAGGCCGGATTCGGATTTTGGGCGAACAGGGCGCCGGCGGACAGAGCGCCGACGAGCGCAATGGAATAGATTTTCATGAGCAGAATTCCGTCAGGCTGAGGGTGTTCCCGTCGGGATCGCGGAACCAGGCGATCTTCGCGCCGCCGGGCGCGGTCCAGATGCCGTTCTCATCCTGCTCCATCCCATCGTAACGGTTGAAGACCACACCGCTTTTAGCCAGTTCGGTCAGGGCAGCGACAATGTCCGGAACTTCCCACCCGACAACGGTGTGATTAGCCGGGGTGAAGCCGGAGCCCTTCGAGACACGCAGCTGGATTCCATTGGCATCGAACACGATGGCGAACTGGTGCTCTTCAATGAGAGGGAGCCCGAGTACGTCGCGATAGAAGACGCGGGCGGCATCCGCGTCATTGGTGCAGACAAATGCCATCATTTTTTTGTTGGCGAGCATAGAAGTAAGTTTAGATCAGCGATATACTTTTTGTGTTCTATCTGAGGGGGCACCACGTTGAAAATTTTTCTTGCTTTACTGGCACTGTCAGCCACATTATCCGCGCAGGATTTTCGCGCCACGCTTTCCGGTCAAATCACTGACCAGAGCCATGCCGCGATTCCCGGCGCCAACATCAAAGTAACCAATCTCAACAACAACGCCATCAAAGAAGCGAAGAGTAACAGCGGTGGGTTCTACACGCTGCCGTATCTGGACCCGGGCGACTATTTAATCGAGATCACCTCCAGCGGGTTTCAGACCTTGAAGCGCGACTCGCTCACCCTGCGCGTGGCGGATAAGCTGAACATGCCATTTGAACTGACTGTCGGTCAGATGAGTCAGGAAGTCACGGTGACATCGCAGCAGGAAATACTCGATACC
>JBBQDH010000293.1:0-7001 GCA_038319515.1 Bryobacterales bacterium
TGCCGAAGGTGATCAGCGCCGCCGCGATAATCCACTTTCCGTAAAAGTCCCCAACCCGTTTGGAACCAGTCATGTGGAACCAATCGTATCATCAAAGCCGGGTGTCCGCAGAAGCGCGGGGCAGGGGGATGGCGTCAGGCTCTCATGGTGAGGGGGCCAGCCTGGGTGCCGCCCTTGTGGAACTCGGATTCGTGCTGTTCTATAGCGGCGCGGAGCTCCGTGCGCCCGCGGGCGACGGCGTCGAGAGCGGCAGAGATTCGGCGCACCGAATTCTGGTCGCGACCATATTCGGCAATGCGCAGTTGGCCCTCAAGGCGAAACCAGTTCATTGTCTCGGCTTCATAAGATTCTGAGAGCCGCAGGCATTCCGCGCATCCCCTCACTAAATCCATGTTATTTTCCTCTGGACTACCCAAACCCTGATTTGCAATGTCCGATTTGGAATATCTTTATTTTAGCGACTTCGATCAGAATGTAAGAGAAAATATGAGGTGTCAGTGTGCCAATTCATACCCGCACCGCGCAGGAAGGTTCCAGTACCACCGGGGGCGCCGCGTGTAGGAAAGGCGGCGGGAAGAATCCTGTATCAATCCTGTATCCTCCGGCGGAATCGCTGCGTATACAATTTGACAGGGGACGCTGAAGTCTGGAGAAGTACATTTCAGGCAGCGTCCGGCACGGAAAATTGTCCGCGCAACACAACTCAATCCGGTAAGGAGCAATTTGATTCTTCGTTCTTTTAGTACTCGTGTACCGGCTCTCTGCCTGAGCCTTCTACTGCTGTCGGGAGCCGCTTTCGCTCAGGACGCAGAAAAGACGGTGCCGGCACCGGCGACGGTCGGCAAGAAAGCGGTGGAGCCCGACTACCCGGACAAGCGGACTCTCTCGGTGGAACTGTTCTACTGGCTGACTGTGCCGGGCAACGGGCCGGACATTCGCGGCGGCAAACCGGCTACCGGCTACTCTTCGCTGTTCGCGATCGGCAAAGACAAGCCCGGTCCGGGCGTTGATATCAGCTATCCCGTCACGCGAACCGGCACACTGCACTTTGACGGATTTCTGATTAAAGGCACCGGCAACCAGAATGCTCCCAGAGACACAACGCTCTACGGGACGGCCTTTACAAAGGGCGACTATCTTTCGAGCCAGTATCAGATTGAGAGCGGTCGGCTCTATCTGGATGACCTGCTGTATCCTCACAAGTTCCCGGTTTCGAAATTCCGACTGAAGTCGATTTGGGCCGTCCGATACCTGCGGGCGAAGACAACGATCGACGCTCCGCTGAGCAAGGTGACCACGGGCACGACTGCGAGCTCGAATCGTCAGGTTTTCCTCCCTGAATTTGGTTTAGCTGCCGAATACGCGCTCGCGCCGCATCTGTTGTTCCGTGTGGAAGGCGCGGGCTTTGGGTTGCCGAAGAAATCGCTCCTTTGGGAAGGCGCCGCGACACTCTCGTATCGCCGCGGCCAGATTTCCGTGGAGGGCGGCTACAAGGCACTGGGATTCAAGTCTTCACCAAACAAAGACGAGTACATCCAGGGTGTTCTGAACGGCGGGTTCGTCGGCGTTCGTTACCACTTCAAGTAGAGGCTGACTTGCAAAATCCGGCTTCGAATCAGATCGTCTTCACGCAGCCGGACTTCGGTCAGTAGCGGGACTACTTGATCTCGGGCTTCGCCACCGGGCTCAAATTGGTCACCAGGTACTTCAGAACTGTAGCGAAATCGGCATCCGTAATCGCCGACCCGCGTTCGGTGGTCATATTGGCAATCTTGGCGTCCCACTCGGCCTTGCCCAGCCGGATCGCGGAAAACATTTCCGCTCCATGGCAACTGGTGCAGACCCGCACAGTGGCCTGCTTGCCGGGGCCTTCGGGTAAGTCTTTCTGGGCCCAGGCGGGAACTGTAAGAAGAGCGGTGACAAGTATCAGTGAGCGTAGCATTTTGATGATGTCTCAGAGACCGCAAACATGGCCTCTGAACACCAGTGTACTCCTGTGCGGCGTCCCTGTACCCGGCGCGGCTGATCCTTCTCAACCGTGTACCGGGCACGCCGTCCCACGGGACCGCAGTATCAAGAAAAAGCAAATCCCCAAAAGCGCATCTGTCCTCGCCTGCGGCGGCTTAGACAGGAACCCAGGCCTTCAGCATGGGCCAGGCACTGGCTACTCTGCCTCACCAGCCCACACCTTGCCGTTTCTTGGCAACCAGCACTGGACGATTCAGCCATTCGGCGCGGAGCTCGTCCGCGCATCCAGTTCAGGAGAGTGTACGGCCCTCAAACATTCTCCTGCAAAGTGTGTTGATGGACCCAGGCCATGGATCGCGCCCTTTCATCTGCTGCGCCCCATCCTATGGCGCCCACATGACAGGAGCCAGTGCGTTGAGACTGACACAGACCTGCGCCGGGCACTCTTATTAATGGCACTATGATTGCTTGATGAGTCGCGTGCCAAAGGCACGAAAACCAGGGAGACAGAACAAATGTCGTTTGTAGCATGGATCGTGTTAGGTCTGCTCGCCGGCTTCATCGGCAGCAAACTTGTCAACAAGAGTGGTGAGGGTTTCTTCCTCGATATCGTCTTGGGCGTCGTCGGAGCGGTTGTCGGTGGCTGGGTGTTCAGCCTCTTCGGTGCCAACGGCGTCACCGGCTTCAACTTGTATAGTCTTTTTGTGGCTGTGATTGGGTCGATCGTGTTTCTCATGCTGTATCACGCAGTAGCGAGGCGCACATAGTTGGAAAACCACCTTCGCGCGCCCCTTGCCGTCCCCGGTGAGGCCGCGTGTGCGGGCGTAAAACGATGCGCTTTTTGTTGCGTGCCCCGGATTCTCAGAGATTATGATGCCGCGGTCTGATTGGCTCGCAGCAAGGACATGGTGCAGCACATGGTGGCATCCAGAAAACTTCCGGTGGCTCGCGGGGGCTGCCGGAGGGGCACTCACAGGGAATAGTTTCGGAGCGGGACCTTCCTGAGGCAGCCCGGAAGCTGAACAATTTGTCACTGAACCCGGGATTTCAGGTGGTGAAAATGCAGCCAAAAACCTCTATTGCAGGAAGCCTGGAGTCCACATCTAAGTTATTGAATTGATTGGTGGCGGAAGAGGGGGTCGAACCCTCACGAAGAGTGAACTTCGCCAGATTTTGAGTCTGGTGCGTCTGCCAGTTCCGCCATTCCGCCACGGACTGCTCTAATACAGTCTATCCAACCCGCTCTGCCGAAGCGAATCCGGCGGTTCCGCGCCTCAGGTTATACGATAGTGGCTGACAGACCAGATGAAATTTCCCCTTGAGAAGTACTCCGGCGCGGAAAGTTATGCCGCCGCCTATTTCGACACACTGAGCGCTGCAGCAAAAGCCGTCGACACCACCACAATCAGCCAGGCAGCCGACCTTTTGGGCCAACTCTTCTCCACCTCCGGCACCCTGTATGTCTGTGGAAACGGCGGGTCCGCCGCAATCTCCAATCATCTGCTCTGCGATTTCTCCAAGGGTATGCAAACCGACACGACTCTTCGTCCCCGTGTGGTCAGCCTCAGTTCCCACGTGGAAATTATCACCGCCATTGGCAACGATATCGACTTCGCGGAAATCTTCGCCTGTCAGCTTCGAACCGCAGCCCGACCGGGCGACGTGCTCATGACCATCAGTTCCTCCGGCAACTCCGAAAACGTAGTCCGGGCCGCAGACTGGGCGAAGGCGAACGGAATCCCGGTCATCGCTCTCACCGGTTTTAGTGGAGGACGCTCGGCCGTGGCTGCCGACATCAACATCCACGTACCTGCTGAAAACTACGGCATCGTGGAAGATGTCCACCAGTCCGTCATGCACATTCTGGCGCAGTTTGTCCGGATGCGGCTGATGTCTCCGGAACTGGTCGCTGCAAAACCGTTCTGATAGTCAACCGAAGGAACTGATTCGCCGGCTCCTCAATCACCCTGTAAACGATACAGGAAAGGCCCACCACGAACGCCACGTAAAGGTATCGAACAGCAAAGTCCGGCCATCTGACGGCCCACCACAGGATCGGAATGTGAAGGATATACATTCCATAGCTGGCCTTCCCCAAAAACACAACGGGCCGCGTCGAGAACAGGCGCGCCAGCCACCCTCCTCCAAGCCCCAGCCCCAGCAGCAACAAAGCATTCATGGGCCGCAACAGCGTATTCATGGAGATGGACTTCGGCAGAAACTGCGCGTACGCGAGGATCAGGCCCGAACCGAGAATGCCGGTCCGGTACAGCCACTTCCCCTCCGTTGCCCGTCTCCCCTCCGTGAGAAGATCAAAGGCCCGCGATACCGCAATTCCCATCAGGAAATCCGAAACATGGATAATCGGTTTCAGCTGATCCGAGACTCCCATCCGCCACATCGCCTGCGTCAGCACACACGCCGCCAGCGCAGCCCCAATGGTCCCCGCCCAACGCATGCCTTTCATCGGAATTACCATCATTGGGAAGATCAGGTAAAAGAAGACCTCACACGACAACGACCATGCCGGTGTGTTCCACCCGGCCGTGTAGTGGCCAACCCACCAGCCCTGCATCAGCGTCAGGTGCATCGCCACCAGCCAGCCCTTAGGCTGGTCCGGGGCCTTCACAATGAACGGCGCCACAATCAGCAGGCTGAGCAGGTACACCGGATAGATCCGTGCGAACCGCCCCACCACGTACTTCCACACGTTGCCCCGGTTCCAAAGGGTGGCACCGTAGTTCCTCGCCAGCACGAAGCCTGACAGCACGAAGAAGGTGGGTACTGCCTGATACCCGAGGCGCACAATCGCCTGGAAAGGTCCGGGCAACATCAGCACCAGCGGTTCGTAAACATGACCCTCGCCGATCAGGTGGGTCAGCATCACCCAGAGCGCCAGAAAGAAGCGAAGGCCGGTCAACGCCGGCAGATCTTTGGAGCGAGTCTGGCTGGACGGCGCGGGCACCGCGCCTGGCACCATCGAATACATATTTGTATGATCCGACACTCGTTCCCCCCGCACGCCTCACCCGAAGCGATACACTGCGGTCTATGGATCGCCGCGTACCGGCCTGAGGTATGAATTCAGTCCTGACCGAGTTCGTCTTCAGCCTGCGCCGCCTGCGCGCCTCGTGGCAATTCTCTGCCATCGTAGTCGCCACCCTCGCCCTCGGCATCGGCGCCACATGTTCCATCTTCAGCGTCGTCAATGCCGTATTGATCCATCAGCTGCCGTACGCCGACCCTGAACGCCTGCACTTTTTCAGGGAAACCTTTGGCACGCTCACCGGCAGCGCTTCCTGGCTGAACTATCAGGATTGGCGGAAACGAAACAAGACCTTCTCGGAAATCGGCATCGTCTATGTCGACGGCGCCAATCTCACCACCGGCGACGTGCCGGAAAGACCCAGGACGGCGTTTATCTCGGCTTCCATGCTCCGCGTCCTGGGCGTACCCGCCTTTCGCGGCAGGCTCCTCAATGAAGCCGATGAAAGCGGTGAACACCCGCAAGCCCTGGTTTTGAGCTATCCCTACTGGCAGCAGCACTTCCACGGTGATGAATCCGTTGTTGGTCGCAAGGTCACGCTGGAAGGATTTCCCGCGCGCATTGTCGGCGTTCTCCCGGAATCTTTTCGTTTCCCGATCTTCACCAACCCGGCGGAAATCTTCATCCCGTTGATCGTCCCGCTGCAGATTCGCATGCAGCGCGGCTTTCATACCTTCATCTGCATCGGTCGCCGCAAACCCCACATCACGCCGGACCAGGCTCAGCAGGACATCAGCCGCGTGGCCCGCGAACTCGCCACCGAATACCCCGACCAGCAGAAAGATCGCGGAGTTGCTCTCTCGTCAGTTCCCGAAGTGGCCACCCAGGGACTCCGCTCCAGACTGATCCTTCTTTTCGCGGCAGTGCTCTGTCTGCTTCTCATTTCCTGCGTCAACGTCGCGAATCTCATGCTCAGCCGCGCCTCAGTCCGCCGCCGGGAATTCTCCATCCGCATGGCCCTTGGTGCCGGTCGCGCGCGCCTCGCGTGGCAGTTCCTGTCTGAAGGGCTGCTGCTCGCCCTGGCCGGAGGCATTCCGGGCCTGCTTCTCGGCTTTATCGGCCTTGAAGTCATGATCTCGCTCGCCCCATCGGTCTCCTACGCCCGCAGGTTCGCGCTGGACCCCGTAGTCTTCGTCTTCGCCGCCTCCCTGACCCTTCTTGCAGGAGTCCTCCCCAGCCTCGCGCCACTCTGGCAAATCCTGCGCAGCGACCCCAACGAATTTCTCCGGGAAGGCGCCCGCTCCACGCCCGAACGAAGCACGCGCCGCCTCCGCAATGGCCTGGTCATCGCTGAAACCGCTGCTGCTTACGTGCTGCTCACCGGCGCCATCCTGCTGCTGAACAGCTTCTTCCGCCTCAGCCATGTCGATTCAGGCCTCGATACCCGTGGCGTGGTCACGGCATCCATCTCCCTGCCGGACACTGGCGATCAGAATGCCGGCCACCTGTTCTTCACGCGCCTGATGGAAAAAATCCGCGCCGTTCCCGGCGTCCGCATCGTCGGCGCCGTCTCGATGATCCCTCTCCGCGACACGTATTCCAATTTTTACCTCTACATTGACGGCCTGTCGACCGACAAGCTTCGCCTGATTGAGGACCGCACCGTAGCAGGCGACTACTTCCAGAGCGTGGGAATCCGGCTGCAGCGCGGCCGTTTTTTCGGCCCGCAGGATGGCATCAAAACCGAGAAGGTTCTCATCTTCAATCAGGCCGCTGTCGCTCAGTTCTTCCCCAAAGGCCGCGATGCCCTCGGCGCTCTGGTTCGTACAGACCTTGCGCCGGATGCCGCGCCTTATCGCATCGTCGGCATTGTCTCGGACTACCGCAATTATGGTCTCGACAAACCACCCTACCCTGAAATGTACCGTCCGTTCGGCCAGGTCGACCGTGCCGGGCTCAAACTAACCGTTCGCACGGACACCGGGGCCGATAGCACGAATGTGGTGCCGTCCATCCGCAACGCGCTACGTGAAATCGATCCCTCCAT
>JBBQDH010000294.1:0-6989 GCA_038319515.1 Bryobacterales bacterium
TCCGTTCTTCAATGTGGGCAACGAGGCCGAAGCGCTCTTTCAGAAGAGTTTGCAGCATGAGGTTGAGGTGGTTGGGGGGATCGGATTCAGTTTTGGTCGGTACGGTCGCTTCGATGTCGAATGGTGCGTCTGCCGCCCAGCCAGGCGCAGTAACCTGTTCAACGCGCAGGTTGTATGCGGCGGCAAGAATGTCGAGCATCGGTTGTTTCTCTATACGGACACGACCGGGGTCCGGCGAGTTGATCAGTCCGGTTGGTCTGACGCGGCGCATCACCTTCATGTGCATCTCATCCATCTGAGTCAAAGGGCTGGAGGGTTTCACAGTTGCGACTTCGAAGTGCAGCTGGGCACTGGCTGAAGACGCGACGCAGAGAAGGCTGAAAGCGGATATTGTGAGTCGCATGGCGAATTTCTCCGATTATTTCATAAATTGCCGGGGAACGCCGCGCGCGTGGCTGGTGCGTTACAATCCGGTCGATGGCCCTGACACAAGTCAAATCGCAACTGATGAGCGCTTCGGAGATTGATCGCACTTTGGTACGTCTGGCGCATGAGGTTCTGGAGCAGGCAAAAGACCTCGATCAACTGGCATTTATCGGCATTCGGCGGCGAGGGGTTCCGCTGGCGACACGCATCGCCGCGAAGATCCAGTCGCTGGAGAACCGGACGATTCCGGTGGGGATTCTGGATATCAATTTATACCGGGACGATCTGAGCACGGTGGGGAATAAGCCGCAGCTCAACGCGACGGAGATTCCGTTTTCGGTGCAGGGGAAAGACATTATCCTGATGGATGATGTGCTGTATACCGGCCGCACGATCCGCGCGGCGCTGGATGCTTTGTTCGACCATGGCCGCCCCGCGCGTGTGCAGTTGCTGGTGCTGATTGACCGTGGTCACCGGGAGTTGCCAATTGAGGCGCGGTACGTCGGTCGCACAGTGCAGACATCCGACATTGAGATTATCGAAGTGAAGTTTCAGGAAATCGATGAGACGGAGAAAGTGCTTCTCTGCGAGCGAGTTTCCGAAAACGCCTGATAAATGCCATCTGCCACCAAATCCGCCGGCCTTCTGGACATCGAGAGCCTTGACCGTACTGAGATAGAAGAAATTCTGGAGCGGGCGAAGTTTTTTCAGCCTCTGCCGAATGAGACCTATCGGCGTCTGGAGACGCTGAAGGGCAAGACCGTCATCAATTTGTTTTTTGAAGCGTCTACACGCACCCGCGTCAGCTTTGAAATCGCGGCGCGGCGACTGGGCGCGGAAACGCTGACGATTGCGGCGCAGGGATCGAGTGTATCGAAAGGCGAGAGCCTGGTGGACACGCTGAACACGCTGGCTGCGATGCGTCCGCATGCGATTGTGATGCGGCATGCGGCGTCCGGCGCACCGCAGTTTCTGGCGCGGCATTTGCAGATTCCGATTGTGAATGCAGGTGACGGGACGCATGAGCACCCGACGCAGGCGCTGCTCGACGCGCGCACCATTCTGGATCACAGGCCTTCGCTCGCGGGCCTGCGGGTGGCGATTATCGGAGACATTGCGCACAGCCGTGTGGCGCGGTCGAATGTGCATCTGCTTTCAAAGTTCGGAGCGCAAATTGTGCTGTGCGGGCCGCCGTCGCTGCTGCCGAGGGAACTGGAACAACTGGCCACTGGCGTGCAGCTGGCATGGAACATGACGGATGCGCTGCAGGGCGCGGATGTGATCATGATGCTGCGTGTGCAGCTGGAGCGGCAACACGAAGCGCCGATGGCGGCGAGCGAGTACTTCCGATTCTACGGGCTGCGGCTGGAGCATTTGGAACATGCCCGGCCGGATGTGATTGTGATGCACCCGGGGCCGATTAATCGCGGTCGGGAGTTGAGTTCGGAAGTGGCGGACAGCCAGCGTTCGGTGATTCTGAATCAGGTGGAAAACGGGGTAGCGGTGCGGATGGCGGTACTTGAACGGATTTTAAGCTGATGAACTCACTTCTGATTACCGGTGGGCGGGTGATCGACCCGGCTTCGGGTTTCGACGGCACTGCCGATGTGCTGATTCGCGATGGAAAGATCGAGGCGGTTGGCGCGGAGCTGTTTGCAGAGGGCGTCGACGTTCTGAATGCGAAGGGTGCGATTGTGGCGCCTGGATTCATCGATATGCATGTGCATTTGCGTGAACCGGGCATTGAACACGCGGAGACGATTGAGACCGGCGCGAAGGCTGCCGCAGCGGGCGGTTTCACGACCATCTGCTGCATGGCGAATACGATTCCGGTGAATGACAGCGCGACGGTGACCAGCTACATTGTGCAGCGCGCAAGAGAAGTGGCGTGCGTGAACGTGTTCCCGATTGGCGCGATCACCAAGGGCAGTCTGGGCGAAGAACTGGCCGCGATCAGCAGCATGCGGGCGGCGGGAATTGTGGCGATATCCGATGATGGCAGGCCGGTGATGAATGCGCGCGTCATGCGGCGCGCGATGGAGCTGGCACGGGCGCTGGACATGCCGGTGATTGACCATTGCGAGGATCTGAACCTGAGCGCGGGTGGCGACATGCATGAAGGAATGCAGTCGGTACGGCTGGGTTTGGGGGGGATTCCTTCGGCATCAGAAGATGTGATGGTGGCGCGGGATTTGCTGCTGGCGGAGCTGACCGGCGCGCGCTTCCATGTGGCGCACCTTTCCACGCTGCGTTCGGTGGCGATGGTGGCTTTCGCGAAATCGAAGGGGGTGGCGGTGAGCTGCGAGGTGACGCCGCACCATTTCGCGATAACCGATGACGAGCTTTCCAGCTACGACAGCAACTTCAAGATGAAGCCGCCGCTGCGGCGCCATGCCGATGTGGAAGCGATTATCGACGGCATTGTGAGTGGGGTGGTGGATGCGATTGCCACCGACCACGCGCCGCATGCCGGCAGCGAGAAGATGCAGGAGTTCGAACGGTGCCCGTTCGGTATTACGGGACTGGAGACAGCGATCGGTCTTTCGCTGGAACTGGTGCACACGAATCGCATTGGTGTGGCGCGAATGATTGAACTGTTCACGACTGGCCCGGCCAATATTCTGAAACTCAATCGCGGTACGCTGGCAGCAGGTGCGCATGGTGATGTGACGGTGTTCGATACGGACACCGAGTGGACCTTTGATGTGCAGCAGTCGAGTTCCAAAAGCCGCAACTCGCCGTTCCATGGACGGCGCTTCCGGGGTGGTCCCGTGGCAACCATCGTGGGAGGGAAAATCGTATGGAGCCGAGAGCAATAATGGGTGGACGGGCGAAGCGGTACGGCCTGGCCAGCCTGGGTATTTTGATCCTGATCGCGCTCGTGAGTGCGCGATGGGCAGCGTCGCTGCTGATTGAGTATTCGTGGTGGAAAGAGATTGGGCAGGTGCGCACCTGGATCGATCTGTATGCGTATTCCACGCTGCCGGTGGCGGCGGGGTGCATGCTGGGATGGATTGTGCTGCTGATTGCGCACTCGCGCGGCGTGAAGTTCGCCGGCGGGATGGTGAGCGACTACCCGATCTATTCGAGGTTGTCTACGGTGGGTCTGCTCTTTCTGTCTTTTCTGGTGGCGAGCGCGAGCATTGACAACTGGACGGTGCTGCGGTTTCTGGGAAGCCGCGGGGCGCAGGGTGCAGGAACATTTCACGATCCGGTGTTCGGCATGCCGGCGACTTTCTATCTCTTCGATTTGCCGTTCTGGTCTGACCTGCGCGGCTATTTGTTTGCGCTGGTGATTGTCACGATTGTGGTGTACTGGCTGACGGCGCGGGCCTGGCAATTGCGGTTCACGTTGCCGGAGCTGCGCAACGGGCAGATCGATTTCTCCATTCTTCATTTGTCAGGCGGGTTGGAATCGCGCTTTCTGCGCGGGGCACTTTCGTTCTTTCTGGTGGCGCTGGCCTGCAAATACTATCTGGGCCGGTTTGAGATGGTTTGGAACCAGCACAGGTTCATGGTGGGCATCGATTATACGGACGATCACTTTGCGCTGCCGCTGTATTGGGTGATGATTGGCGCGCTGCTGGCGGGTTCGGTGCTGATTGTCCTGCGGCGATGGATTCTGGCGGCGGCGATTGTCGGGGTGAGTCTGGTGCTTATGTTTGTGGTGCCGAATATCGCGGGATCGTTCTATGTGAAACCCAATGAAATTTCGCTGGAACGTCCTTATATTCAGGCGCACATCGAAGCAACGCGGGCGGCGTACGGGCTGACGGCGCATGTGCGTGAGATTGAGATGCACACGAATCCGGCAGCGGTGATTGATCTGAAAAAAAATGCCCCGCTGCTGGACAATATCCGGCTGTGGGACTGGCGCCCGTTTCACGATACGGTGACGCAGATGCAGGCGCTGCGGCCTTACTATTCGTTCCACGACACGGATGTGGATCGCTATACGATTGACGGCCAGTATCGGCAGGTATTGCTTTCGCCGCGTGAACTGGATATCACGCAGTTGCCGGGGACGCAATCGAGCTGGATCAATCCGCATTTCATCTATACGCATGGCTATGGGCTGGTGCTGGCGGAGGTGAGCAAGCTGACGCCGGAAGGGCAGCCGGTCAATCTGATTCAGGATATGCCGCCGGTGGTGAAGACGCCAACCCTGAAGATTGAACGACCGGAGCTGTATTACGGCGAATTACAGCATGAGCCGGTGTTTGTGGATACGGCGCAGCAGGAGTTTAATTATCCTTCCGGGTCTGAGAATGCGCAGGTTCGGTATCAGGGGCGGGGCGGGTTCCCGATTTCATCTTTCCTGATGAGGGCCGCCGCGGCACTGCATTTCGGCGATTCGAATATTGTTCTGACGGGGTACCTTACGGACCACAGCCGCATGATGATCCACCGGCGGGTGCGGGAGCGACTGCAGACGATGACGCCGTATCTGGATTGGGACGGAGACCCCTATGTGGTGATAACGCCGGAGGGGCGGCTGGTGTGGATGGTGGATGGATACACCACGTCGTCATCGCATCCGTTTTCGCGGGCGAGTGAGGCTTTTGGCGGCATCAATTATGTCCGCAATGCGGTGAAGGCGACCGTGGACGCATACGACGGCGAGACGCATATCTATGTGTTTGACACGACCGATCCGGTAATCAGCGCATACCGTGCACTGTTCCCGTCACTGTATGAAGACGCGGCGAAGATGCCGGAGTTCCTGCGGGCGCATGCGAGGTATCCGGAAGATTTGTTCCGAGTGCAGTCTGAACTCTACCGGGTCTATCACATGAAGAACCCGCAGGCGTTCTATAACAATGAGGATTTCTGGGAATTATCGCGATATTCATCGGGCAATGGTGAGCCGAAGCCGGTGACGCCGACCTACGTGTTCGCGACGCTGCCTGGGGAGACGAAACCGGAGTTCCTGCTGATGACGACGTTCACGCCGCTTTCGAAGGAGAACCTGATTGGCGTGATGCTGGCGCGGTGCGACGGGCCGAAGCTGGGGGAGGTGGTGGTGCTGCAGCTCTCGAAACAGGAGCTGATTCTGGGGCCGATGCAGGTTAACGCGCGCATTAATCAGGATCAGAATATTTCGAAAGATCTGACGCTGTGGAACCAGCAGGGTTCGCAGGTGCTGCAGGGTCAGACCCTGGTGCTGCCGGTGGGCGATACGTTCCTGTATGTTTCGCCGCTGTACCTGCAGGCCACGCAGGCACGGATGCCGCAGCTGAAAAAGGTGGTGCTGGCGATCGGAAACCGGCTGATTTATGCGGATACCTATGAGCAGGCGCTGGCGATGCTGGGTGGTATTGAAGCGCCGGCAAAACCGGTGAATGACAACGGTACTCCAGCGACTCCTGGTGCACCCGGTGCCCCGCAGTTGCCGTCGTTTGATCCGCGTATTCAGAGTGTGCGGCAGCATATGCAGAAGTATCGTGATCTGGCGAGCCAGGGCAGGTGGGCAGAAGCCGGACGTGAGCTGGAGGCCATCGCGAACGAGGTCAACAAGTGAGGTTTCTGCGAAGCCTGCTGGCGATTGGAGCGGGCTTCGCGTTCTTCGCTCTGGTTGTGGGGGTGCTGACGCCCGTGGCCACCCGCCGGTTTGGCGTGGAGAATTTCCAATCGTTCAGCATGGCGCTGCTGTTTGCGACTCTCGCGTATGCCATCGTGGCGGCGGCGGTTGCCGGGTACCTGACCGCGTATGTCGCGGGGCAGCGGGAGTTGCCACACGCAGCAGCGCTCGGGATGCTGATGATCGGACTGGGATTTCTTTCCATGCGTGAACACGGCCTCAAGCAGCCGGGCTGGTATGAGGCCACTATTGCGGGCTGCGGCCCCATGGCGGCGCTGTTCGGTGCGGGCTTGCGCCGGCTCAGGAAGCGCTGAAGCGAAAGATTTCTGGCCTGGCAGGGCGTCGGTAGTCGGCAACCGGCATGATGACGGAATCGCTGAGGGATGCCGCGTTGAAGGCAATGCGTTCGTTCTCAAAAACTGGCAGGCAGGTGTAGAGCGTGCAGTGCAGAATCGGTGGACCGAAGGGTGGCACGGATCCTGGCTCCAGACCGGCGAGTTCCAAATAGCTCTTCCGGTGTGGCGAAGCGTGTTTTCCTGGCGCCGAAACACTGTTTGATGGCAGCGTTATCGGGCTTGCGGTCGACGCTGAGTATGAAGAGGCGGAAGCTATTGTCGACCTTGATCAGCAGAGCCTTGCCGCCCACCCGGAGCTCTTCGCTGCGGGCGCGGGCGGAGTCCTCGGAAGTGCGGGTTGGTTCGTGGTGCACCTTGCGAAATGAGACGCCTTCTGCGGCGGCCCGTGGTATCAGCATGAAGGATCTTTTGGTGAACGCGGTGGATCGGGAGATTACTATTCCGCAGCTATCGAAGGCGCGGAAGGGCCGGCCCGCGCTGCCGGTCATCCATCTGGAAAAAGGCCGTGTACCGGACCTGAGCAACTTTGATTTCGATGACCTGCTTACCTGACGTCAACGTCTGGATTGCGCTGCTGGTGCCGGAGCACACGCAGCACTCCATGGCTATGGTCTGGTATGAGAGTT
>JBBQDH010000295.1:0-6946 GCA_038319515.1 Bryobacterales bacterium
TCGAAGCCCTGCTGGTGGGGCAGATGTTGCGCTCCGTCCGCGAAGAAGGTTCCGGATGGATGGGCACCGGTGAGGACCAGGCCAGTTCCGCTGCCTTCGGACTCGGCGAAGAGCAACTCGCCCGCTCGCTGTCCGCACACGGCGGCTTTGGCCTCACCGCCGTGATTGAGAAAGCGCTCAACCGCAGCACTGCTCCGGCAGGCATTTCAGATAAGAGCTAACTGCTCTTCGTCGGGCTCCGCTCAACAATACCAGGGCTCATTCAGATACGGCACGGTCGCTCGCGCCGGCAGATGGAAATCAGGAAGCTCCCCAAATGCCCGCTGCCAGATTTCGCTGAAAATCTCCTGCCGCGGGGCCTTCCGTTTGTCCGCAGATCGCACGATCTTCAGCAGATCCGCACACAGCAAATCCATCGCGGCATCCTGGTGTCGCCACCGATACTGCAATGCCGCCTCGTCGAATTCCACCGGCCCCAAATCCGGCAGTTCCAGGAGCTTTGATCCCGATGGGATCAGCAACCGAATTGCCAGTTGAATCGGCGCTACATTCTCCACCAGATCCAGATCTCTCACCGCCCTCAGCAGATCGAGATAAGACTCCCGTGTCGTCCATGGAGTAAATGTCACGAACGTCGGCAGCATTGTTAGTCCATGCGCACGAAGCAGTTCCAGCGCCTTGACGAAATCCGCGCGTGTATGGCCTTTCGCAAGCCGCTCCAGTACCGCATCATCCAGCGATTCCACGGCGCTGGTGACAAACAAACACCCGGTCCGCGCCAGCACTGCAACGGCCAGGGGATGCTGCAGAAGATGCTCCACCTTAATCGTCACGTCATAGCTCAGGGCAGGGAATTCGGCATGCAACTGCTCCACCAAAGGCAACGCGTGCCCTGGCCCGTTCAGAAAATCCGGATCCCCAAACGTGATGTGTGCAGCACCCGCCTCCACCTGCTGCCGGACGTCCGCCATCACGATATCGCGGGGCACAATACGAAAGCGCCCCTCATAAACCGGCACAATCGGACAGTGCCGACAGAGGTGTTTGCAACCCCGACTGGCTTCCGTATAGCCGGCGAGCTTCTTTTCTCCATTGTGCAGAAGCGCCGCGTAACGGTTGAGCCGGGGCAACCCCGCGCGGTCCGGCACTTGAAACGGAAGTCTGTCCAAAATAATGGGCAACGCCTGAGTCGCCCGCCCCGAAACGATCTCAGTGAGCGCCCGCTCAAATTCCCCGCCAATGATGTGGTTAACGCCCCGCGCCCGCAGCATTCCCTCGTTCATCGGTGCGTAAAGCCCGTAACAAACAATCTGTGCGCCCGGATTCACCTCGCGCACCATGTCGATCACCGGAAGCGCCATCCGCGTCGCCGTATGCATGGGCACGTGAAACGCCACCCAGTCGGCCTCCGCCAGCGCTTGCGGTGCCAACCGCTCACGCGAAAGATCGGCCACCTCCACCTCATGGCCCTCAAGGCGCAGCCACGCAGCCGGAGAAGCCAGTCCGAACGGCTGGTGGCCAAGATCGTAAGTGGAGATCAACAGTACTTTCAAAGACATTCTTAGTATCGACCAGAGGTTTGCAGGGCTACCACCTGCGCCAAAAATGGGTAGACTCAACGTATGCCACGCTATCTCTGCATTTGTCGTTTTGCCCTGTTGCTGCTCGGCACCAGTGGCGCCCGTGCCGGTAGCATCGAAACTCTGGCAACTCCTTGCCACGATCTTAACCTGCATACACTTCAGGACTACCTGGACTTGTCCGGCGCCAAGTGTTCGGTCGGAATTCTCAATTTTCGTAATTTTAATTACATAACCGGCGGCACAACCTCGACTCCCTACTCCGCCACAAATATCGAGCTAACCCCGGTTTACAATCCACAGGTTGGTTCCACAGGCTTCGCATTCAGTATCGTAGGGGGTAGCCAATTCGTTGTTGGAGCAACCAACACTGCCACCTACGAAATCGACTATCGCTACGATATCGATGCCGGCCCTATCAGCATGGCCGCGGATCTCGGCATGGACCCTCCCTTTGGAGATGTTTCCATCACACAAAGTATTTGCGCGGATAGTTACTTCTTCCGCGCGGGTTGTGGCCAGCCGAACTTCACACAGGGACTGAATCTCCCCTCGATATCAGGCGCCCCTCAAACCCTTACTGTCGACAACACCTCCCCCACTGCTTCCTGGTTCGCACATCTCGTTCTCGATCCCGCAGTGATGAATTTCGCGAATGTTCATACCGTCATCGCGCTGGATGGTACCCAACCCGGCACCGGCGGCAACGGTTTTCAGGGCGCTGGTTTTGACAATCTCCAGGCCACGGCTACGATTGTGGATCCGTCCGCCGTCCCGGAACCCGCAACTGGCTTTTCGGTCCTCGCCGGATTGCTGACCGTCGCTCTCTTCAGGAAGCGCCTCGTCGGATGAATGGTAGACATGGGGAAGCTTGCTGAATGCGACAGGTTCGTTCCATTCTGTATGCTTTTTTCGCTGTACTGGCTCTTCCTGTCATCTTCCCGGCGCCTCTCCGGGCCGGTTTCAATCCTGAAACCGGCTCATTCGTCTTCCAGCGCTACACGCCGAAACAATACGGCGCTTCCCCCCAGAACTGGGCAATCGCTCAGGATCATCGGGGCATCATGTACTTCGGCAACAACGACGGGCTCCTCGAATTCGACGGCCTGCGGTGGCGCACTTTCCGCCTGCCGAACAGGTCGCCCGTCCGCTCGATTGCAGTCACCGAACAGGGTACCGTCTACGTCGGGGCACAGGGAGATTTCGGACGCCTGGAGCCAGATTTCACCGGCACCATGCAGTTCGTTTCCCTGATCAACAGCATTCCCGAAAACGATCGCCACTTCGCTGACGTCTGGCGCATACTGCCGACCCCGCAAGGGGTCTACTTCAGTACCTACACCCGCCTGTTTCGCCTCAATCTGAATGGCACATTCCAATCCTGGCAGCCGGAAAAGAAGTTTGGCCGAGCCTTCCACATCCTGAATTCGCTTTACGTGCAAACGGCGGGCAAGGGCCTGCTGCGGATGAATGCTGATCAACTCGAAGCCGTCCCCGGCGGAGAGCGCTTTGCGAGCGAGGTTATCAATGCCGCCATTCCTCAGGACGACGGAGCTCTGATCGCTTCCACCACGCGTCTGTACCGCCTGAACCCCAATGGCGTTCAGAACTTCACTTATGCGGCGGAAGCAGCCCTGGCAAAAGCCAGCATATATTCCATGCAAACGCTCGCCGGTGGTGAGATCGGCATCGGTACACGCACTGGCGGACTCTTCCTCCTGAATCATGAAGGCGCTGTGGACCGGATCCTTTCCAAAGCCTCGGACAGCCTGGACGACGACTTTGTATTGGCTATCCAGCCCGACAGCCAGGGCGGCGTTTGGATTGCACAGCAGTCCGGACTAACCCGATTGAACCCAGGTTTAACCGCTTTCGGGGTGAAGGACGGCCTGGTCGGCACCGTGGAGTGCATCGCGCGGCATGCGGGCAGCCTGTATATCGGCACCACCGCAGGCGCGTTCCGGCTCTCCTCCCAGGTCGGCAGCGCGCCGCGATTCGAACGAGTGGGTGATTTCAAGGGCACCGTCCTCGCGCTCCTGTCGAACGGCAAAGATCTGATGGCATCCACCGATCAAGGTATTTTTTCGGTGGACGGGGCGGTTACTTCGCAAATCTACAAACTCACACGCGGTATCTGGGATATCGCCTTTTCGCGCCGCGACCCCAACATCATCTACGCCGCCAGCGGCATTGCCGTCAACCTGCTGCGCCGCGACGGTGCTAACTGGTCCCCGGGAGCCGAATTCACCGCGCCCGGTGCCGAGATCCGATCCGTCCTGGAAGATACTGACGGGCGTGTCTGGGCGGCTTCCAAGGGCAAGATCTGGCGCCTCGATTTCTCCGGGCCCAACGTTGTTTCCCAGCTTTTTGACGATAAGCAGGGCGTGCCCCCCGGCTTGATTATCGCGGGCCGCCTCCAGGATCACATTGCGTTCTCCACCACCAAAGGGCTGAGGCGCTACCTGGAGAGCCTGAAGCGCTTCGCCCCCGATATCAGCCTGGGAAACCAGTTCGCCGACGGCACTCGCGATGTCTTCAGTACTTTTGACGGGCGCGCCGGCAACGTCTGGGTGACCGGTGAGGGCTACCACGGCGTTCTGTTGAAGCAGCCGAACGGCTTCACCTGGTCGCCTGCTCCTCTTCTGCACTCTGGTATTCAGGAAATCTACGGCATGTCAATTGACTCCGACGGCACTGTTTGGGCGTTCGGGGCGGACTCCGTGCTGCACCGCTGGGACCGCTCGCTCTCGGGTGACCCCGAACGCGGCTTCGACGTCCTGATGCGTCGCGCACAGGTGATCGGGGACAAGAGCATTCTGTATGGCGGAGCGGGCACGCCGGGCTTCCCGCGACTGCCCTGGAGCGAGAACCGTGTCGCGTTTGAGCTTGCCGCGCCGTTTTACGAGGAGCCTGGCATGGTGGAATACCAGTTCCGTCTGGATGGCGCAGACCCTGACTGGTCCGCCTGGAGCCACGAAGCCCGCAAGGATTATAACTACCTGCCGGAGGGCGACTATCAGTTGCAGGTTCGCGCCCGCAGCCCCCACGGAATGGTGCGGGAGCGTTCCGCCCTGAGCTTCGTCGTCCGCCCGCCCTGGTATCGCACCTGGTGGGCATATTCCGTCTATCTCGTTCTTGCCGGGTTCGGCGTATGGGGCATCGTGCGCTGGCGCACCCACAAACTCACTGAAGAAAAGAAACAACTCGAAGTCATTGTGGAAGAACGCACCGTGGAGATCCGCCACCAACGAGATGAAATTCACGTTCAGGAACGGAAGAGCCACTCTTTGCTGCTCAACATTCTGCCTGCCACCATTGCGGACGAACTGAAGGCGACGGGCACCGTAGAGCCGGTCGGCTTTGAAGATGTGACTGTCTGCTTTACAGATTTTGTCGGCTTTACGCTCTCCAGCGAAAAACTCGCGCCAGCCAAACTGGTGGATGCTCTCAACGAATACTTCACCGCCTTCGATGAAATCATCGCCCGCTACGGCCTTGAAAAACTGAAGACCATTGGCGATTCCTACATGTTTGCCAGCGGCCTTCCCGAGCGCCGTTCGTCACATGCTGTCGACGCCGTCATGGCGGCCCTTGAAATGGTGGAAGTCGTGAAGCGTCTGGCGCTCAAGCCGGATGGAACCGGCTGGAATATTCGGGTCGGTTTGCATAGCGGGCCGGTCGTCGCGGGCGTCGTCGGCATCCGGAAATTCGCTTTTGATATCTGGGGAAATACCGTGAATTTCGCGGCCCGCATGGAATCGAGTGGCGTGCCTGGATCAGTCAATCTTTCTGACGCGACCAATACTCTGCTGCGCGGCCTGATCGCCACTACGTTTCGTGGCAACGTGAAGATCAAAGAAGGCCGCGAACTTCCAATGTTCCTGGCCGACCCTTGCGCGCAGGATCCGGAACGTTTCTCCCGCCTCTACAAGGCCGAGTTCGGGGAGGACCCCAAATCCCATCCGGAGTGGTGGACCGCCGCTGTTCTTTTGTCACGCTGAAGCGTCGTAGTGTCCGCGCACTTTGCGCGCCGCGGCTTTGCCCACACGCTTCGCCAGCTCTTCTTCGGTCGCCTGGCGAACCAACGCCGAACTGCCAAAATCCTTCAACAGTTTCCGCACCGTCACTTCACCAATCCCTGGAATCTCATCCAGCTCTGAAGTCAGAGTGCGCGCATTCCGCCGGGTCCGGTGGAAAGTCACGGCGAACCGGTGCGCCTCATCGCGAATTGTCTGAATCAGGTGCAGGATCGGCGAAAACCGGTCCAGGATTATCGGATCCGCCTCCTGCCCCAGTACGTAAATAATCTCTTCGCGTTTCGCAATCGACGCCACGGGCTGATTGATAATCCCGATCCATTCCAGCGCATCTGCCGCCGCATGAAGCTGTCCCAGGCCACCATCGATCAGCACCAGGCCCGGCATCGGTTTGCCCTCTTCCTGCAGCCGCCCGTACCGCCGACCCACTACCTCCCGCATACTCGCAAAGTCGTCGTTGCCCACCACAGTCCGGATGATGAATTTACGGTAGTCGGCCTTCTTCATGCGGCCTTCTTCCCACACCACCATGCTCGCCACCTTGTCCGTGCCTTGCACATGTGAGATGTCGAAGCACTCGATTCGCTTCGGCGCCTCCGGCAGATTCAGGGCCTCCTGCACGGCCTCCTGAATCGCAGCGGACGACGGCTTCAGCACGCGGAACCGCGCATCGAAGCTATGCCTGGCATTCGTCTGCGCCAGGTTCATCATCGCCTTCTTCTGGCCCCGTTGCGGCGTGTGAATTTCCACCTTGCGGTTCTTCTTCTCCGTCAGTAATTCTTCCATCACTTCAAAGTCTTCAAACTCCACCGGCACGTGGATGATCGACGGAACATACTGCTGTTCCAGATAAATCTGCAGCAGTAAAGAAGAGAAGAATTCCGGTGCCTCAAACTCCTCCTGATCCTCCCAGAAGAACTCGCGCCGATCTACAATCTGCCCGTTGCGAAGGTGGAACAGATTGACAGCCACCATGGGCGGCTCGGCGTAGTATCCGAAAATGTCCACATCGTCGCCCGAAGCCGCCGACATCTTCTGGCGCTGGTCCAGTTCCTCGATCGTATTGAGCAGGTCCCGCAGCCCGGCCGCCTCTTCAAAACGCATCTCTTCGGACGCTGTTTCCATCCGGGTCCGCAGATCATTCGCCAGCAGTCCGTGTTTGCCCTCCAGGAACATGCGAACCTGTTTCACCGCGCCCGCATAGGTCTCCGGCGTCGTCAGTTCTTCCACGCAAGGCCCCAGGCACCGGTGAATGTGGTACTGCAGGCAAGGCTTTGGATGGTACCGGTTCAGGTCCACTTTGCAGGAAGGCACCAGAAAATGCCGGTG